>CBFGQI010000181.1:0-8588 GCA_965650885.1 uncultured Oxalobacteraceae bacterium
TCAATGCGAACGGTTGGCAGATCAACAACATCCGCTTCCGGGTGCAGATGCCGAAAGGGATCGCCCACGTCGGGCCGAGTGGGGAAGGCTTGAAACTGCCTGAAACAGCCGTCGATTCCTTCGACGAGCTAAGCCAGAAACTGGAACCGACCGCCGCCAACGAGCCGCTGATCGAAGCGATGCGGCGCCTGGTGGCCCGCCGCCGCGGCTAAATCAGAGGTAAGCCCACTCACGCGACATCTGCTTCGCGTAGGAAGGCGGGGCGGTATCGAGCGAGTCGAAGGTAACCAGTTCGTAGGAATCCGGGTCAGCCAGCATGGCGCGCAGCAGCTGGTTGTTCAGGGCGTGGCCGGATTTGTGGGCTTCGTAGCTGGCGATGATCGGGTGGCCGACCATATACAGGTCGCCGATCGCGTCAAGGATCTTATGGCGCACGAATTCGTCGTCGTAGCGCAGGCCGTCGGAATTCAGGATGCGGTATTCGTCCATCACGATGGCGTTCTCCAGCGAGCCGCCACGCGCCAGCCCAATCCCGCGCAGCATTTCCACGTCCTGCATGAAGCCGAAGGTGCGGGCGCGGGCAATGGCCTGGATGTACGACACGTCGCCGAAATCCACCGTGGCGCGCTGCGCCGTGCCATCCACTGCGGGGTGGTTGAATTCGATGAAGAAGTCCAGCTTGAAGCCGTCGTGCGGCACCAGGCGCGCCCACTTTTCATTGGCGCCCTTGCCTTCGCGGATTTCGACCGTCTTTTTCACCTTGATGAACTTTTTCGGCGCTTCCTGCTCCTGCACGCCGCCCTGCTGCAGCAGGTAGACGAAGGACGATGCCGAACCATCCATGATCGGGATTTCTTCCGCCGTCACATCCACGTACAGGTTGTCGATGCCCAGGCCGGCGCAGGCCGACATCAGGTGCTCGACGGTGGAGACGCGGCCGCCATCTTTCATCAGCACCGTGGCCATGCGGGTATCGCCCACGATGTCGGCCCTTGTCGGGAACACAACTTGCGGACTCAGGTCGACGCGACGGAAGACGATGCCCGTATCCGGTTCGGCCGGCCGCAAGGTCAGCTCGACCTTGGTGCCGGAGTGCAGGCCGACACCGGTGGTGCGGACGACTTCTTTGATGGTTCGTTGTTTCAGCATGCAAGGATTATAGCGCCCTGCGCCCTTCCCCGCTCAGGGATGCTCAGCCTCGGCATGCTGCCCTTCGCGCCGCACCAGGTAGATGCCGGAGCCGATGATGATGGCGGCGCCCAGCAGCGTGAATCTATCCGGCAAGGTTTGCCACAGCAGCCAGTCGATCCCCACGCCCCAGGCCAGGGCCGTGTATTCGAACGGCGCCACGATCGATGCCTTGCCCATGCTGAAGGCGCGCGTCAGTGCCAGTTGGCCAAAGAAGCCGCTCACCGCCAGCGCTGCCAGGGCCGGCCACAGCGACCAGTCGATCGGCACCCAGGCCCGGATCGCCAAGGGCGCCACGCCCACGCCCATCAGGGTCAGCACCCAGAACATCACATGCTCCGGTGCGTCGGTCTTGGCCAGTACCCGCCCGGCAATGGCCGAAACGCCGTAGCAGACGGCCGACGCCAGCACCGCCAGGCCGGCGATCGAGGCGAAGTTGCTGCCGTCGGGCCTCAGCACCACCAGCACGCCGCCCAGGCCGACGAAAATCGCCACCCATTGGCCCAGGCTGACCTTTTCGCGCAGGACGAAGACCGCCAGCGCGGTGACCAGCGCCGGGGCAATGAAGAAGATGGCATAAGTGTCGGCCAGCGGCAGCGTCTTCAGCGCATAGGCGAACAGCGACAGCATGGCCACGCCAACCGCGCCGCGCAGGATGTGCAGCGACCAGCGCACCTTGAAAATTCCGGTGAACTTGCCGCGGTAGGCCATGAAGGCGCACACCAGCGGCATCGACAGCATGCATCGCAGTGCCGTCACCTGCACCGCCGGGTAGTGCTCGGCCAGCACTTTCATGGAGGCATCCATGAGCGAGAACATGGCGACCGCGGCCACCATGGCGTAAATAGCTTGCAGGTTTTCTTTTTGTTGCGGAGTCACGATGGCGGCCCAAATCCGTTATCGGGTCGTCCATTGTACTGAAAGAAGCGGTTTGCTGCTGAGGGCGGCTCCGCGCTGCGGGCGCGGTTCCGGAAAGGCATCGCGAACAACTTCGGGGCGGGTTATGATGATGGAATGAACACGCAAGCCTTACTGGTCGACGATGTCGAGCCGCTCTATGAAGTACACGAATCGCCCGTGCACGGCCGCGGCGTTTTTGCGCGCCGCCTGATTCCCGCCGGCACCCGTATCATCGAATACACCGGCGAGATCGTCGACTGGGACGAATGCTGCCGCCGCACGGAGGAGAAAGGCGGGCCGATCGGGCATACCTTCTTCTTCAGCCTGAATAACGGCCTGCTGATCGATGGCGGCTCGGGCGGCAACGAGGCGCGCTTCATCAACCACTCCTGCGAGCCCAACTGCGAGGCGGAGGAGGACGACGAAAGCCGCGTCTATATCTGCTCCTTGCGCGACATCGCTGCGGGCGAAGAGCTGAACTACAACTATGGCTTGATCTACGAGGCGCGCCATACGGCCAAGGTGAAGAAGCAGTTCGCCTGCTATTGCGGGGCGCCTTCGTGCACCGGCGTCATGCTGGCGCCGAAGAAGCGCAAGCCGCGGGCCAAAACGAAAAACGGCGCCGAAGCGCCGTCTACCGCGGAGTAAGCTGCGCTTACAGCTGGCCCAGCATGGTTTCGGCGTTCGACACTTCGAACTTGCCGCCCTGCTCGACGTTGAGCTGCTTGACCACGCCGTCTTCCACCAGCATCGAGTAACGCTGGGAGCGGGTGCCCATGCCGTACTTGGAGAAGTCGGCGTCCAGGCCCAGGGCCTTGGAGTAGGCGGCGTTGCCGTCGGCCATCATGCGGATGGTGCCGGTGGCTTTCTGGTCGCGGCCCCAGGCGCCCATCACGAAGGCGTCGTTCACGGAGATGCACCAGATTTCATCGACGCCCTTGCCCTTCAGGTCGGCGGCGTGCTTGACGTAGCCCGGCACGTGCTGTGCGGAGCAGGTCGGGGTGTAGGCGCCCGGCAGGCCGAAGATGGCGATCTTCTTGCCTTTGACGAGGTCTTGCACGTTGAAAGTGTTGGGGCCGAGGGTGCAGCCTTCGGTTTCGGTCTCGATGAATTCGGACAGTTGGCCTTCCGGCAGTTTGTCGCCTACTTTGATGGTCATTCTTTTTCTCCTGTTTGGAGAGAACCGGTAAAACAATGCCTGACCCGCAGGGTCAGGCACTGGTACGCGGCTGCCGCGGATCGTACCTGACCCCGCGGGTCAGGTACGGGTCTACCGGTTCTCGAAAATAAAAAACCGCGCCAGTGCGCGGGTTGCCCTGAATGTCTAGTATAACTCCGCGCCGCCGGACGCGTATCCGGCGGCGCGGCCGACCGTATTTAGTCAGCCTGCTTGCGCAGGAAGGCCGGGATGTCGTAGGTTTCCATGCCCGACTTGGCCAGTGCATTCACCTGCTCGGTGGCCGATTCGCGGCGCCACACGGCTGGCTGCTTCTGTACGTCGGCCGATACGCCGGAGAAACCTGCGGAACCGAAGCCGCCCACGGCATTGGTCGCAGCGCCGCCGCCCAGTGCGCCGTTGACGTTCAGCGGGCTGCCGCCATGGGTGCCGGTGCGCAGTTGCTGCTGCGGTACCAGTTGCACGTGCTTCTTGGCCTTGCCCAGGCCGGTGGCCACCACGGTCACGCGGATTTCGTCGCCCATCTCGTCGTTATAGGCGATGCCCTGGGCGATCGACGCGTCCGGTGCGGCGAAGGCGCGTACGGCCGCCATCACTTCACGCACTTCCTTACCTTTCAGGCCGCGCGATGCGGTCACGTTCACCAGCACGCCGCGCGCGCCGGACAGGTCGATGCCCTCCAGCAGCGGGGATGCGACAGCCTGCTCGGCGGCCACGCGGGCGCGGTCCACGCCGGAAGCGGTGGCGGTACCCATCATCGCCTTGCCCTGCTCGCCCATGATGGTCTTGACGTCGTTGAAGTCGACGTTGATGTGGCCCGGCACGTTGATGATCTCGGCGATACCGGCAACGGCGTTGTTCAGCACATCGTCGGCGTGCTGCAGCCATTCGATCAGGGACTCGTCTTCGTAGATCTCTTCCAGCTTCTCGTTGCAGATCACGATCAGCGAGTCGACGTTCTGCGACAGCTGCTCCAGGCCGGCCTCGGCGATGTCCAGGCATTTCTGGCCTTCGTGCGAGAACGGCTTGGACACCACCGCCACGGTCAGCGCGCCCTGCTGCTTGGCGATCTCCGCCACGATCGGCGCTGCGCCGGTACCGGTGCCGCCGCCCATGCCGGCTGCGATGAATACCATGTGCGCGCCGCGCAGCGCATCTTCGATGCGGCTGCGGGATTCTTCTGCCAGCGCACGGCCGACGTCAGGCTTCATGCCTGCGCCCAGGCCGGTCGCGCCGATCTGGATGATGTTGTGTGCCTTGGACGTGGCCAGCGCCTGCGCGTCGGTGTTGGCGGCGATGAATTCCACGCCGCTCACGCCCTTGTTGATCATGTGCTGGACCGCATTGCCGCCAGCACCGCCAACGCCGACGACCTTGATGACCGTTCCCAGTGTTGCGTTATCAACCATATCAAACTCCATGATGTACTCCTATCTAGAATGCGGTTTTCAAGCGCCAGGCCTCATATGGGTAGGAGAACTGGAGATTGAAAACTGCAGTGTTTTTCAATTTAAAAATTACCTAAAAACCATTCCTTCATGCGCTGCCAAACTGCCTTCACCGAACCATCCTGGCGGGTCACAATGTGGCCGCGCAGGTACTGCTTTTTCGCTTCCAACAACAATCCAAGTACCGTCGCATAGCGCGGGCTGCGCACCACGTCGGCCAGCTGGCCGCGGTAGTCCGGGGTGCCCAGGCGCGCCGGCTTGAGGAAGATGTCTTCCGCCATCTCCACCATGCCCGGCATGATCGCGGTGCCGCCGGTCAGCACGATGCCCGACGAGAGCACGCCCTCGTAGCCGGACTCGCGCACCACCTGGTGCACCATCGCAAACAGTTCCTCCACGCGCGGCTCGATCACAGCGGCCAGCGCCTGGCGCGACAGGTTGCGCGGGCCGCGGTCGCCCAGGCCCGGCACTTCCAGGTGTTCGCCCGGGTCGGCCAGCACCTGCTTGGCCACGCCGTAGCGGATCTTGATTTCCTCCGCTTCGCCGGTCGGCGTGCGCAGGGCCATCGCGATATCGTTGGTGATCTGGTCGCCGGCGATCGGGATCACGGCCGTATGGCGGATCGCACCGTCGCTGAACACCGCCACGTCGGTGGTGCCGCCGCCGATGTCGATCAGCACCACGCCCAGTTCCTTTTCGTCCGTCGTCAGCACCGCGTCGGCCGAGGCCATCGGCTGCAGGATCAGGTCAGACACTTCCAGGCCGCAGCGGCGCACGCACTTGACGATGTTCTGCACCGCGCTCACCGCGCCCGTGACGATGTGCACCTTCACTTCCAGGCGGATGCCGCTCATGCCGATCGGCTCGCGCACGTCTTCCTGCGAGTCGACGATGAATTCCTGCGGCACCGTGTGCAGCAGCTGCTGGTCGGTCGGGATGTTGACTGCCTTGGCCGTTTCGATCACGCGCGCCACGTCGGTGGCGGTGACTTCCTTGTCCTTGATCGCCACCATGCCGCTGGAATTGAAGCTGCGGATATGGCTGCCCGCGATGCCCGCGTACACATTGCGGATCTTGCAGTCGGCCATCAGCTCCGCCTCTTCCAGCGCGCGCTGGATCGATTCGACGGTCGCCTCGATGTTCACCACCACGCCTTTTTTCAGGCCTTTGGACTCGTGCTGGCCCAGGCCAATCACTTCGTGGCGTCCATCGCCCATCACTTCGGCCACCACGGCCACCACTTTGGAGGTGCCGATGTCGAGGCCGACGATCAGGTTCTTAGCGTCTTTAGTCATCTCTTTCGCCCTGCTTTCAATGTTTCTTCGTATCCGACGGGATCTTCAGCCCCGCTGCACTGAGCGCCAGTCCGTTCTGGTAGCGCATGTCAATCGTTTCAATATTCGGCACGCGGCTGGCAATCTGCGGCCAGATGCGCACCAGGCGCTGCACGCGCTGGTGCAGCGTGTCGTGCGTCGCTTCGCGTCCCAGCGCCACGCTGGCGCCGTTGTCCAGTTTGACCGTCCAGGCGTAACGCCCCGACAGCGCCACGCCCTTCGGCACCAGGCTGGCCGGCGCGAACCATTGCTTCAATTCGCCGTAGCGCGCCAGCACTTCCTTCTCGCTGCCGTCCGGACCGGAAAACTCGGGCAGCTCGTGGTCTTCTTCCGCCTCCGCCAGGTTGGCGGTGAACACGTCGCCCTTGACCGACAGCAGGCGGCCGTCCTCACCCCAGGTGCCCAGCGCTTCGTGCTCCTCCAGCGACACGATCAGCTGGTCGGGCCATTCGCGCCGCACGCTGGCGCGGCGCACCCACGGCACCGACTCGAACACCTGGCGTACCTGCTCCAGGTTGGCGGTGAAGAAGTTGCCCGCGATGCGGCCCTGGGTGCTGTTGCGCAGCGTCAGGTGGTTCACGTGCTTGAACTCCGACTTGTCCATGGTTTCAACGCGGATGGCGCGCAAATCGAATACAGGGCGATTCGCCAGCCACCACACGCCGGCAACGGCGCAAGCCAGCACCGACAGCGCGACCAGGCCGCTGGCGGATGCATTCAAGGCTTTCACGTCGTGCCACATGGTTCTCTTCCCTTTTACTTCTTCAGTTTCAGTCGTGCGGTGCGCAGGATTTCCACGCACAGTGCTTCATAGCTCACGCCGGTCGCGCGGGCTGCCATCGGCACCAGCGAATGGCTGGTCATGCCTGGCGATGTATTTACCTCCAGCAGGAACGGCTTCTGGTCCTTTTCGCGCAGCAGCACGTCGACGCGGCCCCAGCCCTCGCAGCCGACGGCGCGGTACGCCGCCACGGCCAGGCGCTGCATTTCATCCTGGATCGCCTGGTCCAGCTGCGGCGGGCAGAAATACTTGGTGTCGTCGGTGAAATACTTGTTCTGGTAGTCGTAATTGCCTTGCGGTGCCACGATTTCCACGATCGGCAGCGCGCGCGCGTTCTTGCCGGTGCCCAGCACCGCGACGGTGAACTCGCGCCCTTCCACGAATTCCTCGGCCAGCACGCTGTCATCCAGCGCGGCGGCGGCGTCGTACGCGGTGCGCAGCTGCGCGGCATCGGTCACCTTGGTGATGCCGATGGTCGAGCCTTCGTGCGGCGGTTTCATGATCAGCGGCAGGCCAAGGCGCGCGGCTTCCGCATCCAGGTCGGAATCGGCGTCGAGCACCGCGTATTCCGGCGTCGGCAGGTCTTCGCGCAGCCACAGGATCTTGGTGGTGATCTTGTCCATGCCCACCGAGCTGGCCATCACGCCGGAGCCGGTGTAAGGGATGCCGAGCAGTTCCAGCGCGCCTTGCAGGCTGCCGTCTTCGCCGTAGCGGCCGTGCAGCGCAATGAACACGCGGTCGAATTGCTCCGCCGCCAGTTCGGCCAGCGAACGCTGGCCCGGGTCGAAGGCGTGGGCGTCGATGCCCTGGCTTTGCAGGGCCGCCAGCACGCCGGTGCCGGACATCAGGGAGACGTCGCGTTCGGCCGACAGGCCGCCCATCAATACGCCCACCTTGCCGAACGCTTGCGCTTCTTGTGCAGTCAGTTTCGTCATCGCGTCAAGCCTTCCAGTTCGTGAGTTTTGCCGGGACGCCGCTGATCGAGCCTGCGCCCATCGTGAGCACGACGTCGCCGTCGCGCACCACGTTCATGATCGTTTCCGGCATGTCGGCGATGTTTTCGACGAACACCGGTTCGGTCTTGCCGCGCGCGCGGATCGCGTGCGCCAGTGCGCGGCCGTCGGCGGCCACAATCGGCGCCTCGCCCGCCGCATAAACGTCCGACAGCACCAGCACGTCGACCGTGCTGAGGACTTTCGCGAAATCTTCGAACAGGTCGCGCGTGCGGCTGTAGCGGTGCGGCTGGAATGCCAGCAGCAGGCGGCGGCCCGGATAGGCGGCGCGCGCGGCGGCCGTCGTCACTTCCATTTCGATCGGGTGGTGGCCGAAGTCGTCCACCAGCGTGAAGGTGCCGCCGGAGGGGATCGCGACGTCGCCATATTTGGTGAAGCGGCGGCCCACGCCGGCGAAGCCTGCCAGGCCGGCCTGCGTCGCCTCGTCCGGCACGCCGATTTCGCGCGCGATGGCCACCGCCGAGCAGGCGTTCTGCACATTGTGCATGCCGGGCTGGTTCAGGACGATGTCCAGGTCCGGGTAGCCTTCCTGCAGCACGGTGAAGTGCATCTGCGTGCCGACCGCGCGCGCGTTGATGGCGCGCACCTCGGCGTCTGCCGCGAAGCCGTAGGTGGTGACCGGCTTGGTCACCTGCGGGATGATGGCGCGCACGTGCGGGTCGTCGATGCACAGCATGGCGCGGCCATAGAATGGCAGGCGGTGCGTGAAGTGCACGAAGGCTTGCTTGAGCTTTTCGAAATCGTGCT
>CBFGQI010000182.1:0-8539 GCA_965650885.1 uncultured Oxalobacteraceae bacterium
TGGCCTGCCCTGCAGGAATCGAACCTGCGACCCTCGGCTTAGAAGGCCGATGCTCTATCCAACTGAGCTAAGGGCAGTGTCGCGGGCGTGGCGCTAAAGCCTTGCCGCAAATGAAAAGCGGGTTGTCCAAAGACAACCCGCTCGAGGAATTTCCTGGTCGGAGTACAAGGATTCGAACCTTGGACCCCCTGCTCCCAAAGCAGGTGCGCTACCGGGCTGCGCTACACTCCGATAAAGGAATAATACCCCGGCGGGCCTGGGGCCGTCAATGTCACACAGGCAACTTTTAAGCCGCCAGCGCGGTCTCGACCTTGTCGGCAATGCGGCGCGCCATGCTGTGCGCCTTGTCGGCATCGCGCGCTTCCACCATTACGCGGATCAGCGGTTCGGTGCCGGACGCACGGATCAGCACGCGGCCGGTATCGCCCAGTTCAGCTTCGACCTTTTCCTTTTCCGCCACCATGGCTGCATTCTTTTGCCAGTCGAAGCCGGCCGGAACGCGCACATTGATCAGGGTTTGCGGGAACAGCGTCACTTCGCCGGCAATCTCAGCCAGGGTCTTGCCATTGCGCTTGAGCGCGGACAGCACTTGCAGCGCGGAGATGATGCCGTCGCCGGTGCTGTGCTTGTCCAGCGCCAGCAGGTGGCCGCTGCCCTCCCCGCCCAGGATCCAGCCTTTTTCCTGCATCACTTCCAGCACGTAGCGGTCGCCGACCTTGGCGCGGGCAAAGCCGATGCCCTTCTGTTTCAGGGCGACTTCGACAGCCATATTGGTCATCAAGGTGCCGACGGCGCCGGCCACGCCGCCATTGGCGACGCGGTCCATCACCATCACATACAGCAGCTCGTCGCCGTTATACAGGCGGCCGGATGCGTCGCACATGATCAGGCGGTCGGCGTCGCCATCAAGGGCAACGCCGAGGTCGGCCTTGTGCTCCAGTACGGCTGCCGCCATGGCCTTGGGCGCCGTGGCGCCGACGCCGGCATTGATGTTCAAGCCATCCGGCTTGTTGCCGATGGCAACCACTTCCGCGCCCAGTTCGTGGAATACGTGCGGGGCGATGTTGTAGGCGGCGCCGTGGGCGCAATCGACTACGACCTTCAGGCCGCGCAAGTCCAGCTCGTTCGGGAAGGTGCTCTTGCAGAATTCGATGTAGCGGCCTTGCGCATCATCCAGGCGGCGGGCACGGCCCAGCTTGTCCGGCGCCACGCAATCCATCGGCTGGTCGATCAGCGCTTCGATATCGAGCTCGACCGCATCCGGCAGCTTGGTGCCCTGGTCGGAGAAGAATTTGATGCCATTGTCCTGGAACGGGTTGTGGGACGCCGAGATCACCACGCCGGCCTGCAGGCGCAGTGCGCGCGTCAGGTAGGCGATGGCCGGGGTCGGCATCGGGCCGGCCAGCATGACGTCGACGCCGGCGGCAGCGAAGCCCGCTTCCAGCGCCGCTTCCAGCATATAGCCGGAAATACGGGTGTCCTTGCCGATCAGGACTGTCGGGCGGGCGGTACCCGTCGTGGCCGCCTTGGCCAGCACCTTGCCTGCGGCATAGCCGAGGCGCATGACGAAATCGGGGGTGATCGGCGCCTGGCCTACCAGTCCACGTACACCATCAGTACCGAAATATTTGCGTGCCATATTCTGTTTTCTTCCTCGTTTTTAATGAGCCGCCTGCCACACTTTGAGTGCATCGACGGTCTCCGCTACATCGTGCACCCTGACGATCTGGGCGCCGTGCGCGACTGCTGCCAAAGCGCCGCCGATACTGCCGGCCAGACGCTGCTCTACTGGTTTGCCGGTGACGGCGCCGATCATCGACTTACGCGACAGGCCCGCCAGCAGCGGCACGCCCAGCTCGGCCACCATCTGCTTGCCGGCCCGCAGCAGCGCGTAATTGTGCTCAACCGTTTTGCCGAAACCGAAGCCGGGATCGATCCACACGCGCTCCTTGTCGATGCCTGCCGCCGTCAGGGCGGCAATGCGTTCGGCCAGGAAATCTGTTACCTCGCGCACGACATCATTGTACTCGGGGTTGGCTTGCATTGTTGCAGGATTGTTAAGCATGTGCATTACGCACAACGCACAATCGCTGTCCTTGACGGCGTCGATGGCGCCGGGGGCGCGGAAACCGTTTATATCGTTGATCATGTCGACGCCTGCCAGTATCGCTTCGCGCATGACTTCCGGTTTATAGGTGTCGACGCTGATCGCTTTGCCGCAATCGCGCAGGGCAAAGATCAAGGGCATGACGCGGCGCAGCTCTTCGTCCAGGGGGACGGCGGGGGCGCCGGGGCGGCTCGATTCGCCGCCGATGTCGATAATGTCGACGCCGTCGCGGATCATTTGCTCGGCGTGCGTGATGGCGTAGTCCAGGCTGGCGAATTGGCCGCCGTCACTGAAGGAGTCGGGGGTGGCGTTCAGGATGCCCATCACCAGGGGGCGGGTGCTGGGGAGGTTGTGGCGGCCGAATTTGTGCATGTTCAGGGGGCGTTTTAGAACCGGTAAACCGGGGTCAGACCCGGAGGGTCAGACCCCGCCTGCGTGGCTGCTGCTGGTTCGGGTTGAAAGTTGTTGATGTTCGACGAAAGTCAGAAACGCAGAACCCAAACCCACGGCCGCCGCGTCGACGGGGGTCTGACCCTGCGGGTCTGACCCCGGTTTACCGGTTTGAAAAAGAAAAGGGCGAGGACTCAGCCTCACCCTTTCACTGTGTCGGAACTGATTAAGCCGGCGCAGTGGCGTTCGGATTCGGGTTGGAACCGGAACCGTCGCTGCCTGGCTGCTTGCGCACCGTGGCACCCGCCTTCGGTGGGCGCGGCTCCTGGCCTGCCATGATGTCATTCACCTGGTCCGCATCAATGGTTTCCCATTCCAGCAGTGCCTTGGTCATCATCTCGACCTTGTCGCGGTTCTCTTCCAGCAGCTTGCGCGCCAAGGCGTACTGGGTATCCAGGATGGAACGGATTTCCGCGTCCACCTTCTGCTGGGTCGCTTCCGAAATGGTCTTGTTGGAGCCGCCCAGCCAGCCGTCGTTCTGGCTGTCTTCGTACACCATCACGCCCAGCGCATCGGACATGCCGAACTTGGTCACCATCGAGCGCGCCAGCTTGGTGGCGCGGGCGAAGTCGTTGGAGGCGCCGGTCGACATCTGGCCGACGAAAATCTCTTCCGCGATGCGGCCGCCGAACAGGATGGAAATCTCTTCCAGCATCTTGTCCTTGTAGCCCGAAATATTGTCGTGCTCAGGCAGCTGCCAGGTCAGGCCCAGGGCCCAGCCGCGCGGCATGATGGTCACTTTGTGCACCGGGTCGGCCTTAGGCAGCAGCTTGGCCACCACGGCGTGGCCGGACTCGTGGTAAGCGGTATTACGGCGCTCTTCTTCGCGGATCACCATGGACTTGCGTTCCGGGCCCATGAAGATCTTGTCCTTCGCATCTTCGAAGTCGATCATGTCGACCAGGCGCTTGTTGCGGCGCGCGGCGAACAGGGCGGCTTCGTTGACCAGGTTGGCCAGGTCGGCGCCGGAGAAGCCCGGGGTGCCGCGTGCCAGGATGTCGGCCTTCACGTCGGTGCTGATCGGCACCTTACGCATATGCACGTTCAGGATCTGTTCGCGGCCGCGGATATCCGGCAAGCCCACCGACACCTGGCGGTCGAAACGGCCAGGACGCAGCAGCGCCTTGTCCAGCACGTCGGCGCGGTTGGTCGCGGCAATCACGATCACACCGGAGGAGGCTTCGAAGCCGTCCATCTCGACCAGCAGCTGGTTCAGGGTTTGTTCGCGCTCGTCGTTACCGCCGCCCATGCCGGCGCCGCGATGGCGGCCGACAGCGTCGATCTCGTCGATGAAGATGATGCAAGGCGAATGCTTCTTGGCGTTCTCGAACATGTCGCGCACGCGGGATGCACCCACGCCGACAAACATTTCAACGAAGTCCGAACCGGAAATCGAGAAGAACGGCACCTTGGCTTCGCCGGCGATGGCGCGTGCCAGCAGGGTTTTACCGGTGCCTGGAGGGCCCACCATCAGCACGCCGCGTGGAATACGGCCGCCCAGTTTCTGGAACTTGGTCGGGTCTTTCAGGAAGTCGACGATCTCGGTCACTTCCTCTTTGGCTTCGTCGCAACCGGCCACGTCGGCGAAGGTCACGGTGTTATTGGTTTCATCCAGCATGCGCGCCTTCGACTTACCGAAGGAGAAGGCGCCGCCCTTCCCGCCGCCCTGCATCTGGCGCATGAAGAAGATCCACACGCCGATCAGCAGCAGCATCGGGAACCAGGACACGAAGACTTGCTGCAGGATGCCTGGCTCTTCAGGCGGCTTCACGTCGAAGCGCACGCCGTTGTCGCGCAGGTCGCCGATCAGGCCGCGGTCCAGGAAGGTGGAGGTGGTACGGACTTTGGAATCGTCGATACGGGTTGCAGTGATGGTCTGCCCTTCGATCAGGACATCCTTGACGCGCTTCGCTTTGACCTCATCCAGCAAATCGGAATAAGCGATAGGCTTTGCGCCGCCGGCCATGCTGTGGCTGTCGAATTGCTTAAACAGCATAAATAACAGCAAGGCCACAACGACCCAGATAGCCGATTTAGAAAACATGTTATTCACGAAAACTCCTTGGATGCGAAAGCGCACCAGTTACCTGTAGCAGAAATCCGATTTTACTCGTTTAACCCGGGCCGTGCTACAAACCGGCCCAAAGGTGCGTCCCGTGTGTGGCGCTCCTGGGCAGGATATGCGGGTTTTACCAGTCAATTCAAGGGTCAGAATGTCAATTATTCGACCGGATTCTTCAATCCGCGGCCCAATAAGAAGATTTCGGACGATTTATCGCGGCTGGCCTTGGGCTTTTTCTGCACCACGGTCTTGAACTCGCGGCGGAACTTTTCGACGATCTGGCTGAATCCCAGGTCCTTGAAACATTTCACCAGCAGCGCCCCACCCGGTTTCATATGGTGCTGACTGAAATCGATGGCGATATCGATCAAGTCTTCCATGCGCGCGGCATCGGCCACGGCAATACCCGACAGGTTGGGCGCCATGTCGGACAATACAAGGTCCGCCTTGCGGCCCTGCAGCACCTCGGCCAGCTGGTCGAGGATTTCCTGCTCGCGGAAGTCGCCCTGGATGAAATGCATGTCGGCGATCGGTTCCATCGGCAGGATGTCGAGGCCGATCATGGTGCCGTGGATGCCGCCGCCCTCTTTCCCCGCCAGCTTGCGGCGGGTGTACTGGCCCCAGGAACCGGGGGTGCACCCCAGATCGACGATGACCTGGCCGGGCTTGATCAGCTTCTCGTCTTCGTCGATCTCTTTCAGCTTGTAGGCGGCACGGGCACGGAAGCCATCCTTCTGCGCGGCCTTGACGTACGGGTCGTTAATATGGTCGTGCAACCAGTTTTTGTTTAATTTGTTCTTAGCCATTAGCGTAGAATACTGCCTTTAAGAGAACCTATCCAAAAATAACTATGCTGAACCTTACCCCTGCCGAACGCAGTGTCCTGCGTGCCGAAGCCCATGGCTTGAAGCCGATCGTCCTCGTCGGCGAATCCGGCCTGACCCCTTCCGTGATGAAGGAGATCGAGCTGGGCCTGGACTCCCACGGCTTGATCAAGGTGCGCGTTTTCGGCGATGACCGCGAAGCCCGCATCGAAATGTACGAAACCATCTGCGAAAAGACTGGCGCGGCGCCGGTGCAGCACATCGGCAAACTGCTGGTGTTGTATCGCCCGAAAAAAGATGCGGAAAAAGCCTCTTCCGGCAAGGCCGGCAAGGGCATGCGCATGGTGACCATCGTCAAGCCTAGCGCTTCGGGCACCAAGAAGCCGACCGTCAAGAAAGTACTGCTGAAGGGTAATGAACGGGTTACCGCGGGCGGGACCATCAAGCGGGTCAAGAAGAAAACCGGCACCAAGAAAGCCGCTGCTTAAAACCGGTAAACCAGGGTCAGACCCAAAGGGTCAGACCCCTGACACGCGGCTGCCGCAGGCCGGGTGTCTGACCCTGCGGGTCAGACACCGCGTTACCGGTTTACTGCTTCCAGAGCAGCCACCCCGCCAGCAGGCTCTGCACCAGGTAGATACCGCTCGAAATCCCATGCAGTTTGCCAAAGCTGCCATCGCCGGAAGCCTTGGCCGCCGCCATCATCGGCTGCAGGCCGAAGTGCGAAACCACCGTGCACATCACCATCGCCACCACGATCAACAATACGCCGCGGCGGCGCTTGGGCGTCCAGTCGCGCGTCCCGAAGAACAGCAACAGGCCCATCGCCGCGCCGCAGCCCAGCGACAGCATGGCCATCGAGTGGAACATGGTGCCGGCGACCTGCCCGGCCAATGCGCGGTCCAGGGTGGCAAACAGCGTCGGCGCCACCAGGTAGCCGACCGCCCACAGGCTGCCGGCCCACAGGGCGGCAACCAGCAGGCGTACCTTAGCCAGCAGCATCAAACGTAGCGGACTTCGAGGATTTCGTACTCGCGCGGACCGGACGGGGCCTGCACTTCCACCACGTCGCCGGCGTACTTGCCGATCAGGGCGCGGGCGATCGGCGACGTCACCGACACCTTGCTCATCTTCAGGTCGGCCTCATCGGTGCCGACGATCTGGTAGCTGACCTTCTGGCCCGATTCCAGGTCTTCCAGGTCCACGGTGGAGGCGAACACCACGCGGCCTTCCGCGTCCAGGGTGGTCGGGTCCACGATCTGAGCGGAGCTCAGCTTGCCTTCCAGCTCCGCGATACGGCCTTCGACGAAGGCTTGGCGCTCCTTGGCGGCATCGTATTCGGCGTTTTCGGACAGGTCGCCGTGCGAACGCGCTTCGGCGATGGCATCGATGACAATACGGCGTTCCTTGGTCTTGAGCTGGTGCAGCTCTTCTTTCAGGAGTTCAGCGCCGAATTTAGTGAGTGGAACGGAATTCATATCTGTCTCTTGTTAAATTGCTAAAAAACACAGAGCCCGCGCCAAGCTACAGCGCGGGCTCTGTGGTTATATTGTCAAGCGTACTACTTTACCGGGTCTTAGTTTAAAGACTTATGCAGGCCTTGTAAATCGTACACACGCAATTCGTCCAGGTGGCGGATACCGGCCACGGCCGCCTCGGCACCGGCGATGGTGGTGTAGGTGGTCACGCGGGCCGCCAGCGAGGAGGTACGGATGCTGCGCGAGTCGTTGATCGCGGTACGCTTCTCTTCCACGGTGTTGATCACCAGGGCGATTTCGTGGTTCTTGATCATGTCGACCACGTGCGGGCGGCCTTCCGACTTCTTGTTCACCGGAGTGACAGGAATGCCGGCTGCCTCGATCACGGCGGCGGTGCCCTTGGTGGCGCACAGGGTGAAGCCCGCATCGACCAGGTCCTTCGCCACTTTCACGGCGCGCGGCTTGTCCGACGCCTTCACCGACAGGAATACCTTGCCGGAAGTCGGCAGCTTGACGCCGGCGCCCAGCTGCGACTTCACGAACGCTTCCGCGAACGTGGCGCCGACGCCCATCACTTCACCGGTCGATTTCATTTCCGGGCCGAGGATGGTGTCCACGCCTGGGAACTTCACGAACGGGAACACGGCTTCCTTGACGCTGTAATAAGGCGGCACGACTTCCTTGGTGATGCCCTGCTGCGCCAGCTTCTGGCCGACCATGCAGCGCGCGGCGATCTTGGCCAGCTGCAGGCCGGTGGCCTTGGACACGTAAGGCACGGTACGCGAAGCGCGCGGGTTCACTTCCAGCACGAAGACTACGTCCTTGCCGTCCTGCTTCTGGATCGCGAACTGCACGTTCATCAGGCCGACCACGTTCAGGCCCTTGGCCATCAGCGAAGTCTGGCGCTTCAGTTCATCGATGGTTTCCTGCGACAGCGAATAAGGCGGCAGCGAGCAGGCGGAGTCGCCCGAGTGCACGCCGGCCTGTTCGATGTGCTCCATCACGCCGCCGATGAAGGTGGTGTCGCCGTCGGAGATGCAGTCCACGTCGCACTCGATGGCGTCGTTCAGGAAGCGGTCCAGCAGCACCGGCGAGTCGTTCGACACCTTGACCGCTTCGCGCATGTAGCGCTCCAGGTCGCGCTGCTCGTGCACGATTTCCATCGCACGGCCGCCCAGCACGTAGGAAGGACGCACCACCAGCGGGTAGCCGATTTCCTGTGCCAGCGCCAGCGCCTCTTCTTCGGTGCGGGCGGTGCGGTTAGGCGGCTGGCGCAGGCCCAGGTCCTGCAGCAGCTTCTGGAAGCGCTCGCGGTCTTCCGCGGCGTCGATCATGTCCGGCGAAGTGCCGACGATCGGCACGCCGTTGGCTTCCAGGTCCAGCGCCAGCTTCAGCGGGGTCTGGCCGCCGTACTGCACGATCACGCCGTATGGTTTTTCCAGGTCGACGATTTCCAGCACGTCTTCCAGCGTCAGCGGCTCGAAGTACAGGCGGTCGGAAGTATCGTAGTCGGTCGACACGGTCTCAGGGTTGCAGTTGACCATGATGGTCTCGTAACCGTCGTCGCGCATCGCCAGCGCGGCGTGCACGCAGCAGTAGTCGAATTCGATGCCCTGGC
>CBFGQI010000183.1:0-8316 GCA_965650885.1 uncultured Oxalobacteraceae bacterium
AGCGCGTGCGGCAGATCCAGCAGGAAGCGCTGGTCAAGCTGAAGCGGGCGATGGCGGCGCGTGGCGTGGTGCGCGATTCACTGTTGTAAACCAGGAAGTGCGGTGTCTGACCCGCCGGGTCAGACACCTGGCGTGCGGACGTCGCGTTTCGGGTGTCTGACCCTTCGGGTCTGACACCGGGGTGACGGTTTTTGCTATCATAGCGGGCTTTGGGCGCGCCCTGCGCCGGCTGCAACCTTAATCGCTATGCAAGACAACATCGTCGAAATCAAATCGCTGGACATGGATGCCCGTGGCGTTGGCCACATCGAAAACGAAGACGGTTCGCCCGGCAAGGTCGTGTTCATCGAAGGCGCCCTGCCGGGAGAAAAAGTCAGTTTCGAGCTGCTGCGCAAGAAGAAAAACTGGGAGCAGGGCCGCATGACGGTGCTGCACCAGGAATCGTCGATGCGCGTCAAGCCCCAATGCGCGCATTTCGACTATTGCGGCGGCTGCTCCATGCAGCACCTGGAAGCCTCGGCCCAGGTGGCGATCAAGCAGCGCGTGCTGGAAGACAACCTGTGGCACCTGTCCAAGGTCAAGTCCGACACCATGATGCGCCCGATGTACGGCCCGACCTGGGGCTACCGCTACCGCGCGCGCCTGTCCTCGCGCTATGTCGCCAAAAAAGGCACGGTGCTGGTCGGCTTCCACGAAAAGAAGTCGGTCTTCGTAGCCGACATCCAGAGCTGCCAGATCCTGCCGCCGCACGTCTCGGCCATGATGATGCCGCTGCGCGCCCTGATCCACTCCCTGACCATCTTCGACAAGGTGCCGCAGATCGAGCTGGCCGTAGGCGAAGACAATACCGTGCTGGTGATGCGCAACATGGTCCCGCTGGGCGAAGGCGACGAAGAAAAACTGAAGGCATTCGCCGACCAGTACCAGATCCAATGGTGGCTGCAGCCCAAAGGCCCGGACACCGCCTACCCGTTCTACCCGGCCGACAAGGAACTGTATTACACGCTGCCGGAATTCGGCATCAAGATGCCGTTCAAGCCGACCGACTTCACCCAGGTGAACCACCACATCAACCGCGTGCTGGTGCACAAGGCGCTGCGCCTGCTGGACGTGCAAAAGGACGACCGCGTGGCCGACCTGTTCTGCGGCCTGGGCAACTTCACGCTGCCGCTGGCGACCCAGGCGCGCGAAGTGGTGGGGATCGAAGGCTCGACCGCGCTGACCGAGCGCGCCCTGAGCAACGCCAAGGTCAACGGCGTCGACGGCCACACCACGTTCCAGTGCCGCAACCTGTTCGAGATCACCAAGGACGACCTGATCGCCCTGGGCAAGTTCGACCGCATGCTGATCGACCCGCCGCGCGACGGCGCGATGGCCCTGTCGCTGGCGCTGGCGGAACTGAAGGAAACGCACCCGGACCTGCTGCCAAAGCGCATCGTCTACGTCTCCTGCTCGCCCTCGACCCTGGCGCGCGACGCCGGCGTGCTGGTGCACCGCGCCGGCTACAAGCTGTCGCAAGCCGGCGTGATGAACATGTTCCCGCACACTTCCCACGTCGAATCGATGGCAGTTTTTGACCTCGAGTAATTTTGTCCACCCCGGGGTCAGGAACCAAGTGGGACAAACGTGGCAGCAAGAAAAAAAGCCGGCGATCAAGCCGGCTTTTTGTTGGGGCGGGATCGCTTAGTCGCGCTCGCCACCCAGGCCCAGCAGGGCCAGCAGGTTGCTGAAGATGTTGTAGACGTCCAGGTACAGCGCCAGGGTGGCGGAGATGTAATTGGTCTCGCCGCCATTCACGATCTGCTGCACGTCGTACAGGATGTACGCCGAGAAGATCGCGATCGCCAGCACCGAGATGGTGATGGCCAGCGCGCCCATGCCCAGGAAGATATTGGCGACCGATGCCAGCAGCAGGATCATCACGCCGGCGAACAGCCACTTGCCCATCATCGAGAAATCGCGCTTGGTCACGGTGGCGTAGCTGGCCAGGGCGACGAAGATGGTCGCGGTGCCGCCGAACGCCGTCATGATCAGGCTGCCGCCATTGGAAAAGCCCAGGGTGCGCGTCAGCAAGGGGGTGAGCAGCAAGCCCATGAAGAAGGTGAAGCCCAGCAGCAGCGCGACGCCGACGCCGGAATGCTTGTTCTTCTCAATGCCCCAGATGAAGCCGAAGGCCACGGCCATGAACAGGATGAAGCCCATGAAGCCGCGCGGGATCGGCACGCCGAACATGACGCCGATGGCCGCGCCCAGCACGGTCGGGATCATCGACAGTGCCAGCAGCCAGTAAGTGTTACGCAGTACGCGGTTGCGGATCTGGACGTTATCGGTCGCGACTGCACTACCGAAGTGATGTACGTTTTGCATGGTTGAATGCCTCCTTTACTAAAAAGCATAGCATGTACGCGTCCGGTCGGGAACTTTCAGGCTTAGGAAAGGCTTAAAAACGCTGAAGGGGAGCCCTTAACTGCGTTTCCATGGGCATACAGAGTGAACTATGTTAAAATCTAGGGTTGATCGAGAATCTAATTTCTTGTTTTAAACCTTTCTTTTTATTGGAGTTTTTCATAATGGCAATCGAACGCACCCTGTCGATCATCAAACCAGACGCAGTAGCCAAGAACGTGATCGGCCAGATCTACAGCCGTTTCGAAGGCGCAGGTCTGAAGATCGTTGCTGCCCGTATGACCCAACTGTCGCGCGCCGAAGCCGAAGGCTTCTACGCGGTGCACGCTGCCCGTCCTTTCTTCAAGGACCTGGTGGACTTCATGGTTTCCGGTCCGGTGATGATCCAGGTGCTGGAAGGCGAAGGCGCCATCGCCAAGAACCGCGACCTGATGGGCGCAACCGATCCGAAGAAGGCAGAAAAAGGCACCATCCGCGCCGATTTCGCTGACTCCATCGACGCCAACGCCGTGCACGGTTCCGACGCGGCTGAAACCGCTGCCGTGGAAATCGCCTACTTCTTCCCAGCGCTGAACGTTTACTCCCGTTAAACCTTGGGAAAAGTAGTACAGTAGTATTTGCGCGTTTGCCCCGGGTCCCTGGCCCGGGGCAAAGCCATTTTTGGAAATTGAGTTAAATAGCATGGAAACCTCCCTCACCAACCTGCTGGACCTCGATCCGGAACAATTAGTCGCCTACTGCGCCGAGTTGGGTGAGAAGCCTTTCCGTGCCAAGCAGCTGCAGCGCTGGATCCACCAGTTCGGTGCGTCCGATTTCGACAGCATGACCGACCTCGCCAAGTCCTTGCGCGAGAAGCTGAAGACGCGCGCCCACATTGTGGCGCCGGCCGTCATCAGCGACCATACCTCGGCCGACGGCACCCGCAAATGGCTGGTGGACGTGGGCAATGGCAATGCCGTGGAAACCGTGTTCATCCCGGAAGAGAACCGCGGCACGCTGTGCATCTCGACCCAGGCCGGCTGCGCCGTGAATTGCCGCTTCTGCTCGACCGGCAAGCAAGGCTTCAACCGCAACCTGACCGTGGGCGAAATCATCGGCCAGCTGTGGATGGCCGAATTCGCGCTGCGCGCGACCAAGGGCATCGAACCCGGCCCGAAAGGCGAGCGCCAGATCACCAACGTGGTGATGATGGGCATGGGCGAACCGCTGCTGAACTACGGCCCGACCGCCACCGCGCTCAAGCTGATGCTGGACGATAACGCCTACGGCCTGTCGCGCCGCCGCGTGACCCTGTCCACCTCGGGCGTGGTGCCGATGATCGACAAGCTGGCGCAGGACGTGCCGGTGGCGCTGGCGGTGTCGCTGCACGCCTCCAACGACAAGCTGCGCGACGAGCTGGTGCCGTTGAACAGGAAGTATCCGCTGAAGGAACTGCTGGCGGCGTGCAAGCGCTACCTGGAGTTCGCGCCGCGCGACTTCATCACGTTCGAGTACTGCATGCTCGATAACTACAACGACTCCGACGAGCACGCGCGCGAACTGATCGCGCTGGTGAACGACCCGGTGGTCGGTGTCAATTGCAAGTTCAACCTGATTCCTTTCAACCCCTTCCCGGAATCGGGCCTGCTGCGCTCCAAGAACCCGCGCATCAAGGCCTTCGCTGAAATTCTGATGAATGCGGGCATCGTGACCACCATCCGCAAGACGCGCGGCGACGATATCGACGCCGCCTGCGGCCAGCTGGCGGGCGAAGTGAAAGACCGCACCCGCGTGGCTGAACGGATGGAAAAGATGGCCGAGTACCAGAAGAAATTCGGCGCCGATTTCGGCAAGATTGTGGAGATCCGTTCCTGATGACCGTATTCGCCCAGCGCCGCTTCACGTGCCTGGCCGCGGTCGCGCTGGCCGGGGCATTGGCGGGCTGCGCGACTTCGGGGCAAGGCCCCAGCGGCAGGGAAGACCTGAAAACCGCATCCGACCAGACCGCCGCGCAAAAGCGCGCCGCGATCCGCATGCAGCTGGCGGCCGGCTATTTCGAACAGGGCAATTACCCGGTGGCGCTGGACGAAGTGAAGAAGGCGATCGCCGCCGATCCGGAAAATGCCAGCGGCTACGGCATGCGCGCCATCATCTATATGCGGATGGAAGAAAAGGAACTGGCGAACGACAACTTCCTGCAGGCGCTGAAGCTGGCGCCGAACGATCCGGACCTGAACAATAATTACGGGTCCTTCCTGTGCCAGAACGATCGCGTCAAGGAATCGTTCAAGCATTTCGATGCGGCGCTGGCGAACCGCACTTACCGCTCGCCGGCGGGGGCCCTGAACAATGCCGGCGCCTGCGCCGTGAAGGTCAAGGATTATGACCTGGCCGAAAAGTACTTGCTGCAAGCCTTGCAGCTGGCGCCGGACGTGCCGGAAACCAGTATCGGCCTGGCCAAGGTGTACTATGCGCGGCGCGATTATCCGCGCGCCAGCTTTTTCGTCGGACAGCTGGGCAAGTTGACCAAACTGGATAGCTTGCCGGCGGACGTGCTGTGGCTGGCGATCAAAGTGCAGCACAAAATGGGCGACAAGGGTCTGGAGCAAGGCTTTGCGACCCAGCTGCGGCGGCACCACGCCGCGTCGCCGGAGTACGCTGCGTATCAACGTGGGGCGTTTGATGAGTGAGAACGGGGAACGAATGGATTCTGAGCAGGACAAGCCGACCAGCCAACAGCGTGCTTCCGCGCCCGGGGCAGCATTGGCAGCGGCACGCGAGGCCATGGGCCTGTCGGTCGACCAGATTGCGGACCAGTTGAAACTGGCGCCGCGCCAGGTGGTGGCGATCGAACAAGGCGATTATGATGCATTGCCGAACCGCGCCGTCACGCGCGGCTTTATCCGTGCTTACGCGAAGGCGGTGCGCCTGGATCCGGCGCCGCTGGTGGCGATGGTGCAGGTGGAGGGCGCGGAAGGCCACGCGGCGGCGACCGTGCGGCCGACCAGGGTGCGGGCTTCGTTCCAGGAGTCGCGCTTCCCCTCGCTCAATGAGCGCAACAATGGCAAGCCGGTTGGCGCCATCGTGGCCGGCGTGGCGGTGCTGGCGCTGGCCGGCGTGGCGGCGGCCTGGCAGATGGGCTTCCTGGCACCGTTGACCTTGGCCACACGCGGCGGCGTGGACGCGCCGGCGACGACGGAAACGCCGGTGCCGATGGTGGTGACGCAACCGGGCACGCCGGCTGCGGAAGGGCCGCTGCAAAGCCCCAACGTACCGCTGATTTCCGTGCCGCCGCCGGCCGGCAGCACCAACATGCCTGCCACTGTGCCAGGCGCCGGCGTGCCGGCTGCGCCAGGCGCGGCCCCGGCCGGCGCTGGCGGCACTGCCGCCGCACCTGCGGGCGCGGCGGCACCGGCCACCGCGCCTGGCGCGGCAGGCGTGGCCCCGGTCAATCGTCCGGCACCGGGCGCAGGCGGCGTGCCGCCCGCGGGCACCGCCCCGGCGCCGGCAGGCGCCACCCCAGGGGCGAATGCCCCGGCGTCGCCGGGCCTGATGCCGGCCAGGCCGGCGGCCGGCGTTACCCCTGGTGCCAACGTGCCGGGTGCTGCGCCTCTGGTCTCGGCGCCGGCCCCTGCGGCCGCTGCGGCGCCGTCCGGGCCAGCCCCGGCGGTCGGCGCGGCGGGCGGCAAGCTGGTGCTGACGGTGAAGGAAAATTCATGGATCGAGATCCGCCGTCCGGGCCAGGCCAAACTGATCGCGCGCGAGGTGAGGGCGGGCAGCACGCAAGCCTTCGACGTGCGCGCGGACGACATCCTGATCGTCGGCAAACCGGGCGGCGTGAGTGCCAGCCTGGCGGGCGCCCAATTGGCGCTGCCGCAGGAAGCCGGCAAGACCTATTCCCTCGTCAACATCAAGTAAGCACAGTAGCCAAGCATGTCTTCTTCGAACAACCCGATCCCATCCGGACCGCTGGCGCGCCGCGCCAGCCGCAGCGTGCTGGTACAGCACGGCGAGCGCAAGATCTGGGTCGGTGGCGATGCGCCGGTGGTGGTGCAGTCGATGACCAATACCGACACCGCCGATGCGGTGGCGACGGCGATCCAGATCAAGGAGCTGGCGCGCGCCGGTTCCGAACTGGTGCGCCTGACGGTGGACCGGCCGGAGGCCGCCGCCGCCGTGCCTTATATCCGCGACCAGCTGGACAAGATGGGCATCGACGTGCCGCTGGTGGGCGACTTCCACTACAACGGCCACACCCTGCTGACCGAGTACCCGGACTGCGCCGCCGCGCTGTCGAAGTACCGCATCAACCCCGGCAATGTGGGCAAGGGCGCCAAGCGCGACACCCAGTTCGCGCAAATGATCGAGGTGGCGGCCAAGTACGGCAAGCCGGTACGCATTGGCGTCAACTGGGGCTCGCTGGACCAGGCGCTGCTGGCGCGCATCATGGATGAAAACGCGGCCCGCGACAATCCATGGAGCGCGCAAGCCGTGATGTACGAGGCGCTGATCACGTCCGCCATCGAGAACGCGGTGCGCGCCGAAGAACTGGGCCTGGGCCGCGACAAGATCATCCTGTCGTGCAAGGTGTCGGGCGTGCAGGACTTGATCGCCGTATACCGCGAACTGGCCAAGCGCTGCGACTATCCGCTGCACCTGGGCCTGACCGAGGCGGGCATGGGCAGCAAGGGCATCGTGGCCTCGACCGCCGCGCTGTCGGTGCTGCTGCAGGAAGGCATCGGCGACACCATCCGCATTTCGCTGACCCCGGAACCGGGCGGCGACCGCACCAGGGAAGTGGTGGTGGGCCAGGAAATCCTGCAGACCATGGGCTTGCGCAAGTTCACCCCGATGGTGATCGCCTGCCCGGGCTGCGGCCGCACCACCTCCACCGTGTTCCAGGAACTGGCGGACGACATCCAGAGCTACCTGCGCGAGCAGATGCCGGAATGGAAAAAGACTTACCCCGGGGTGGAGGCGATGAACGTGGCCGTGATGGGCTGCATCGTCAACGGCCCGGGCGAATCGAAGCACGCCAATATCGGCATCAGCCTGCCGGGCACCGGTGAATCGCCGGCCGCACCGGTCTTCGTCGACGGCCAGAAAGTGGCGACCCTGCGCGGCGACAATATCGTCGAAGAATTCCAGGCCATCGTGCTCGATTACGTACAGAAAAACTACAGCAAAGCAGCTTAAAGAACATGTCCAACAAAGCAGACAAAATTTCGGCGATCAAGGGGATGAACGATCTCCTGCCGGCCGACGCCCACTTGTGGGAAATCTTCGAAAACACCGCGCAGTCCGTGGTGCAGAGTTACGGCTTCCAGCAGATCCGCACGCCGATCGTGGAAGAGACCCGCCTGTTCTCGCGCGCCATCGGCGCCGTGACCGACATCGTCGAGAAGGAAATGTATTCCTTCGAAGACTCGATGAACGGCGACAAGCTGACCCTGCGCCCGGAAGGCACGGCAGGCGTGGTACGCGCCGTGCTGGAACATAACCTGGTGTACGAGGGCCCCAAGCGCCTGTGGTACAAAGGCCCGATGTTCCGCCACGAGCGCCCGCAGCGCGGCCGCTACCGCCAGTTCCACCAGTTCGGCGCCGAGGCCGTGGGCTTCACCGGCCCCGACGTGGACGCCGAAATGATCGCGATGTGCCGCCGCCTGTGGGATGACCTGGGCCTGGAGAACATCCGCCTGGAAATCAATTCCATCGGCGACGCCGCGGAGCGCGCGCGCCACCGCGTCGACCTGATCGCCTACCTGGAGCAGCACGAAGAGCACCTGGACGCCGACGCCAAGCGCCGCCTGCACACCAATCCGCTGCGCATCCTGGACACCAAGAACCCGGCCCTGCAGGCGATCGTCAACAGCGCGCCGAAGCTGCTGGACTACCTGGGCGAGGAATCGCTGGCGCACTTCGAAGGCGTGA
>CBFGQI010000184.1:0-8181 GCA_965650885.1 uncultured Oxalobacteraceae bacterium
GGATACGGGCCAGCTGGTCCTTCACGTTCAGCACGCCGTAGTTGCGCAGGTACAGGTCGTCGTAGCGCCCATTCGGCGACAGCAGGTGCACCACCATGGTCAGGTTCGGCGAAGACTTCACCGTGGTCACGCCGATCTGGCGCACCTCTTCCGGCAGGCGTGGCAAGGCGCGCTGCACGCGGTTCTGCACCGCGGTTTCAGCCTTGTCGACGTCGGTGCCGATCTTGAAGGTCACGGTCAGCATCAGCGCGCCATCGGAGGTGTTTTGCGAGGACATGTACAGCATGTTCTCGACACCGTTGATCTGCTCTTCGAGCGGCGCGGCGACGGTTTCCGCAATCACTTTCGGGTTCGCGCCCGGGTAGACGGCGCGCACCACGACCGATGGCGGCACCACTTCCGGGTATTCGGAGACGGGCAGCTTGAAGATCGAGATCAAGCCCGCTACGAAGACAATGATCGACAAGACCGCCGCGAAGATCGGCTTGTCGACAAAGAAGCGAGAGAAATTCATGGATTATTCCTTGGAGGTTTTGGCTTCGGTGGCGGCCACTTTCTGTCCGGCTGCCATCGGGTCAAAGGTCATGTCGACCATTTGCGGCGTGATCGGCGCGCCGGGGCGCACGCGCTGCAGGCCGTTGACGACGATCTTCTCGCCCGGCTTCAGGCCGTCGCGCACCACGCGCAGGCCTTCGATGTTCGGGCCCAGCACCACGGGACGGTATTCGGCCTTGTTGTCGGCGCCCACCACGAAGACGAACTTGCGGTTCTGGTCGGTGCCCACGGCGCGATCGTTGATCAGCAGGGAGCTGCGGGTGGCGGTGCCGCCGTCCAGCTGGACGCGGGCGAACAGGCCGGGCACCAGGGCGCGGTCCTTGTTGTCGAAGGTGGCGCGCATGCGCACGGAGCCGGTGCGGGTGTCGAGCTGGTTGTCCACGAATTCCAGCTTGCCTTCGTGCGGGAAGCCCGATTCGTTGGCCAGGCCGACCTTCACGGTCACCGGCTGGCCCTTGTAAGCCTGGCCGCCGACGCGCAGGAAGGTGTCTTCATCGCCGTCGAAGCTGGCGTAGATCTTGTCCAGCGACACTACGCTGGTCAGCACCGCATTCGGGTCGACCAGGTTGCCGAGGGTGATCTCCGCCTTCGACACGCGGCCGTTGATCGGCGATACCACCTGGGTGTACGACAGGTTCAGGCGGGCCGCTTCCGCTGCCGAGGCGGCGGCACGGGCACTGGCGTCCAGTTCCTTCAATGCCGAGGCGCGTTCGTCGAACTCGCGCTGGGCGATGGCCTTGTCGGCCAGCAGCTTTTCAGCGCGGGCCAGCTCCAGCTTGGCCAGGTCGGCCTTGGCGCGCGCGGAATTGGCGGCGGCTTCGGCACGGCTGGCTTCAGCCTGGAATGGACGCGGGTCGATCACGAACAGCACATCCCCCTTTTTCACCTCGCTGCCGGGCTTGAAGTTCACCGCGGTGATGAAGCCGCTGACGCGTGGACGGATCTCCACGTGCTCGATGGCTTCGATACGGCCGGAGAATTCCTGGGTTTCGGCGACGGACTTCTGCACGACGACAGCTGCCGATACCGGCGGGCCGCCTGCGGCAGGCGCCTGGCTTTCCGCGGGCTTGCTGTTGGCGCTGCAACCGGACAGGATGGCCGCCGCCAGCCCGCCCATGGCCAACGCGGCTACCAGCGGCCGCGCAAGAGTGGTCAATTGATTCATCTTCTTCATTGTTAACCTCTTGTGGGTGAAAATTGATTGGAAAAATTTTGGCAAAAAGGAGCCCATGTGCCTCGCAGGCACTTTTTTCAAACTGCTGTTTTGTGGTAAACCGCTTTACGCCACCGGGATTTCCGTCCCGTCGATGGCGCTGATGAAACTGGCCATCTCTTTCAACGCAAAGCTCCTGCACGCGCATTCATTCCTGGCTCCCGGCTCCTGGAGTGGCGCCGGTGGCATGCGTCTGACTGTTGTCTTTACTCCGCAGGCGATCAATTTCGCCCCGTACTGTTCCGCTTCATCCCGCAAGGGGTCGTCCTCGGCCGACAGGATCAGGGCCGGCGGCAAATTCTTCAGGCGGCTCGATTGCAGCGGCGACGCGTAAGGGTGGGCGCGGTCGGCGGCATTCGGCAGGTAGCCGCGGTAGGCGGCGGCGCACGTGTTGGCAACCTTCATCTTGTCCGGGCAGTTCGGCAATTCGCGCATCGAACCGGTGGACAGGCCGGGATCGAGCATCGGCATGATCAGGATCTGGCCCGCCAGCACCGGACCGCCACGGTCGCGCGCCATCAGCGCCGACACGGCGGCCAGGTTGGCGCCGGCTTCGATGCCGGCCGTCAGCAGCAGCTTGCCGCTCCAGGCCAGCTTGGTCTTGTTCTTCTTGGCCCAGGCCAGCACGGCGTGGGCATCCTCGACCGCCGCCGGGAAAGGGCTGACGGCCGCCAGGGTGTAGTTGGTAGCGAGAATGACATGGCCCGGATTGCACGTGACCAGGTGGCGCAGGAATTCGTCCGCCTCCTCCAGGTCGCCGGCCACGAAGCCGCCGCCATGGAAGAAGACGATCAGGGCGTCGCGCTTGGCGGACGGATTCCCGGCCAGGTAGAGGCGTGCGGCGAGCGGCCCTTGGGCGCCGCGCACTTCCAGTTCGCGGATCTTCAGGTCCGCCGGCACCTGCGCGGTCATTCGCGCGCCTCCGTACTGGCCGAGGCCAGCAGCTTCACGGGCGCCGGCGCCGCGCCGAATCCTACTTGCGCACCGTGCGCATATTCGTCGGTATACAGGACGCCTGCCAGGGCGATCGCGCCCAGCGCCAGCGATACCATTGCAAAAAATCCATCCCGGTTACTCATGACTGCTCCTTTTCCTAAACTGAAGCCACTTTAATCTTTCCCATCCTGGGAAGGTCAATGGCTTTTTTATGCTGCAATACGGTAATAATAAACTTCCACTAGAATAAGAAAAATACATTAATGATGAATTGATTGTTCAGGATCTCGAACAATAAGGTGGACTCATGAATAAGCTCCAAGCCATGGAAGTCTTCGTGCAAGTAGTGGACGCGGGTGGCTTCACCCGCGCGTCCGAAGCCCTGCAATTGCCGAAGGCAACCGTCTCCACCCTGGTGGCCAGCCTGGAAACGGCGCTGTCGGTCAAGCTGCTGCACCGGACCACGCGCCACGTTTCCGTCACTGCCGACGGCGCCGCCTACTATGAAAGATGCCTGCGCATCCTGGCCGACGTGAAGGATGCCGAGGAATCGCTGTCGCGCACCCGCCTGAGCCCGAGCGGCCGGCTGCGGGTCGATGCGCCGACCGGACTGGCCAACGAAGTGCTGGTCCCTGCCCTGCCTTCCTTCTTTGAACAATATCCCGATATCCAGCTGGAGCTCGGTTGCAGCGACCGCCCGGTCGACCTGGTCGAGGAAGGCGTCGATTGTGCAGTGCGGGGGGGCCAACTGGGCGATTCCAGCCTGATCGCACGGCGCGTGGGGGTGCTGAATTTCGTGACCTGCGCCGCGCCCTCCTACCTGGAACGCTTCGGCACCCCATGCCACCCGCGCGAGCTGGAACGGCACCGTTGCGTCAACTATTTCTCGTCCAAGACCGGCAAGATCTATAGCTGGGACTTCACACGGGACGGCGAGCGCATCGAAATGATGCTGCCCGGCGTGATTGCCCTGAACGATTCCAACGCCTACCTGCAAGCCGGCCTCGCCGGCCTGGGCATCATCATGATGACCGACGTACAACTGGCCAGTCACGGCACCAGCGGCCGCCTGCTGCGGGTGCTGGAGGATTGGTCCACCGACCCGCTGCCGATCCATGTGGTGTATCCGCAGAACCGCCACCTGTCGGCCAAGGTGCGCGTCTTCGTCGAATGGGTGGCAGACCTGATGGCGAGCCATCCGAATATGCGCTTGCGCCCCCTGGCCACTTCCTTGCCCACTTCCCTGCCCACCGAGGCCATCGTATGACCGAACGTATCGTATTCCTCGACCGCGACAGCATTATTGCCGACATCCGCCGTCCTTCCTTTGACCACGGATGGACGGAGTATCCCGCCTCCACCGCCGCCGAAGCTGTCGGGCGCCTGCGAGATGCGACCATCGCCATCAGCAACAAGGTGCCGCTGCGGGCCGACGCACTGGCCGCCCTGCCCGGCTTGAAAATGATCGCGGTCGCCGCCACCGGTACCGATATCATCGACTTGCCGGCCGCCCGCGAGCGCGGCATCGTGGTGTCGAACATCCGCGGCTATGCGCATGCCGCCGTGCCGGAACACACTTTTGCGCTGATCCTTGCGCTGCGCCGCCAGTTGCTCGCCTACCGCGCCGATATCGAAGCCGGCGAATGGGAACGTTCGCCACGCTTCTGCCTGTTCCACCACCCGATCCGGGACTTGCAGGGCAGCCGCCTGGGCTTGCTGGGCTTTGGCGCGTTGGGCAGGCAGGTGGCCCACCTCGGGCGCGCCTTCGGCATGGAAGTGGTGGTGCACACGCGTACGCCGGCCGACGACCCGCAAGTGCGCAATGTCGGCTGGGACGAATTGCTGGAAACGTCGGACGTCCTGAGCCTGCATGCGCCGCTGACGGAGGCCACGCGCAATATCATCGGCGCGGCTGAATTGGCGCGCATGAAGCCGAGTGCCATCCTGGTGAATACGGCGCGCGGCGGCCTGGTCGACGAGGCGGCGCTGGCCGATGCCTTGCAGCGCGGGACGATCGCCGGCGCCGGCTTCGACGTGCTGTCGAAAGAGCCGCCCGTGCCTGACAACCCGCTGCTGAAGCTGCGCCTGCCGAACTTCCTGCTCACGCCCCATTCGGCCTGGGCCAGCGGGCAGGCGATGCAGGAGCTGGCCGACCAGTTGATCGGCAACATCGAAGCTTTCGTCGCTGGCCGCCCGGTGAACCGCGTCGCCTGACGCGTCCGCCTTATTCCGGCAGATCGGCGGTGGACCAGACGGCCAGGCGCTTGAAACCGCCTTCGTCGAGCACCATGCGCGGCGGTGGCAGATTGAATGGGGCCGCCGTCAGGTCAAGCGCCTGCCAGCCGCCGTTGGGAACCCAGGCGTTGCGTCCAGTGTCGTTGGTGGTGGCGATCAGGTAGCGCGCCCCACTTAGGCGGAAGCGTTTCAGCGCCATCAGCACCGCATCGAGCGGCAGATGGGTCAACACGTCGCGGCACAGGACGGCATCGGCGCGCGGCAAGGTCGTGGTGACCACGTCGGCTTCGGCGAACAGGCAATGCGTATGCCCTTTCATGCTGGCGCGCAGCCCGGACACCAGCTCCGGTACGATGTCGAAGCCCAGGTAAAGCCGAAGCTTCCCGGCCATCTCCCTGCTCCAGTTCATATCGCCGCAGCCGGCATCGGCCAGGATGTCGATACCCAGGAAGTCCAGCGTCTTTGGCAGCCATTCGCGCAACGGCCCGGTGGCGGCCAGCGCCGAGCCTGCGCCGGAGCGGGTTTCTTCGCTGCCCCACAAATTCTCGCGCCAGATCTGCGCGAAGATTGCGCTGCGTGCGGCTGCCTGCGCCGGCTGGTCGGCCGCCAGGTCGGGTTTGGGCAAGGGTTTGCCCCGGTACAGGCGGGCACGGAAGTCCACGCCCGAGAAGGCTTCGTAATCGGCCAGGCTGCGGGCACTTCCCAGGCCGTATTTGTCGATCTCCGCCAGGTCTTGCGCCTTGCCGGAACGGTCAATCCCGAGGATATGCCGGATGCGCGTGCGGGCGCGCTGGTTGAGCGCGGACCAGTCGGTCTGGTCTTTCCAGTGGCGCGGGCGTTCCGGGCGGCGGCCGTAATCGTGGTAGGCCACGACGGCGTTGGGAATGAAGATGTCCCAGCCATGGGTCCACAACCGGACCGCCAGCGTGATTTCCTCGCCTTCGAAATACAAGTACGGGTCGTACGGCACTTCCTCCACGACGCGGCCCTTGGCAAATACCCAGCCGGCGCCGATGAAGGCATTCTGCCGCGGCACCGCTGGCGCATCCTTCATGCTGGCGACCTCGGAGCGCTGGGTCAGCACGCCGAATTCGTCGAATTCCTTGGGGTAGATGGTGATGACACCGTCCTCACCGAGGGTATCGGGCGGCGTGAACTGCAAGGGATAAGTCGACAAGACCGGTTTCGGGCTGTTGCATTGATCGAGCATGGCGATCAGTTTTTCGTCCCAGCCCTGGACGAAGCGCATATGGCTATCAATCTGCAGATAATAGTCCTCGCCCTGCCACAGCGATTGCACCTTGTGGCGCGCCCAGCAAGCGCCCTTGCTTTCGGAAGCGTGGACTGCGATCGTGCGCACCTGGCCGGTACGGGTCTGCAGGACGAAGCAATCATCATCTTCGACCGGCACGAACTGCCAGCAGATACCGATCGATACGCGGTCCGGGTACGTGGCCTTTTCAAGCAGGTCACGTACCGTGTTCTGGCAGTCAGGATCGCGGTAGCTCGCGATGGAAACAAATATCGTTGGCTGCAAGTCGCTCTATTCCATCAAATGTGCAAGATCACCAATCCAGCTTGTCGAAGTTGTCCGGGCCATGCATTGGCGCCTGGTGCGTATCGCCTGCATGGTCGGCGTTGCCGTGTGCCGCGGTATGGCCATCGACAATGTGCTGGCCCTCGATGGCTTGCGTCCAGGCGCCGGAATCGCCGCCGGCCGCGCCCTGGTCGAAGCCCATCTCGATGACATCGGTCCAATTGCCGCTGGCCGCGCCGCCGGAAGCGCTGGCGTGATTATGCGCCTCGCCGAAGGCAAACAGGTCATTGCTTGCGTCCATATGGTTATCGTGCTGGGCCAGCATGCCGTGGTCGGAATGATGGTCCATGCTGGCCGACGTCGGCTGCATATGGTCGTTGGCATGGTCGGCCTGGTTGGACGAATCCTTCTCGTCCGCATCATCCGCGGCACGGCCGCCGGATTTGACGCGGCCTTTGCCGTTGCCGCCGCCAATGCCGTTTCCATTGGTGTTGCCATGGTCGTTGCCCGGCGCGTTGGTGCCGGCGTTTTCGGCATTGTTATGGTTGCCGGAATTGCCCGGTGCATCCTGGTCGCCATTGCCATGGCCATTGTTGGCATGGCTGCCCTTGCCCTTGCCGCCACCATTGCCGTGGCCATTGCCGCTGGAGGGTGCTTCCGTCGAGGCCGGCGCATTGGCCCGTGACGACTGGGCGTTTTCGGCATTGTTATGGCTGCCGGAGTTGCCTGGCGCATCCTGGTCGCCATTGCCATGACCGTTATTCGCATGGCTGCCATTGCCGCTGCCATGGCCATGCGCGCTGGACGGCGCCTGGGTCGGCACCGGCGTTTGGGCATTTTCCGCATTGTTATGGCTGCCGGAATTCCCTGGTGCGTCCTGGTCGCCGTTGCCATGGCCATTATTGGCATGGCTGCCATGGCCGCCGGACGGCGCTGGAGTCGGGGCCGGCGCCTGGGCATTCTCGGCATTGTTATGGCTGCCGGAATTGCCCGGTGCATCCTGATCGCCATTGCCATGACCGTTATTGGCGTGGCCGGCTTTGACATTGCCGTGGCCATTACCATGGCCGCCGGATGGCGCCTCGGTCGGTGCCGGCGCATTGGTTGGGGACGGCGTCTGCGCGTTTTCGGCATTGTTATGGCCGCCGGAATTGCCCGGCGCGTCCTGGTCACCGTTACCGTGGCCGTTATTGCCGCCGCCATTGGCGTTGCCGCCACTTGGCACACGGGTCGGCGTCGGCGCGTCCGTCGGTGCCGGTGCTTCGGTTGGCGTTGGCGTGCTGGTCGGCACAGGGATCGATGTCGGAGCCGGCGTCGCCGCATTCTCGGCATTGTTATTGTCCGCCGAATTACCCGGCGCATCCTGGTCGCCATTGCCGTGGCCATTGTTGCCGCCATTGGCGTTGCCACCACTCGGCACGCGGGTCGGCGTTGGCGTCTCCGTTGCGGCCGGGCCCTCGGTTGGCGTTGGTGTGCTGGTCGGCACTGGTGTCGCCGTTGGGGCCGGCGTTACGGCGTTCTCGGCATTGTTGTGGCCGCCCGAATTGCCCGGCGCATCCTGGTCACCATTGCCGTGACCATTATTCCCGCCGCCATGGCCGTGGGAAGGAGTGCCGGTTGGCGCCGGGGTTTCCGTCGGCGCAGGTGTCTCGGTCGGCGCTGGCGTCTCGGTCGGCGCAGGGGTTTCCGTCGGCGCTGGCGTCTC
>CBFGQI010000185.1:0-8127 GCA_965650885.1 uncultured Oxalobacteraceae bacterium
ACCGCTTCAAGATCATCAACGACACCAGCGGCCACGCGGCGGGTGACGAGTTGATACGGCAAGTCAGCCAACTGCTGCAAGCCACGCTGCGCGAGCGCGATATCGTCGGCCGCCTGGGCGGTGACGAATTCGGCATCATGCTGACCCAGTGCAGCCACGGCGACGCCCTGCGCGTGGCGGAAAAGGTGCGCAAGACCATCGTGGACCTGCACTTCGCCTGGGGTGTGCGCAGCTACCGCATCGGCGTCAGCATCGGCGTGGTGCTGCTCGATGGCAGCAACAGCAGCCTGAAGGAAGTGATGAAGTCGGCCGATGCCGCCTGCTACATGGCGAAGGAAAAGGGCCGCAACCGCATCCACCTGTTCAGCGAGGACGATGCCGAGCTGTCGGTGCGCCAGACCGAAATGGAAGCCGTGTCGCGCATCCGCGCCGCGCTCGAAAACGACCGCTTCTGCCTGCACCTGCAAACCATCGCCCCGCTGCGGGCCGGCGGGCAGGCACATGCCGAAGTGCTGCTGCGCATGCTGGACGAGCAGGGCGGCCTGGTGCCGCCGATGGCTTTCATCCCCGCCGCCGAACGCTATGACTTGATGCCGCTGCTGGACCGCTGGGTGATCCGCCATGCCTTTGCCGCGCTGGCCCAGCAGCCGCCCGGCACCAACTGGGCCATTAACCTGTCCGGCGCTTCGGTATGCGACGAGGGTTTGAAGGAATACTTGCTGGAGCAGCAGCGCGCCAGTGGGGTGGCGCTGGAAAACGTGTGCTTCGAGATCACGGAAACCGCGGCCGTCGCCAACCTGGCGCAGGCGGCTGCCCTGATCCAGGATTTGCAGGCGCAGGGGGCACGCTTCGCACTGGACGATTTCGGCGCCGGCATGTCGTCGTTTGCATATTTGAAACATTTGCCGGTCGATTACGTGAAGATCGATGGCAGCTTTGTGCGCGGGATCCTGCATAGCCCGACCGAGCGGGCCATGGTGCAGTCGATTAACCAGATCGCGCATGTGATGGGCAAGCAGACCATCGCGGAGTTTGTAGAAAGCGAGGCGTTGCTGGACTGCCTGCGGGCGATGGGGGTGGATTTTGCCCAGGGGTATGCGATTGGCCGGCCGCAGCCGCTGAAACCGGTAATCCGGGGGCAGGCCCAAGGGCCGGCCCCCCTCCTTGCGAATAGAGGGGGGAAAACGGGGCAGATCGGTGCTTTGAGTTGACCTTCGCCACGGGATAATGCCTGCATTGGAATACCGCTTTTTTAAGGGGCAGGCAAATGATTCGATCACTGTGGATTGCCAAGACTGGCATGGAGGCGCAGCAGACCCAGATGGACGTGGTGTCCAATAATCTGGCGAATGTGCAAACCAATGGCTTCAAGAAGTCGCGCGCGGTCTTCGAAGACTTGCTCTACCAGAATATCCGCCAGCCGGGCGCGGCCTCGTCGCAGCAAACCCAGCTGCCGTCGGGCATGCAGCTCGGCACCGGCGTGCGCCCGGTGTCGATCGAGCGCATCCACACGCAGGGCAACCCGCAGGCGACCGGCAACGACAAGGACTTGATGGTCAACGGCAATGGCTTCTTCCAGGTGCTGCTGCCGGACGGCACCACGGCCTATACCCGCGACGGCTCCTTCCAGCGCGATAACAATGGCCAGATGGTGACATCCAGCGGCTACGTTCTGCAGCCGGCCATCACCATCCCGATCAATGCGCAAAGCGTGACGGTGGGCCGCGACGGCACCGTGTCGGTGACGCTGCCGGGCCAGACCGCGCCGCAGCAGATCGGCAATATCCAGCTGGCCACCTTTATCAACCCGACCGGCCTGGAATCGAAGGGCGAGAACCTGTACGTGGAAACCGGCGCTTCCGGCGCGGCCACCGCCAACCAGCCCGGCACCAACGGCACCGGCGTGATCCTGCAGGGCTATGTGGAAACCTCCAACGTCAACGTGGTCGAGGAAATGGTGAACATGATCCAGACCCAGCGTGCCTACGAAATCAATTCGAAGGCCATCACCACGTCGGACCAGATGCTGCAGCGCCTGTCGCAGCTGTAATCGAGCGAGCCTGCCATGCGATTCCGCCTTGCCGCCATTACCGCTGCTGCGCTGCTGCTGTCCGCCTGCGCCAGCGCGCCTTCGTCGATCGTCAACGGCCCGACCACGGCGCGCCCGCTGCCGCCGCAATACCCGCCGGTAGCGCAGAACAATGGCGCGATCTACCAGACCAATACCTACCGTCCGGCCTTCGAAGACCGCCGCGCGCGCCACGTGGGCGACGTGATCAACGTCGTCATCACGGAAAGCACCTCGGCCGTCAAGAACGGCGCCAGTTCCGGCAGCAAGACCGGCAGCGTCAACTTCGGCGTGCCGGGCGTGCTGCAGAACAGGCTGGGCGCCCAGCTGGCCACCAGCGCCGACAACAAGTTTTCCGATGCCGATGCGCAGTCGCTCAGCAACACCTTCCGCGGCACCATCGGCGCCACCGTGGTGGAAGTGCTGCCGAACGGGAACCTGGTCATCGCCGGCGAAAAACAGGTGGGCTTGAACAAGGCCACCGAGTTCATCCGCATTTCCGGCATGGTCAATCCCGACAGCATCGCCAACGGCAATACCGTGGCCTCGACCGCGATCGCCGACGCCCGCGTCGAATACCGTACCCAGAGCAATATCGACCGCGCCGAAGTGCAGTCGATGCTGTCGCGTTTCTTCCTCAGCCTGCTGCCATTCTGACCATGAAGACTTTCAAGCTCCTGACCCTGTGCGCAGCCCTGCTGCTGGCACCAGCCGTGCAGGCTGAACGCCTGAAAGACCTGGCCAGCATCGCCGGCGTGCGCCAGAACCAGTTGATGGGTTACGGCCTGGTGGTCGGCCTCGACGGTTCCGGCGACCAGACCACGCAAACCCCGTTCACCGTGCAATCGGTGGCGTCGATGCTGCAGCAGATGGGCGTGGCGCTGCCGGCCGGTTCCACGCTGCAATTGAAGAACGTGGCGGCCGTGATGGTCACCGCCAGCCTGCCGGCCTTCGCGCAGCCGGGCCAGCAGATCGACGTCACCGTCTCGTCCATGGGCAATGCCAAATCGCTGCGCGGCGGCACGCTGCTGATGACGCCGCTGAAAGGCGCCGATGGCCAGGTGTACGGCATGGCGCAGGGCAATGTGCTGGTCGGCGGTGTCGGTGCGCAGGCGCCGGGCGGCGGAGCGGCCGTGGTCGTCAACCACCTGTCGGTGGGCCGCATTTCCGGCGGCGCCACGGTGGAGCGCGCCGTGCCCACCACGCTGGGCGACGGCAGCCAGATCCGCCTCGAATTGAACAATACCGACTTTGCCACCGCCAGCCGCGTGGTGAATGCCATCAACGACAAGTACGGCGCCGGCGTCGCCTACGCCCAGGATGGCCGCACCATCCGCGTCACCGCGCCATCGTCCAGCGATGCGCGGGTGGCCTTCATCGGCGACCTGGAGAGCATGGATGTGCGCCCGGCGCGCCAAGCCGCCAAGGTCATCATGAATGCCCGCACCGGCTCGGTGGTGATGAACCAGGAAGTTACCCTTGAGACGTGCGCCATTTCGCACGGCAACCTGTCAATATCGGTAAGTGCCGACACCCAGGTCAGCCAGCCCAACGCGCTCAGCGGTGGCCAGACCGTCGTCGCCCAGCAGGGCGCTGTCGACATCAAGAAAGATGCCGGCAAGGTCATCAACCTGAAGGGCGGCGCTTCGCTGGCCGAAGTGGTGAAGGCCCTGAACGCCATCGGCGCCTCGCCGCAAGACTTGCTGGCCATCCTGCAGGCGATGAAAGCAGCCGGTTCGCTGCGCGCCGAGCTGGAAATCATTTGAGGTTCCCGCCATGATCCCACGCACCACACCCACCGACCTCAGCAGCAACCTTGCCATCGACACCAAGGGCATGGCCGAGCTGCGCCAGTCGGCGCGTGCCGGATCGCCCGAAGCGCTGAAGACGGCGGCCACCCAATTCGAAGCCATGTTCGTCAACATGATGATGAAGAGCATGCGCGACGCCACGCCGCAAGATGGTTTGTTCGACAACCAGCAAACCAAGATGTTCACCACCATGCTCGACCAGCAAACCAGCCAGGACATCGCCAGGAAGGGCATGGGCCTGGCCGACCTGCTGACGCGCCAGCTGTCGAAAACCTTGCCCGCGCAGGAAGGCGCGGCGGCCGACCCGATGGCGCGCGCCCTGCTGGACCAGGCCCGCCTGCAACGCTCGATCGAAGCCAGCGGCGGCGGCACGGCCATCCCGGCCAGCACCTCGAAACATGCCCACGTGCGCGCCTTCCAGGACAAGCTGGCCAGCCACGCGGAAGAAGCCAGCCGCGCTTCCGGCATCCCGGCCAAGTTCATGCTGGGCCAGGCTGCGCTGGAGTCGGGCTGGGGCCGCCGCGAAATCAAGGGCCGCGATGGCAGCAACAGCCACAACCTGTTCGGCATCAAGGCCGGCCCCGACTGGAAAGGCCGCGTTGTCGAAACGGCCACAACCGAATACGTGAACGGCAAGCCGCAAGTGCGCGTCGAGAAATTCCGCGCCTACGACAGCTATGCCGACAGTTTCAAGGATTACGCCCGCCTGCTGACCAGCAACCCGCGCTACGAAAAAGCGCTGGCCGCCGCCACCAGCACCGACGCCGCCGGCTTCGCCCGCAACCTGCAGCGCGCAGGCTATGCCACCGACCCGAATTACGCCACCAAACTGGCAGGAATTATCAAACGCACGCTGGCATAGTGAGTTGAGGAGGGTAAACCGGCAAGGCGGGTGTCTGACCCCAAGGGTCAGACACCGGTTTGCCGGTTTTGCCGGTTCCGCCAGTTTAAGTTTTGACCCAAACAGCCGTAAACGACATAACTAGCGAAGGTTAATTAACACAATGTCCAGCCTCCTCAGCATCGGTAAAAGTGGTTTGTTGGCTGCCCAGACGGGCCTGGCCACCACTGGGCACAACATTACCAACGCCAACGTCGCCGGCTACAACCGCCAGGTCGTGGTGCAAGGCACCACTCCGCCGATCCGGACCGGCGAAGGCTTCATCGGCACCGGCACCGAAGTCGCCCAGGTCAAGCGCATCTACGACGATTTCCTGAACCGCCAGCTGCTCGGCGCCCAGACCAACCAGGCCCATCTCGACACCTATTTCAACCAGGTCAGCCAGATCGACAACCTGCTGGCCGACACCACGGTCGGCCTGTCGCCGGCCCTGCAAGGCTTCTTCAGCGGCATCCAGAATGCCAACTCGAACCCGCAATCGACCGCGGCGCGCCAAGCCATGCTGTCGGCCGCCGAATCGCTGGCCTCGCGCTTCAACGGCATTTCCAGCCGCCTGAAGGAATTGCAGGAAGGTGTCAACACCGGCGTTGCCGCCAGCGTCACCGAAATCAATTCCTACGCGCGCCGGATCGCCGAGCTGAACAACACGATCGCCGGCCTGTCGGTCGACCCATCGGCCCTGCCCAACGATTTGATGGACCAGCGCGACGCCCTGATTGCCGAGCTGAACAAGCAGATCAAGGTCACTGTCATGCCGGCCGATAACAATATGCTCACGGTATCGTTCGGCACAGGCCAGCCCCTGGTGATCGGCAACCGCAGCCAGGAATTGGCCACCCAGGCGTCGCCCTTCGACCCCGAGCGCATCGTGGTCGGCTACCAGACCACCGGCAATTTCTCGCCGCTGCCCGACAGCGTGCTGACCGGCGGCCACCTGGGCGGCCTGATCGATTTCCGCAACAGCGGCCTGGACGTGGCGCAAGCCAACCTCGGCAAGGTAGCGGCCGGCCTGACCGATGCCTTCAACGACCAGCACAAGCTGGGCATCGACCTGGAAGGCAACCTGGGTGGCAACTTCTTCAAGGACATCCACGCCTACGTCGGCTACGACAACCGCAATTCGCCCAGCAGCACGGTGACCATCGATGCCGTGGTGGTCGATGCCGCCAAGCTGACCACCTCCGATTACGACATCAACTTCAACGGCACCGACTTCATCGTGACCCGCGCCAGCGACGGCGTCACCACGACGATTGCGCCGTACCCGCAGACCCAGCCGCAGGTGATCGATGGCGTTGCCTTCTCGATCACCGGCAGCACCACCGGTCCCGACCATTTCCTGGTGCGCCCGACCTACAATGCCGCACGCGACTTTGCCGTGGAATTGAAGGACAAGAACAAGATCGCGCTGGGCGCCCCGATCAGCACCTCGGTGCCGACCACCAATACCGGCACCGGCAAGATCAGCGCCGGCTCGGTCAACGCCAACTTCCTGCTGCCGGCCAACCAGCCGGCGACGCCTTTGACGCTGACCTACAACAGCGCCACCAACAGCCTCGCCGGTTTCACCGGCCCGGTGAACGTCACCGTCAACGGCACCACCACCACGATCACGCCGCCGGCGGCGGTGACCTACACGGCCGGCGCCAAGTACGAATTCAAAGGCATCGAGTTTGAAATCACCGGCAACCCGGCCAATGGCGACACCTTCAGGATCACCCCCGGCAGCGGCGTGGGCGATGCGCGCAATGGCGTGCTGCTGGCAGGGCTGCAAACCAAGAATATCCTGGACGACGGCCATGCCACGTTCCAGGCCGGCTACGCGCAAATGGTCAACTTCGTCGGCAACAAGACGCGCGAAGTGCAGATCGCCGGCGCGGCAGCCGATACCACCGTAATGCAAGCCCAGGCCGCACGCGATTCCGTGTCCGGCGTCAACCTGGACGAGGAAGCTTCCAACCTGCTGCGCTACCAGCAAGCCTACCAGGCGTCCGGCAAGGTGATGCAGGTGGCCAGTGAACTGTTTGATGTCCTGCTATCGCTGGGCAACTGAAATATTTGAAGGAAAAGCATCATGGTCTTGCGAATTGCCACCCGGACGATGTATGAAAACGGCGTCAGCCAGCTGAACAACCTGCAAGCGCAAATGCAGAAGACGCAGAACCAGCTATCGACCATGCGCCGTGTGCTGACCCCGTCGGACGACCCGGTGGCCTCGGCGCGCGCGCTGGAAGTGTCGCAGTCCAAGGAATTGAACACCCAATTCGTCACCAACCGCAGCAATGCCAGGGCTTCCCTGTCGCTGGTGGACAGCACCCTGACCAGCACCGACGACTTGCTGCAGGAAGTCAAGAGCAAGATCGTTGCCGCCGGCAACCCCGGCTTCACCCTGGCCGACCGCGAAGCGCTCGCCAAGGAACTGGAAGGCCGGCTGGAAGACTTGCTGGGCCAGGCCAATGCCACCGATGGCACTGGTGCCTACCTGTTCTCCGGCTACAAGAGCGACATCCGCCCCTTCACCCGCACCGCCACCGGCGCCAGCTATGCCGGCGACCAGGGCCAGCGCGAAATGCAGGTGGCCGCGTCGCGCAAGGTGCCCATCAGCGAAACCGGCTCGGCCATCTTTGAAAGCAATATCACCGGCAACGGCACCTTCCAGACCAGCGTCGATCCCGGCAACGTCACGCGCGGCGGCACCGGCATCATTTCGCCCGGCGTGGTGAAGGATCCGGCCCTGATCACCGGCAACAACTACACGCTGAACTTCACCGTCGCAGGCGTGCCGGCCGTGACCACCTATACCATCAACAACGTCGATACCGGCACGCCCGTGGTCTCGAACGTGCCCTTCGTGGCTGGCCAGCCGATCACCTTCGACGGCATGCAGGTGGAAATCACCGGCGCACCGGCCAACGGCGACATCTTCAACGTCGACCCGAGCAAGAACCAGTCGGTGTTCGAAACCATGACCAGCCTGATCACCGCGCTGCGCGGCCCCTCCGGCACCCCGCAAGCCGGTGCCGCGCTGACCAACGCGCTTAACCTGGCGAACCAGAACATCACCAATTCGCTGGACAATGTGCTGTCGGTGCGCGCCTCGGTGGGTGCCCGCCTGAGCGAGCTGGATCACCTCGACAGCGCCGGCGACGACTTGAACATCCAGTACGCCAGCCAGCTGTCCGACCTGGTCGACCTCGACCCGGTGGAAGCGATTTCCCGCTTCACCCAGCAGCAGACCGCGCTGGAAGCCGCGCAGAAATCCTACAAGGCGCTGACCAGCCTGTCCTTGTTCAATCTGATTTGAAAGTCGGGGTCAGCTCTGGCAACCGGACATTTTGCTGCGCAAA
>CBFGQI010000186.1:0-8045 GCA_965650885.1 uncultured Oxalobacteraceae bacterium
TAGAACTGCCGCGCAGACGGGCAGTATGTTCCAAGCAATGTTAGGCGGGCGCACGGCAGGCGACTGTTCGCTACCGTACAGACCTTGCAGCTCATCCCTTCAAATTCACCGTTTGTCACATGGGCCGTGGCGCCGGGCGGCCGACTCGCTACAGTGGCGGCTCGCCCCGGCCGGTGTATCCTGTTGGGCTTCTCAAAAGCTATCGCCATTTATATGAAGAAAATCGTCTTACCCGCCCTGCCCCTCCTGCTGCTGGTCCAAGCCTTGCAGGCTGCCTACGCCGAAGACGCGGCCGCGCCCGCCGCCGTGACTCCGAAAGTCGAAATCAAGGGCAGTGCGGCGCTCGATATCCGCCGCAACGATACCGCTACCAAGATCGTGGTGACGCAGGAGGAAATCCTGAAAAACGGCGATACCAGCATCGGCGAAGTGCTGAAGCGCTTGCCCGGCGTGACGCTGGACGGGGTGCAGGGACGCGGCGGCAATATCCGCATGCGCGGCCTGGGCAGCGGCTATACCTCGATCATTCTCAATGGCGAACCGGCGCCGCCCGGCTTTTCCCTCGATTCGCTGACGCCGGACATGATCGAGCGCATCGAGGTGATGCGCGCGGCCACCGCCGAATTCAGCACGCAAGCCATTGCCGGCGGCATCAATATCGTGCTGAAGAAGGCGATTTCCACCGCGCAGACGGAAATCAAGGCGGGCGTGCAGGCCGACAATGGCCAGCCGGGCGTCAGCGTCAACCTGCAAATGTCGGACCGCAAGGGTCCCTGGTCGTATTCGGTGGGCGGCGGCTTCCTGTACGGCGACTTCGACCGGCCGAGCCATTCGGTCACCGAGGCTGACGGCGGCGCGCCCCTGCTGCGCACGGGCGAGGCCACCAGCCGCGGTTCCTTCCGCAATTTCAATATCGCGCCGCGCATCAATTACGCGATCAAGCCGGGCGACGTGATCACTTCGCAAAGCTTCCTGGCGGTGAACCGCTTCCGCGCCCACAATACCGAACGCATCGCGACGGTGTACGGCGCGGAGCCGATGTTCAGCGGCCTGGACCAGGATATCCGCGGCGACTTCGAATTGTTCCGCACCGACTTGAGCTGGGCGCGGCCGCTGGCCAATGGCGCCAAGCTCGATATGAAGGCCGGCGTCAACTACAACCACCGCAACACGGAAGCGCCCAACCTGCAGACCGGCACGCTGTTCGAGCGCACGCGCACCGTGACGTCCGAGTCGACCGACAAGGGCTTCACCACCACCGGCAAGTATTCCAGCCCGCTGATTCCGGGCCACGCCCTGGCCACCGGCTGGGACATCGGCTACAGCAAGCGCGAGGAAGACCGCATCCAGCGCGAGCAGTACCTGCGCGCGCCGGCCGGTACCAAGCCGCAAAACCTCGATGAAATCTATGCCGCCGACGTGACGCGCGTGGCGGCTTATGCACAGGATGAGTGGAATGTCACCGACCGCTGGTCGGTCTATTTCGGCTTGCGCTGGGAGGGCGTGAACATCCAGAGCAGCGGCAGCGATTACGCCGGCATCGACAGCAATTCCAGCGTCCTGAGCCCGCTGTTCCAGACCTTGTACAAGCTGGGCGAGAAGAAGAAGGACCAGGTGCGCTTCGGCCTGACCCGCACCTACAAGGCGCCGGGCGTGGGCGACCTGATCCCGCGCCGCTTTACCTCCAACAACAACAGTTCGACTTCGCCGGACTTCATGGGCAACCCGGACTTGAAGCCGGAACTGGCCTGGGGCCTGGACCTGGCGTTCGAGCATTACCTGGGCGAAGGCGGCGGCTTGCTGTCGGCCAGCACCTATGCGCGCCGCATCGAGGACATCACGCGGCGCCGCGTGGACTTGATCGATGGGGCCTGGGTGTCGCGGCCGGTCAATGCCGGCACGGCCAACACCTATGGCGTTGAGCTGGAAGCCAAGCTGCCGCTGCGCGCGCTGATGAAGGAGGCGCCGGGCGTGGAGCTGCGTGCCAACCTGACGCGCAACTGGTCCAGGCTCGATAGCGTGCCGGGGCCGAACAACCGCCTCGACCAGCAAGTGCCGCTCAGCGGCACCGTTGGCGCGGATTGGAAGCTGGACAAGCTGCCGCTGACCCTGGGCGGGTCGTTCAGCTACCAGGGCGGGGGCGCGGTGCGCATCTCGGATAAGCAGTTTGCGTATGCGGTGCCGAAGCGGGCGCTGGATGTGTATGGGTTGTGGAAGTTCACGCCGAAGACGCAGTTGCGCGTGTCGGCGTCGAATGTGCTGCATCAGGATAATCTGTCGCGGTCGTCTTACCTGGAGATGGCGGGGCTGCGCAGCGATACCACGATCACGCCGACCAGTACGCAGGTGCGGGCGATGTTGGAGGTGAAGCTCTAAAACCAGTAAACCGGCACACCGGTGTCAGACCCTCGGGGTCTGACACCGCCTTACCGGTTTATCAAGCAGCGCGGCCCAGGGCGGGCGCGGCCAGGGCCACGCCACCGGCGAGGCTGTAGGCTTGGCGGTAGCCAAGGCGGCGCAGGCATTGGGCGGCCTTGGCGCTGCGGTTGCCGCTGCGGCAGAAAAACACCAGCGGCGCCTGCTCGTCCGCCGCCAGCCAGTCCGGCACGAAGGCCGCCAGCCGGCTGAGCGGCACGCTGCGCGCACTGCGCCCGGCCGGGATGCCGGCCGCCTGTTCATACGCTTCGCGCACATCGACCAGCACCGCTTGCGGCTGCGCCGCCAGCAGGCGCGCCAGCGCCATGCCATCGAGGTGGATCTCGGCCGCCGCGCCGCCGCCCTGCGCTTCGGCGCGCAGGCTGGTGCAGCAAGGGGTCACGGCTTCGCGCCCGGCGCACAGCAGCGCATCGGCCGGCACCAGGCCGGCCAGCTCGGCCAGCGTGGCGGCGCCGGTGAAGGCATACGCCACCTGGTCGCCACGCATCAGCAGGTAAGCCAGCTGGCTGGCGTCCAGCGCCACCCGGCGCAGCGCTTGCGCACCGAAGTCCAGGCGCTCGCCGTCGGCCGGCCAGGAGCCGCCATCGCGCGTGCTGAGGCGGGCCACGACCCGGTAAGCATGGCTGCGCAGCAGGCTGTCGATGCGCTCGGCCAGTTCGGCTTGCAGATCGATCACGATGCATTGGCGCGATGCCGCATCCAGCAGCAGCCAGGTATGGTTGCCGCCCGCGCTCAGTTGCAGCACGCCGTCCGGCGCGCTGGCCGCAGCGGCCGGCTGCGCGGCGTCCGCCAGCAAGCCGGCGCCGCGCAGCGCCTGGCCGCAGCGCGCGATGCGTTCGCAGGCGGCGTCGATGGTGGCTTCGCTGGCCAGCGGGCCGAAGGACATGCGCACCGCGCTGCTGCTGCGCCAGGCCGGCACGCCCATCGCCTCCAGCACATAACTGGGCGCGGCCTTGGCGGCCGAACAGGCGCTGCCGGCGCTGACGCGCACATTGGCGGCGTCGAACACATCCAGCAATTCCTTGCTCGACAAGCCCGGCACCGAGAAATTCAGCGTGGTCGGCAACGCCTTGTCGAAGGGCGCGTTGAACACGATGCCGGGGAAGGCGGCGCGCAGGGCCGCCGCCAGGCGTTCGCGGAAGCCGTGCAGTTCGGCCGCAGTGCGGAAGGTGCCGCCCTCTTCCAGCGCGGCCAGCACGGCGCCCAGGGCGGCAATGCCGGCCATGTTTTCGGTCCCGGAGCGCAAGCCCGCTTCCTGCCCGCCGCCCATCACCAGCGGCGTGTAGGGCGCGCCGTCGCGCAGGTACAGCATGCCGATGCCTTTCGGCGCATACAGCTTGTGGCCGGAGAAGGGGGCGTAATCGATGCGGGTATTGGCCAGCTCCAGCGCCAGCTTGCCCAGGCCCTGCACGCAGTCGACCATCCACAACGCCGGGCTGCCCTCCAGCGCGGCGGCAATGCCGGCCAGGTCGGACACCACCCCGGTCTCGTTATTGGCCGCCATGGTGCAGACGAAGGCCGCTTGCGGCGCCAGCGCGCGCAGCGCGGCCAGGTCGTGGCGGCCGTCGCCGTCGACCGCCAACGCGGTCACTTCCAGGTCGAGGCCGAGCAGCGCGTTCCAGTGCGCCAGCGCTTGCGGCACGGCCTTGTGCTCGGTGGCGCCGTACACCAGCAGCCGGCCGATGGCTTCGCCGCGCGCGCGCCGTTCGCGCAATGCGCACAGCGCCGACAGCACGGCGGTCTGGATGCCTTCGGTGGCGCCGCTGTTGAACATGATGCGGCCGCCGCCCACGCCCAGCAGGCGCTGGGCGCGCTGGCGCACGCTGTCGAGCAGGGCTTTGGCTTGCAGGCCGGTGGCGTGGGTGCTGCTGGGGTTGCCGAAACAGTCGCGCATGGCTTGCACGGCCGCGTCTATGGCGGCCGGCAGCACGCAGGTGGTGGCATTTCCGTCGAGGTAGATGGGCTGGTTCATGGTGGATAGTTTACGAATCGCCGCCGAATCGCGCATTCCAAAATTACCCCAAACCCGCCTTAATGTAGAATAATCATTCCAAATATCGATATAAATAAAAATGAATGATCTCGACCGCTACGATTACGCGATCCTGGGCGCGCTGCAGGTGGATGGCACGCTGTCGGTGGCCGAACTGGCGGACAAGGTGGGCTTGTCGGCCACGCCGTGCTGGAAGCGCTTGAAGCGGCTGGAGCAGGACGGCTATCTCGAGCGGCGCGTGGCGATCATCAACCGCCGCAAGGCGGGCTTGCCGGTGACCGTGTTCGTCAGCGTGCGCACCAGCCAGCACGACGAGAAATGGCTGGCCAGGTTCGCCGCCGCCGTGGTGGCCTTGCCGGAAGTGCAAGAATTCCACCGCATGAGCGGCGACGTCGATTATTTGCTGAAGGTGGTGACCACCGATATCGAAGGGTATGACCGTTTTTACAAGAAATTGATCAAGGCGGCCCAGCTGAGCGGGGTGTCGTCGGCCTTCTCGATGGAGCAAATCAAGTACACCACCAGCCTGCCGCTTGACCTGGTGTCGCACGGCGCCGGTAGCTGAGAGTAGCGCCCGGGCGTGGGATAATGGCGGGATGCTGACTTCCCTGCTTCGTTCCTTCCTCCCTGCCCGCAGCAATACCAGCCAGCGCGAACGCGCGCGCGCGGCCGGCGGCGCCCTGCTGGGCCTGCTCCTGACCAGCCTGGTCGCCCACGCCTTGCTGGGCGACCAGGCCATCTGGCTGGTGCCACCCATGGGCGCTTCGGCGGTGCTGCTGTTTTGCCTGCCGGCCAGCCCGCTGGCGCAACCGTGGTCCGTCATCGGCGGCAATGTGGTGTCCGGCCTGGTGGGCGCGGCCTGCGTGCAAGCGCTGGGCGCCGGCCCGCTGGCGACGGCCCTGGCCACGCCGCTGGCGATTGCCGCCATGTTCGCGCTGCGCTGCCTGCATCCGCCCGGCGGCGCCACCGCCCTGATGGCGGCCATCGGCGGGCCGGCCATCCACGCCATGGGTTACCGCTTCGCGCTGGGGCCGGTGCTGCTCGATTGCGTGCTGATGGTGGCGGCCGCCATCGCCTACAACAACCTGACCGGGCGGCGCTATCCGCATACCCAGCAACTGGTGCACCCCAACCCGCACGCCACCAGGGATGCGGTGCCGACGGTGCGCTTCGGCTTCCAGCCGGAAGACCTGGACGCGGTGCTGCGCCAATACAACCAGGTGCTCGACATCAGCCGTGACGACCTGGAAGAACTGTTCCTGAAAACTGAGATGCGCGCCTACCAGCGCCGCTTCGGCATCATCACCTGCGCCGACATCATGTCCAAGGACGTGGTGACGGCGGAATTCGCCACGCCGCTGGCCGACGCCTGGCGCGAAATGCGGCGCCACCGGGTGGCGGCGGTGCCGGTGCTGAACCGGGTGCGGCGCGTGATCGGCATCGTCACCACCAGCGACTTCATGGCGCACGGCGGGCTGGACGACTACCACGGCATGCGGCGGCAGCTGCGCGAGTTCCTGCGCCCGTCCGGCACCACGCATTCGGAAAAGCCGGAAGTGGTGGGGCAGATCATGGTCAAGCATCCGCGCACGGCCAGCGTCGATACCCCGATCACCGAGCTGGTGCCGCTGATGGCCGATTCGGGCTTCCACCACATCCCGGTGGTCGACCACGAAAACCGCTTCGCCGGCATCGTGACGCAATCGGACGTGGTGGCGGCGCTGTACGCTAAAAACGCTTTGTCAGCGTCAATATCCCCGACTCCGTCTTCATATCAAGCCGCTTGAGGACGGAATTGCCGAGCAGGATGACCGGCAAGCCCGCCTCACTGATGGAGCCGTCCACATTGGCGAACTCGAATTCGCCGACCTTGACCCGGTCCAGCTTGACGATCCAGACCTGGGTGGTGCCGCCCGCCGTTTGCGAGAAGGCGCGGCGGCCCTTGTTGCGGTAATCGATGCCCATCTTGGCCGCCAGCGGCGCCGGGATCGACACCAGCGAAGCACCGGTATCGAGCATCATATTGACCGGGACGCCATTGATTTCGCCGGCCACCGAATAGTGCCCGTTCGGGTCGGGCGACAGCACCATCGCATTGCCGCCGCCAGGCTTGGCGGCGACGAATTCGCCGAGACGGATGGTGTAGCGCTTGCCGTTTTCCTCGATGGTGGCTTCGCCCGAGGTCACGCCCACCAGTTTGCTGCCATCGGGCAGGCTGGCCCCCACCGGGAAGGTGCGCGGCGCGGCGCCGTTCACCGACAGCAGGGCTTTTTCCTTCAGGGTTCCCACTAGCGCCACGTCGGCCTGTGCGAAAGGGGCGGCGGCCAGCAGGGCCGCCAGGTACAGGCTACGCATGAACTGATCCTTCTTCAAATCGCCAGCAGCCATTGTGCTGGCGCTGGCGGCAATAGTAAATATACGGCACGGCAAGCTTTCATTTTTTGCCCGCTTCGAGGAACAGCCGCGCCGCCAGGCCGGCGGAACAGAAGGCGGCCAGGCCGGCGCCGAGGGAGAGGGCTGCGGCCAGCAATCCCAGCGCCAGCAGCCTGCACACCATCAACCGCTGTCGGGGCAACAGGCGCGGCGTCGATAACAGGATGGCCAGGGCCAGTGCCGCCGGCACCAGCGGCAGGCCGGCGCCACCTGCATAAACGAGTAAGGCCAGCATGGCCCAGGCCAGCGCTGCGGCGCCCGTCGGATCCGGGCCAGGCCGGGCGTCGATGGCGGCTTGCAGGTCGGGGGCAACCGGCAGGCGCCGGAACATGCCAATATCGCTGCCGCCTGTATTCCCGGTGGGGACCACGCCCAGCGCCGAACCGAGCGCGCCCAGCACGATGCGCAGCAACTGGCCGACAGCGGCGCCCGGCCGGCCGCGCCTCAGCTCGAGCTTGAGCATCAGCCAGTGCGACAGCACGTGCGGCCACACCTGGCGCTGGCCGATCACATGGGCGCGCTCCAGGTGGCCCATGGCGGCTTCCAGCTCGCCCGCCGCCATGCGCGCGCGGGCTGCCGCGACTTCTTCACCGAACGTCATAACGGTCCAAAGTCCTTCCCTTCCGACAGCTTGTAGACCTTGATCTTGTCGCCGGTGCGCACCATGCGGCGGTCCAGCGCGGGGAAGTCCGCCACTTCGCATTCCAGGTTTTCGCCGCCCATCAGGTAGACCAGGTCCTCGGTGCCGCGGTTGATCATCTGGTGCGCCTTGGACGGTGCCGGGAAGCCGACGAAGTCGCCCGGCTCCAGCGCGTAATCCTCGCCATCGATGTGCGCGATGCCGCGTCCGGACAGGATGTAGACCCACTCTTCCTCGTTGTGGTGCAGGTGGTAGGCGAACGACTCCTTGCCCGGCTTGAGCCGGCCGATGCTCACGCCGGTGCGCTTCAAGCCGCCCATGCGCGACAGCTGCGCGCCGCTGATTTCCGAATTCGGATTCCAGGGATGGGAAAACGTGCCTTCCGCTTCCTGCGCGGCAGCCTTGCGGACGATGTGCGGGTACGACATTGCGGCACCTCATGTTTTATTGGTCTTGCAACATTGTACCAGCGGCGCGACGGTGGGACCGGGGCCTGTTGGGGACCTACGCCCTGCCAGGCCTGTCGCGAGAAAGTGCTATTTT
>CBFGQI010000187.1:0-8037 GCA_965650885.1 uncultured Oxalobacteraceae bacterium
AAGGACCGCGTAGCGCGGTAGGAATCCTCGTCCTTTAGGGCGAGGAGGAGGTCAACCAGAGGCTCATCTCCGGCTGGTTGCCGGCACCGTGGATGCGAGGCTGTTGGCCCAACTTGCGTCCAGCGGCAGCCGGGGCCGGCGTTCCCGGCGCTGTCTGTGTTTCGGCGCGGGAGGAATTGGCGGCGATCAGCCAGACCGCTAAGGCCAGCAACTTGGTCGTGTTCTTCAAGCATGCCTCCTTATATAACGACAAACCATCCCGGATCAGAGGGATGGCCTGTAAGTGTATCCGATGCCGTGACCGCGCCCTGCAGGCACTGAACGCTCAAATCAGAACGCGCTCTTGACAATACCTCCGTCGACCCGCAGCGCCGCACCGGTCGTCGCCGAGGAGAGAGGGCTGGCAACGTAGGCGACGAGCGACGCCACCTCCTGCGGTGTCGCGAAGCGCCTGATCAGGGATGTCGGCCGCACTTTGTCGAAGAACTCAGCTTCCACCTGTTCGAGGCTTTTCTCCGCCGAGCGCGCCATGCCTTCGACGAAATCGCCGACACCACGCGATTTCGTCGGCCCGGGCATTATGCTGTTGACAGTGATGCCGGTGCCGGCCACCGCTTCCGCCAACCCACGCGACACCGCAAGTTGTGCGGTTTTGGTCATGCCGTAATGGATCATCTCGGTCGGGATCTGCACCGCGCTTTCGCTCGAGATGAAAATGATGCGGCCCCAGTTTGCCCGTTTCATCTCCGGCAGCACCAGGCGCGCCAGGCGGACGCCGCTCAGGACATTGACGGCGAAGAATCGCAGCCAATCCTCATCCGGTATATCTTCAAAGCCTTTCGCCTCGAAGATGCCGCTTCCTGCCTGGCGTCGGCAATTGGAAGGATGTCTGGCTGCTGCGCGACTTATGGCACTTCCATTTCTACGGGGAGACGCCACTCGCTTTGGTCAAGGGACGCGAACGTGTTTACTTCGAACACTTCTGGAACGACTTCGCTGCCGACAAGACGAAATCGCTGAGCGAGGCGGACCGCAAATTCTACGCGGCCGAGTATGCGCAGCCGGGCCACATGCGCGCGGGTTTCGAAGTCTTCCGCGCCTTCGCCAAGGACGCGGAAGACTTCGCGACTTACATGAAAACGCCATTGACCATGCCGATGCTGGTACTCACGGGCGAGAAAGCATCGGGAGAATTCCTGATCCAGCAGGCCCGCCTGGTCGATAACAACGTTGAGGGAATCGTCATCAAGAACAGCGGGCACTGGCTGATGGAAGAAGCGACGGCCGAAGTATTGCCCAAGCTGGTGCAGTTCCTGAAGTAGCAGCGGCTGTCAATTGCGTGCCCTTCCCGCGCCGCCCTGATTATGATGGGCACTCTCGTCTACAAGGAGGCACATCATGACCAAGTCCACCCAGGGCGGCAAGAGCGGCCGCAACAGCAAACTGGAAGAGACGCAGAACAGCAAGAACGCCGGTAACAAACAGTCTGCCGAGCCCGGCAATAAAGGCGGCCAGTCGGGCAAGAGCCCGCAAGCACAGTCCGGCAAAAAGTCGAAATAACAGGCTCTGCTTTGAAACCGGCAAGGCAGTGCCTGACCCGCGGGGTCAGGCACTGGGCTGCCGGCGCTACAGGGGCAAGGGATATTTCCCGCCCTCCCCTGGCCCCGATCAGGCAGGCTCGGCTGCCTTCTCTTCAGGCGCGGCCGCGGCGATCGTCGCTTCTGTCGTCAGCAGCAGGCCGGCGATGGAGGCGGCGTTCTGCAGCGCGGTGCGGGTGACCTTGGTCGGATCGATCACGCCATTCTCCACCATGTCGACATACTCGCCGGTGGCGGCGTTGTAGCCGAAGTTGCCCTTGCCCTCGGCCACTTTGGCCACCACCACGGACGGCTCTTCTCCGGCATTCGAGACGATCACGCGCAATGGCGCCTCCAGTGCGCGCAGCACGATCTGCACGCCCGCGTGCTGGTCGGCATTGGCGCCTTTCAGCTGGGTGATCGCGGCACGCGCGCGCAGCAGGGCCACGCCGCCGCCCGGCACGATACCCTCCTCCACCGCCGCGCGCGTGGCGTGCAGGGCGTCGTCCACGCGGTCGCGCTTTTCCTTCATTTCCACTTCGGTGGCGGCCCCCACCTTGATTACCGCCACGCCGCCGGCCAGCTTGGCGACACGCTCCTGCAGCTTCTCCTTGTCGTAGTCGCTGGTGGCCTGCTCGATCTGGGCCTGGATGGAGGCTACCCGTGCATCGATGCGCTGCTGTTGGCCGGCGCCGTCGATGATGGTGGTGGTTTCCTTCAGCACTTCGATGCGCTTGGCGCTGCCCAGGTGTTCCATGGTGGCTTTTTCCAGCGTGTGCCCGGTCTCTTCCGAAATCACGGTGGCGCCGGTCAGCACGGCGATATCTTCCAGCATGGCCTTGCGGCGGTCGCCAAAGCCCGGCGCCTTGACGGCGGCCACTTTCAGGATGCCGCGCACCGAGTTCACCACCAGCGTCGCCAGCGATTCGCCTTCCACGTCTTCCGCCACGACGAACAGCGGCTTGCCGGCCTTGGCCGACTGCTCCAGCACCGGCAGCAATTCGCGGATATTGCTGATCTTCTTGTCGTACAGCAGGACCAGCGGATCATCCAGGCGCGCCAGCTGCTTGTCGGGATCGTTGATGAAGTATGGGCTCAGGTAGCCGCGGTCGAACTGCATGCCTTCCACCACATCCAGTTCGTTCTCCAGCGACTTGCCGTCTTCCACCGTGATGACGCCTTCCTTGCCGACCTTCTCCATGGCCTGGGCAATGATGTCGCCGATGGCGCTGTCGGAGTTGGCCGAGATGGCGCCGACTTGCGCGATTTCCTTGCCGGTGGCGATCGGGCGCGAGATCGCCTTCAGCTCAGTGATCGCTGCGGCGACGGCCTGGTCGATGCCGCGCTTGAGGTCCATCGGATTCATGCCGGCCGCCACGTATTTCATGCCTTCCTGGACGATGGCCTGGGCCAGCACCGTGGCGGTGGTGGTGCCGTCGCCCGCCACATCGGCGGTCTTGGAGGCGACCTGCTTGACCACTTGCGCACCCATGTTTTCCAGGCGGTCTTTCAACTCGATTTCCTTGGCGACCGAGACGCCATCCTTGGTGATCGTCGGCGCACCGAAGCTGCGCTCGATCACCACATTGCGGCCTTTCGGGCCCAGCGTGACCTTGACGGCATTGGCCAGCACATTGACGCCCTTGACGATGCGGGTGCGGGCGTCCTCATTGAATTGAACGTCTTTTGCAGTCATGTTCTTTCTCCCTAAAACACGTTGGACTCAGGCGGCTTTGGCATTGGCTGCCGCGTGCTCTATTACGCCGAGGATGTCTTCCTCGCGCAGCACCAGCAATTCTTCGCCATCAAGCTTGACGGCCTGGCCGGCGTACTTGCCGAACAAGACAGAGTCGCCGACCTTGACGGCCAGTGGACGCAGGGCGCCATCGGGCAAGGCGCGGCCGTGGCCGACCGCCAGCACTTCGCCCTGCTCGGGCTTTTCGGTGGCGGAATCTGGGATAACGATGCCGGAGGCAGTTTGGCGTTGTTTTTCAATTCGCTTCACAATAACCCGGTCATAGAGGGGACGAATGTTCATCTCTTCAATCTCCAAATGGTGGTCAGATCATTTAAAAAGTGAATCGGTCCAGACGATGCTGGAGCCCGGCTTCAGCGTTTCCGGAAATATGTTTTCGATTTTTCATTTTCAAGACGGCTGCCGCAGGCGCTTTGTAACAAGATGTTTCACGGCAGGAGCAGCTGGTTGTGGTGCCCAAGCTGGTACACCACGCGCTGCCCAGGCGCTGGCGGCGACGGCCGTACCGGACAGTCTGACTGCCGTCCGCCATCCACGCCAAGGCTGTCGTCGACCGGGCCGATGCCCGCCCACACACCGCCTTTGACGGGCTGGAACAGCCAGTGCCGGTAGCCGCGCCGCGCCGCCAGCGCCATCTGCGCCAGGCGCAAGTCGAGGTCACCGCCCAGCACGGGTTCGTCCGGGTAGCCGGCTGCGTTGTCGCCGAATGCGAGGCGGCAGGCAAACGCTTCGCTATCGGGCGCGCCGGCGGTGTTGCAGGCCCGCAGTTGCTGGCGCTCCAGCTGCCAGGCGCCCAGCCGCCAGGCCGCTTCCAGCAATGCTTCTTCCGCCGCCGTGGGGCTCAGCCCGGGACCGTCGAACTGCAAGGCCGAACTGGGCACCGCACGCGCTGGCATCGGCACGCCTTCCAGCAGCAACGGCGTTGCGCGGCGGAAGCCGTGCCAGTGCAGGAACAGCAGCAATGGCGTATCAGGCCACTCGGCGCGCGTGGCGCTGACGGCAAAGAGCGGTAAGCCCATGGCGGACATTTGGTCCGAGACTGCATCGAAGATTTGCATGGCAACGTCCTCCCACCGCAGCCTCAATGAACATAGGGCCTGCTGCCTGGCGCCGCGCCCTGCATGGCTGGGGAAGCACCGCCCAGCAACAGCTGCTCGCAATGGGCGGCTTGCCGCTGCGCCTGGGCCAGCGCCTGCGTATAGTTTTGCAGCTGGACAGGCGAAGGGACATTGCCGCGCCCTTTCAGGGCACGCGCCCCGAGGGCGGCAATTTCCGCCATCAGCCTGCTGGCCTTGTCATGCGCGGCCCGCAGCGCTGCCAGGCTTTCCAGTAATGCCTCATCATGTTCCATAGTCGCTCCTCATGAATACATAACAGGGCAAATTATCTAGGGACCGCGATCGGGAAAATCAAGTTCCGCTCTTCACGCCTCGTGAGCGAGCCGCGGCTCCGGTCAACCTGCCCGGCCGCGCTTTCGTGACGGGCACGTCCAGGAGGTATCGGCAACCCTTGTCGTTCCTTCCCGACCAGCCTTGCGCCGCAGATGGTGGCGGCGTGAGTGCCCGGCTCTGCTATTTCATTCAAGCAATTGGACGATTTCGTACTAGCTTCAACAATGTGCAGGGTGCAGAATCATTTCATCGACTGGTTACATTTCGATAGATTTGAATCCGGGCGATATCGTCAGCAAAGGAGACATTGCGATGGTTCACAACAAAGGACGCGACAACGCCCCTGTTCTTCCTGCGCGACGCGCAGCCCGCCGGCTTCCCGAAGCCGTTCACAGGCTACGTGCTCGTCAACATCACCATCCGGGGCTCGCGCCTGGCCCTCTATTGTCTTCGACGCCGGCGCTGTCCGAGTAATCCGAACGTTTCCCTGCTCAAGTCCATGGCGGCCTGAAGTGCCTGGCCAAAGGGAGCCGCGCGTCTGCACGCCCTGCTCTGGCATCCGGTCTAACGTCCCCACCACTTTAATAACGATAAGGTAATAAAATGAAGAATAAGCGTTTAATTATTTCATCGCTTCTTTTAGCACTATACGGAAGCGCTGTAAGCGTGCAGGCTCAAACTTGCAGTCCAACTCCGGTAACGCCTTATATCAAGGTGGCTGGCGTCTGGACTCAAACAGCAACTGCATCGGTTGATGCCGGAACTCAAATCGTATTGGGACCGCAACCAACTCGCGGCGGATCCTGGCTATGGAGTGGCGACTGTGGAACTACCGGCACTGCGCGGGAGCAAACGATAACGCCAAGCGCTAGCTGCACTGCAACAACTGTCTATACCAACAGCTGCGGCGCAAAGACCACCAAAGATTTCACGATCAAGGTTCCGCTTTATCCGAACTACAACACCAATCCAATTGCCCCGAATGCGACTGGCATGAGCAGTAACGCCATGCAGCTGGCCGCCAAAATAAAGTTGGGAACGAACATTGGAAATACCATGGAAGCATATGGTTGCACCCCGGCGTCGGAGACTTGCTGGGGCCAGCCCATGGTTTCTGCCGCTTATGTCAAACTGGTGAAGGACAGCGGTTTTGACGCGATTCGGATTCCCGTGTCCTGGGATCAGTATGCCGATCAGAAGACTGGAAAAATCAGTGATGCTTGGCTCAATCGCGTGAAGCAAGTGGTGCAATATGCGGTCGATAACGGACTGTACGTCATCGTCAATATCCATTGGGATGGCGGCTGGTTGGAAAAGAATATTACCGAGGATAGGAAAGAAGCGGTCAATGCCAAGCAGAAAGCCTATTGGGAACAAATTGCCACGGCCCTGCGTGACTTTGACGAGCATGTCCTGTTTGCAAGCGCCAATGAGCCGGATGCCGACGATGCTGCCGAAATAGCAGTTCTGGAAAGCTATCACCAGACATTTGTCAATGCGGTTCGTTCGACGGGCGGCAGAAACGCTTATCGCGTGCTGATCGTCCAATCGCCACAAACCAACATCGATCTGGCTGCCGATCTTTGGAATGTCATGCCGACCGACACGGTAACGGGCCGCCAAATGGCAGAGGTGCACTTTTACCCATTCAGCTGGTCGATCCAGACGCAGGACGAATGGTATGCCAACATGTTCTACTACTGGGGTAACGGCTTCCACTCGACGACTGACACCACTCGCAACTCGACTCGCGAGGAAGAGGATTATGTGAATGCGGAGTTTGCCAAAATGAAGGCAAAATTCGCTGACCACGGGATTCCGGTTGTGTTGGGAGAGTATATGGCAACGCTGCGTACTCAGTTGACGGGCGACGACCTTGCCCTGCATCGCGCTTCGCGGGCATATTATTCTCAATATGTCGCCCAAACGGCGCTTGCCAATGGCATGTTGCCGTTCTATTGGGAGATTGGCGGTGCGGATGGTTTGTTTGACCGCGCCACTCCCGCTGTGAATGATCCACAAATTCTTGATTCACTTCTGGCAGGCGCAGGAAAAGGCGTTGTATTAAGTGCGCGCCCCAATAGCTGGACTTTGAGCAGCGGCGCGGCAGATAGCAGCACCGGCTCAAACATGCGGTTTACTCTGAACCAGGCGGGGGCAGCTGCTGGCTATACCTTCGCCAATCCAGTTAATCTGAGCGGCGCGACCTGGAAAATGGTCCTCAACTTCGATCAAGCATTCGTTTCAAATCGAAATGGTGGGATGGATTCGATTTTGCAGTTCTATGCTTACTCCGCGAATTGGGCGGCTTCCGAGTTTAAGTGCTGGACCGCAAATAGAGTGCTGGTTGCAGATCAGGATACCGAATTCACATGTTCTGACTTCGGCATCCCGAACGCGGTGGGGGTAGGTATCCAATTCCCTAAAACAGGAGGTTCCGTCACCATCAAACGAGCAGCGATTAAATTTGCTCAATAACGTTGATTTCTGACTCGCAGCCGGGTTCCCGCAGGAAGCCGGCTTTTTTGCGCTTGGTGCGGTCTCCAATCTGCGAGATTGCAATGCAGGCGTTTCCGCAAAGACGGTCCGCCGTGCGAAAAATCTCAGCAGGAATATTTGACCTAGGCCTTTGAGAAGAATCAAAGGTGGGCGCTCTGTGTCCGAATGACAGACCTGACACCGACTTTTGACACCGACTTTAGCGACTTTAGATAAACGGCCAGCCCAAGATGCCTTTGGCGTGCAGTACCGGGCGAACTATCAGGTATCCGACGGCGAAACCCATTGCCAGAAGGCTGCGTGCATCACCCATCGCCGCCAGGAAGAGTCCGCCCACGGTTGCGGCTGCCACCAGGACCATCAGCCAGACTTCAATGCTGGTGAGGAAGCCCATTGAGCGGCGCCAGATATGGATGATCAGCTTGATCGCTTCCAGGGGAGTCTTGACCGGCTTTTGCATGTAGTTTCACCAACTGTGCCAATTGCACAAAAATCGACGCCGAAAATGAAAAATCCCCGACTGAGCGGGGATTTTTCATTTCTTCTGGAGGCGAGGGCCGGAATCGAACCGGCGTACACGGCTTTGCAGGCCGCTGCATAACCACTTTGCTACCCCGCCGTAAGGCTGGAAGAAACAACCGGCGAGGCCAGGTTCTTTCTAAGCATTCTGGAGCGGGAAAAGAGTCTCGAACTCTCGACCTCAACCTTGGCAAGGTTGCGCTCTACCAACTGAGCTATTCCCGCATTGGGTTTGAAATACTTGGAGCGGGAGAAGAGTCTCGAACTCTCGACCTCAACCTTGGCAAGGTTGCGC
>CBFGQI010000188.1:0-7954 GCA_965650885.1 uncultured Oxalobacteraceae bacterium
TCCAGCACGTTGGCCAGCATGATGTTCATGATGCCGATGCCGCCGACCAGCAGGGACACCGCCGCGATCGAACTCATGACAATCGTAAAAATGCGTTGGGTCTGCTGGTTCTGGCGGTACAGCCCCATGGGTACGATCAGGTTGGTGTCGTCGGCACCGCCATGGCGCTGAGCGATCAATGCCTGCAACACGCGGGCCGCGCTGTCCGGCGCCACCTTCCCGTCCAGCCGCACGCTGATGCCATCCACCTCATCCTCGATGCGCTTGAAGCTGAAGCGCCCTCGTCCCGTCTCCCAAGGGACGAACAAACGCTCATCGTCCAGCCCCAGTTTGACGCCCTCGAATTCAGCCTTGCTTTGCGTGCGGTCCACCAGGACCCCGACCACTTGCAGCCAGACATGGTTCAACTTGACGCGCTGGCCGATCGCCGGTGAAGTGCCAAACAGCGTGCGCGCCAGGCGCGCGCCAAGCACGCATACCGGCGCCAGCATGGCGCCATCGGCTGGGGCCAGCCAACGTCCTTCCTTCAAGGTCAAGCCACTGTGTTCGGCATAAGCAGGCGAAACGGCGAATGCGCGGCCGCTCGCCACCCGCTCCCCGAATACCAGCTGGTCAACCTTGATTTCCTTTTTCAGCGCCACCGACCGGGCGCCCGGCACCACCGCCAGCGCCGCGGCGCCATCGGCGGCGGACAGTCCCAGCGAGCGGGCACGCACTTCCTTCAACTGCTCCGCTTCGATCGCCTTGCTCTCGACCAGCACGTTGTCCAGCCCGAGTTCAGCCACAAGGCGAAGCGCTTCACGCTTGCTGCCTTCGCCCACCGCCAGCATGGCCACAATGGCAGCGACCCCGAAGACCATGCCCAGCAAGGTCAAGCCGGTACGCAATTTGCGCCGCCGCAGTTCGGCGACCGCTTCCAGTATCAATGCGCGGTTCATGTCTTTTTGTCCGCAGGTGGAACCAGGATAATGCGCGCACCGGGCGCCAGGCCGCTTTTGACCTCGCTGCGCACCGGGCCGCGCTGGCCCAACTCGATTTTATGCTTGACTTGCCGTTCCCCCTCGTCGGTGTACACGAAGTAGGAAGCGTCCTCCTGTACCAGCGCGACGTTCGGCACGGTCAGGGCCGATTTCCGTGCCACCAGCCAAACCGTACCGCGCAGCGCCTGCCCGGGTTTCAGTCCAAGCCGGCGCGCGGCATCGGTTCCGATGGCGGCGTCAAATTCGGTGTACTTGACGGGCGAATCGGGTGAGATGGTGCTGGCGCTGTTACTGACCCTTGTCACAGCCAGATCGAGTTCGGTGCCGGTGCCAGCCAGGCGCACGCGCACGGGCATCCCTGCCTTGAGACCGTAGGCTTGCCCCTCGGCCACGCTGAAGCGAGCTACGAGTTGGTCCAGGTTCGGGATGACGCCGAATGCTTCACCGGCCATCTGATTGGCGCCGACTTGCGCCTTGGCGCCATCCCAGCGTGCGGCCTGCAGAAATACGCCATCATGCGGCGCCAGCAACTCCAGGGACTCCAGGCTCTCGCGCTTTTGCACGGCAGTCCGCTGCACGCTGTCGCGCTGGGAGTGCAAAACCGCTTCCTGCGCAGCGGTTCGCGCCTGGGCCTGGCTTCCCTTCCAGTCCAGGTAGCCGCGTTTCGTGGTGAGAAAGCCGGCATCGGCCAAGGCATCGAGAATGACATTTTTGGCGAATACGCTCAAATCGACTTTGGCATAGCGCTGGCTCAGGCCGAGATCGTCTTCGACTTTGGCGCGCTCGCCCGCCAGGACGCCGCGTTCGACATCCGCGTTCCGGCGGCTTGCCTCTTCCGCCAGGGCTTTGCGCAAGAGTTCGTATTCGGCCTGGCTCAATTCCATGCGTACTTGTGGCGCATCGAAACGCGCCACCACCTGGCCCTTTTTGACGCTGCTGCCATCGGCCACCATTTCCACCAGCACGCGGCTGGACCAGCCACTGCCAGGCACGGCCAGCGGCGTGTTGGCGGCAGCTTTGATCTCGCCCTCCGCATCCAGGGTTTCATTCCATGTTCGCGCAGCGAGCGTCTCGCTGGGGCTGGCCACCGCCGACGGTGTCGCATCGCAAGCGGACAGCAATGCAGCCGCGACCAACAAAGCGGCGCCATAGGCCGCGCTGGCGGGCAGTTGATGAGAGGGCGGCATCGTTTCTTTCATGGCTTGCCTGAGGTGGACGCGATCTGGCGCGCAGCAGCCGGCAGCAGTTCCACCTGGACGATGGCACCCGGCTTGAGATCCTTGGGCGGCGCGTCGAATTGCAGCTCGATATCGCGCACGACAGTCGGCTGCGCCGCCGATTTGCTGTGGAAGGCGCGGCCCAGTGCGCTGACCTTCGCCGGCAGTGCCTGGCGCGCGCCGGAAACGGTGACACGGGCGCCCTGGCCCACATGGACGCCCGCCGCCTGCGCTTCGGGCACCTTGGCATTGACGCACAGTTGTTCCGGATCGGCCAGCGTCGCAACCGAAAGCCCCATCCAGATCTGGGAGCCGATATTGAATTTCTCGCCGTTGAAATTGGTCCGGTACAGCACCAGGCCCCGGTGCGGCGCCAGCACCGACAGTGCTGCCTGCCCCTTGAGCAATGCCGCGATCTGCGTCCGCAATTGCCCCACTTCCGATTCAAGATCGGTGCGCTCGGCTTGGCGGGCACGCCGCTGCGCCTCGTACTGGGAGCGCCCAAGCCTGGTCAGCTCCGACTTTTCCGCGCGCTCGATCACCAGTTTGTCGTAGTCGACACGACGTATCAATTCCTTCGGTTGACTGGCCTTGCGCTCGGCCTTCTCGGCATTGCTCTGGGCTTCAGCCTGCGCCAGCTGGCCCGCACGATCCGCTTCCGCCTGGTCCAGAATCAATTTTTCCAGGGCGCGCTCACGCTCTTTCAACCGGCCTTGCTGGTTGATCAGTTGATTGGTCACCTCGCTCGATTCGAACACGGCGATGGGCTGCCCCGCTTCCACCATCATGCCTTCGGGCGCCAGACGGGCCAATTTGAATTGCCACACAAAGGGGATGGTGGGTGGCGCTACCGGCATCACCAGACGCGATGCGATTTCGCCTTCGATCGACAGCGTGGCAGGCGCAGCGGGAGCGGCAACGGGCGGCGCAACCGGCGCTGCCGAATTCCGTGTCTGCGGCTCGATCAGCGCGCTCATTCCCGCCACCAGCGGCAAACCATGGTTTTCCGGCAGCTCGATGCTGACCCGGAAATAACGCCCCAGGCCCCACTGGGTACGGGCTTCCGGCGCGCTCGTGATGGATGCGATCCTGCCGTCCAACGCCGCGACCGGCAGCGCATCGAAGCGCAAGCTGACCTCCTGGCCGTCCTGCAGGTAGGGACGGTCCGCTTCCAGCACCCAGGCGGTTACGCCCATTCGGCCCTCGCCCAACACCACTCCGGCCTCATTGCCAGGCCACGCGGTGGAGCCCTCGTCCAGGCGTTCGCCGCGCCAGCGGCTGTAACCGTGCACCACCACTCCGTCACGCTCGGCGCGTACTTCCGCCTGCGCCAGCTGGGCAATCTGGTAAGCCAGGTTGATCTGCGACTTCTTCACTTCGAGTGCGCCGTCTTCCTTGCGGCGGACCACAGCCAGGCGGGCATTGTGCAGGCTCTCCTGCTTGATGACCAGATCGCGTGTGGCGCGGTCCAATTCGGCCTGATAGCGGTCGAAATTCAAAGCCCCCACCTGCTGTTTGGGCAATGTCGCATCGATCCTGGCCTTGTCCAGCGCCGCCTTGGCGCTGACCAGCGCCTTTTCGGCTTCGATAGCGGCAACCTCCAGGTTGGTGGCCTCTTTTTCGGCACGCGCGCGGGCGCGTTCCAATTCGGCCTTCAAATTGTCGATATTGGCGGCGCCGCTGGTTTCGATCCGCAACACGACATCGCCAGCCTTGACCTGGCTGCCCTCGGCCACGAAATTGCGCAGGACGATAGGGGAACTGTTCGAAGGCGGCACATAAATCGTTTGCGAATCCAGGGCTTCCACTTCTCCGGTCAACAGGACTGGCCGCACGCCGGTATTGACTGCCGCTGCGGTGCTAGCGGGCGGCATGGCGGCGGACGGAGCGGCCGATGGCTTGGCCAGGCTGACAGCGGCGGCAATCACTGCAGCCAGCACAGGGATGGCGCACAAAACGGCGAGGTTCCGCTGCTTCATGCGTGACCGGCGTCAATGCGGCCGTCGCGCAGAAGGATAGTGCGCTGCGCGGCGGCAGCGATGTCCGGATCATGAGTGACCAGCACCAGCGTCTGGCCCCCGGCATGCAATTCGCGCAGCAATGCCATGACGTCGGCCGCACTGCTGGAGTCCAGATTGCCGGTGGGTTCGTCTGCCAGCAGCAAAGCAGGCTGGTTCAGCAAGGCCCGCGCGATGGCGGCCCGCTGCAGCTGGCCGCCGGAGAGTTGCCCTGGCAGATGGTGCAGCCGCTGTCCCAAGCCAATGCGCTCAAGCAGTTGGGTGGCGCGGTGCGGTGCCTGCGGGTCGGCGTTGCGCGCATAGCGCTGCGGCAGCAACACATTTTCGAGCACGCTCAGACGCGGCAACAGATGAAAAGACTGGAACACGAAACCGATTCGGCGGTTGCGCACGTCGGAAGCGGCATCGTCGTCGAGCGCACTGATTTCATCCTGCGCCAGGCGATAGCGGCCGCTGTCGGGGCGATCCAGGCCACCCAGGACATTGAGCAAGGTCGATTTGCCGGAGCCGGAAGGCCCCATCACCGCAACGAACTCGCCCTGGGCGATGTGGAGGTCGATTCCATCCAGCGCGTGGATATGACTGCCGCCCTGGCGATAAGTCTTGCGAATGTTGCTCAGCTCAATCATTCGCGGGAGTATCTTTGTTGCATGATGATTTGTCAATTGCCAAAAACATCATGCCGCGTCATTATTTTGCCGCCTTTGGTCGCCAGCAGACGGCGAATGGCAGCAGGAAGGGGTACAGGCTCCAGATGGCGCGTCCTTCGACGCGCACGCATAGCGCCGCGTACATGGGCGGCAGCGCCATCAACAGCAGCAGGCTGCGGATGGGCTTCAACGCGGGCGGTGCGTGGCGCCAGCCCAGCACGGCCAGCGGCAACACGAGCAGGGCCGCACTGGCGAGGGAGAGCAGTGAACGCTTGTCCGCCAATGCCGCTAGTAAAGTATGGAAACTGGGTGCCCATACGTAGCTAGACAGGCCTTGCACTAACCACCAGCGCACCACCAGCAGCCAAGTGACAGCCATTGCCAGGGCGGCAAGAGGGGCCCATACAGGCAAGGTATCGAGCTTAGGCGGACGCGCCAGTGTCCCGAATAGGCCAAGACCTGGCAAAGTAGGTGACAGCGGCACAATAGTTCGCATTGCGAACAACCAACCCAACAACAGTATGTTTTCTTCGCGAATTGCCGTTGCTGCCAAGCCCGCAATGACAGCAAGCCAAGGTTGGCCGCTGACTATCGCTAACACGAAGGCTGCGCGCGCGCAGATTGCGCCGGGATCAACTAACAAGTACGGTGCGTACCAAAAAGTTGGCACTGCCACCAACATGAGCAGGCCCGCTCCTATAGATCGCCGTTCGCTCAGGCCGAGGCGCATTGCAGTCAGAGCCATTAGCCAGGCCGCAAGCGCCATGCTGGCCCAATTGACGAGCGCAAAGTTATTTCGAACATCACCAGGAATGGCTGCAGCCAGCGCTGGCACGGCAATTCGATATGGGAATGGAGCTACAAGTTCGCTTGTAGGGACATCGCCTCGCAGCCATTGGGCAGTTTCAAAATAATGTAGGGAATCTTCCACTGTCCCGCCCCAACGCCAAAACATAACTGCAAAGGCCACGATGCCGAAGCCTAGCAACATTGCGAGGGAGGGAGGAGTACGGCGAAAAGACTGCATGGTTACTTCTGTCTCTTGGTAAAGGGGAATATGGTAACACGTCGGCCGATTGTGTCTTGGCATAGTAAGCGTCGGCTTCTGAATTCGGGCATCAGGAACAGTAGAGTTGCAATCAGATACGCACAACTTGATGAAAACTTAGTCGGTACTACCGCGTAAAGGGAAGTAGCTGAAATAAGGTAGGTTTTAAATTGAAATATATTAACTGTCGTTAAAGAAGCAACCAATGAACTCGCCGCACGATATGGTTTGGGCCAAGATTTTTAAATTTGCATCTCGTGTGATTTAACAATGTTGCAGGGCAGTTTTCACACTTCAATGGTTACTTTTGGAGAGTTTTTTGTAATTAATTCCCTGATAGTATGCGGTCTCTTCAGTACGAAACTTAACCTTAACGAAATGGGGGTAATCTTGAAGAAAGAGATGGTAGCGCTCGCATTGGGCTTATTGCAGTTTTCAATTGCAAATGCTGGGAATAAGCTGATGGCGGAGCAAAATCTGCAAAAAGGCGAATATTTGACATCTGCAAATGGGCGTTATAATGCCGTGATGCAGAGTGACGGAAACTTCGTTGTCTATCAAGTCTCGCCATCTACTTCTCGAGCAATATGGAGTACTGGTTCGAGCGGCTGGTACGCGCGCATGCAGAATGATGGGAACTTTGTGATTTACAACCAGAGCGGCACCTGGAACTGGACCTCTCAGACCGGCGGACGTCCATTGAATATGGCAAATTACCTCATCATTAATGACGATGGGTCTCTGGAAATCTACGCAAATTATGCGTCTGTCTGGCGTTCCCCGGCTGATCCATATGCCGAACCCACTTGCCCGTCTGGCAGCACTCTCCAGCAATATCCAACGAAATCGTACACGAGCTCAGGGTACTGCGTGCAAAGCTTTGTCCCAGACTATTGCCCGGCACATGCGGCATGGCAGGCCGCTGCGACTGGTCAAACCTTGGGAACTTGTCCTTAGTTGATTTAATGAAGGGCGCGCCGGCGCGCCCTTTTTTACCGTAAAGACCATGTGGAAGCTCGTCGTACTAGCAATCTTTTTGATCTCCTTGTGGGGATGGCGAAAACAGCCTGAAGTGCAAATTGCGGAAGTGCCGCCTAAGCGGGAAGAGATTACGCCACACATTAATGAAGGGCGAAGACAGCAAACTACCAATGGGGTAGTTTCTCCATTTGGGCAATATGTGCCTGAAACCACCCATGAAATGAATTATCGCCGTGAGCTTCGCCGGAAGCGGATGTCTGGAAAATACATGACACCACCGGAATATTTCACGATGAACTTGGCGCAATTAACCGCGTTAGCCAAGGGCGGCGATGTATATGCAATGATTCAATTGGGCGAACAGTTTGCTCATGAGTCTAGCGCATTGGAACGTGATCCAGCATACGACTGGAACAATAAGAATTCCATGGCCATTGCAGATCGTCATTTTGCGTCCGCAATCGCTGGTGGTTATACCGTGGTTGCAGGAGCGCAGGCATTGCGTTATGCGCAAGCTGGCAGCCCAGTCGAAGCCTACGCATGGAGCCTTGTCGCTGAACGGTTCAATGATAGGGGAAGCTTAGTAGCATTTGCTCGAACAGGAGTTGCTGAGAAACTAAGCAAGCAGGAACTGCAAGCTGGTGAGCTGCGATTTGTCGAACTGTGGCAGCAAATTGAAGGACGGTGACAGGCCAAAGGATTACAATACGTGTTTGCCCGTCACCAGAGTTGTTTCCATGCCTAACGTCGTCACTGCTTCGGCCTACCTCACCCTGCATTACCGTCTCGCCTCCATGGATGGCACCAATATCGTTTCCACTTTCGAAGGCAACCCTGCCACGCTGATGCTGGGCCAGGGCCAGCTGGCGCCGAACCTGGAAGCGCTGCTGATTGGCCTGCCCGAAGGCACGCACAAGGTGTTTGAACTGGCTGCGGGTGACGCCTTCGGCCCGCGCAATCCGGACCTGGTGCAGGCGGTGTCGCGTGCCACGCTGGAAGAAAACTCCGATCCGGATAATGAATACAAGATCGGCGACCTGGTCGACTTCAACGCGCCGAA
>CBFGQI010000189.1:0-7834 GCA_965650885.1 uncultured Oxalobacteraceae bacterium
ACCTGCGCATCACCAATTTCGGTGGCGGCAATACGTCGGCCAAGGTGATGATGGAGGACCCGCTGACCGGCGCCCAGGTGGAGGTGCTGTGGGTCAAAGGCTCCGGCGGTGACCTGGGCAGCATCAAGATCGACGGCTTCTCCACCCTCTACATGGACAAGCTGCAAGCGCTCAAGCAGCGTTACCGCGGCCTGGAACACGAAGACGAGATGGTGGGCTACCTGCCGCACTGCACCTTCAACCTCAACCCGCGCGCGGCCTCGATCGACACGCCGCTGCACGCCTACATCGACCGCAAGCACGTCGACCACATGCACCCGGACTCGGTGATCGCCATCGCCGCCTGCGCCAACAGCAGGGCGCTGACCCAGAAAATCTTCGAGGGCGAACTGGGTTGGCTGCCCTGGCAGCGTCCAGGCTACGACCTGGGGCTGAAACTGGAAGCACTGTCGAAAAGCCAGCCTGAACTGAAAGGCATCATCCTCGAGGGCCATGGCCTGTTCACCTGGGGCGACAGCGCCAAGGGCTGCTACGAAACCACGCTGGCCATCATCAAGCGCGCCGAGGAATGGCTGGCGGCGAACGTGCGGCAGCCGGTGTTCGGCGGCGCCGCGATCGCGCCGCTGGCGGCGCAGGAGCGCGCGGACCTGGCTGCGCGGCTGATGCCCGTCCTGCGCGGCAAGATCAGCAAGACCGAGTTCAAGCTGGGCCACTTCGACGACAGCGACGCGGTGCTGGAATTCGTCTGCAGCCGCGACCTGAAGCCGCTGGCGGCCCTGGGCACCTCCTGCCCGGACCACTTCCTGCGCACCAAGATCCGTCCGTACGTGATCGATTTCGATCCGGCCCGGCCCGACTTCGAAGCGCTGGTGGCCGGGCTGGACGCCGGGCTGGAAGCCTACCGCGGCGATTACACCGCCTACTATGAGCGCTGCAAGCGCGCCAACAGCCCGGCGGTGCGCGACGCCAACCCAATCATCTACCTGATCCCGGGCGTAGGCATGCTGTCCTTCGCCAAGGACAAGGCCACCGCGCGCATCGCCGGCGAATTCTATGTCAACGCGATCAACGTGATGCGCGGTGCGAATGGCGTCGACAGCTACGTCGGCCTGCCGGAGCAGGAAGCGTTCGACATCGAATACTGGCTGCTGGAAGAGGCCAAGCTGCAGCGCATGCCGAAACCGAAATCGCTGGCCGGCCGCATCGCGTTGGTGACGGGCGGCGCCGGCGGCATCGGCCAGGCGGTGGCGCGCCAGCTGCTGCAGGAAGGCGCGTGCGTGCTGCTGACCGATATCGACAAGGAGGCACTGGAAGGCGCGCACCAGGCGCTGGCCAAGGTGGCCGGCAAGGATAACGTGGCCAGCATCCTGGCCGACGTCACCAGCGAGCAGGCGGTGGAAGCGGTGCTGCGCGAGTCCGCGCTGCGCTTCGGCGGGGTGGACCTGCTGGTCTCGAATGCCGGCATTGCCTCGTCGGCACCGCTCGAGGACACCACCCTGGAAATCTGGCAGCGCAACCAGGACATCCTGGTCAAGGGCTACTTCCTGGTGAGCCGCGGCGCCTTCCGCATCATGAAGCAGCAAAAACTGGGCGGCAGCATGGTCTTCGTCGCCAGCAAGAATGGCCTGGTCGCCTCGGCCGGTGCCTCCGCCTACTGCACCGCCAAGGCGGCGGAAATCCACCTGGCGCGCTGCGTAGCCCTGGAAGGCGCGCCGCACGGGATCCGCGTCAACGTGGTCAATCCGGATGCCGTGATCCGTGGCTCGCGCATCTGGGATGGCAAATGGAAGCAGGAACGGGCACAATCGAACAAGATCGATGCCGACGACGTGGAAGCCTTCTACCGCGACCGCAGCATGCTGAAGCGCAGCGTGCTGCCGGAAGACATCGCGGAGGCGGTGTACTTCCTGGCCAGCGAGAAGGCAGGCAAGAGCACCGGCAATGTGCTCAACGTCGACGCTGGCAACGCGGCGGCCTTCACCCGATAGGCAGCCCGCCCGAAAAACAAGGAGACATGATGAGTGCAGTAATCAGCCGGGACCAGGTGGCGGCCCATAACGCCACCCTGCAGGCCAACCTGGATGCCGACTATGCCGCCCTGGGCGGCATGCTGGCGCGGCGCGGCGTGGATATCGAGCAGCTGACCGCGGCGGCGCAAACCTTCGCCGTGGCCTTGCCCAGCTGGGGCGTGGGTACCGGAGGCACGCGCTTTGCCCGCTTCCCCGGCAAGGGCGAGCCGCGCAACGTGTTCGAGAAGATGGAAGACTGCGGCGTGATCCACCAGCTGACGCGCGCCACGCCTGCCGTATCGCTGCACTTCCCCTGGGACAGGACCGACGACCCGAAAGCGCTGCGCGAACTGGCGGCCTCCTACGGGCTTGGTTTCGACGCGGTCAATTCCAATACCTTCCAGGACCAGGCGGGCCAGGCCCACACCTACAAATATGGCAGCCTGACGGCGCAGAGCGCGGAGGCACGCGCCCAGGCCGTGGCGCACAATATCGAATGCATCGAACTGGGCAAGGCGCTTGGCTCCAGGGCGCTGACGGTGTGGGTAGGTGACGGTGCCAACTTCCCCGGCCAGCACAACCTGCGTGGTGCGCTGGAACGCTACCTGGACAGCATGCGCGACATCTACGGCGCGCTGCCGGCCGACTGGCAAGTGTTCATCGAGCACAAGCTGTTCGAACCCGCCTTCTACGCGACCACCATCGCGGACTGGGGCACCAGTTTCGCCTGCGCGCAGCAATTGGGCGAAAAGGCGAAATGCCTGGTCGACCTTGGCCACCATGCGCCCAACACCAATATCGAGATGATCGTGGCGCGCCTGGCGCAGTTCGGCAAACTGGGCGGCTTCCACTTCAACGACAGCAAGTACGGCGACGACGACCTGGATTCGGGCAGCATCAATCCGTTCCAGCTGTTCCTCGTGTTTAACGAACTGGCCGATGCCACCCAGCGCGACGCGTCGCTGCGCCCGGCCTACATGCTGGACCAGTCGCACAATGTGACCGATCCGATCGAAAGCCTGATGAACAGTGCGGCGGAAGTGCAGCGCGCATTCGTGCAGGCCGCGCTGGTGGACCGCACCGCGCTGCGCCAATACCAGGAAGCGAACGACGTGCTGCAGTCGGCGCAAACGCTGAAGCATGCGTACCGCACCGATGTCAGCCCGATTCTGGCCATGGCGCGCCTGCGTTCGGGGGGCGCCATCGATCCGGTGGCGGCTTACCGCGCATCCGGTTACCGCGAGCAGGCGGCAGCGCGCCGTCCGGCCAAGGCGGGCGCCAGCAGCAGCGGCATCGTTTAAGCCGTGCTGGCGCACACCGCCGCTGCCGGCGACGGCGCCGCCCGTGCGCCTGACAGCCGTGCACCCGCCGGCCAGGCTGCCGCGATCCGTGCGCTGACGGCGGCGCTGTTTGTCTTGCTTGTGATGGCGTTCGCTTGCGGCGCGGCGCATGCTGCGGGTGCGGACGCCACCGGCGGCGACGCGAACGCCGCCAATTTTGGCGCCAAAGGCGATGGCGTCACGCTCGACACGCAGGCGATCCAGCGCGCCATCGATGCCGTGGCGGGCAAAGGCGGCGGCGTTGTCACCTTCCGCCCCGGCACCTACCTGACCGGCTCCATTTTCGTCAAATCCAGCGTGACGCTGCGCATCGGCAAGGGCGTCACCCTGCTTGGCTCGCAGCGGCTGGAAGACTACCCGGTCCTGCCGACCCGAATTGCCGGCATCGAAATGCACTGGCCGGCCGCCCTGGTCAACATCTACGGCCAGCAGGGCGCGGCCATCGAAGGCGAGGGCACCATTGACGGCGACGGCAAGGTGTTCTGGGACAGCTACTGGACGCTGCGCAGGCAATACGAACCGCGCGGCCTGCGCTGGGCTTCCGATTACGATGCGCGCCGCCCGCGCCTGGTCCAGGTATTCGACAGCAGGAGCGTGAGGATCGGCGGCGGCCTGTTGCTGCGCCGCTCCGGTTTCTGGACCCTGCACATCTGCTATTCCGAAGACGTCACCGTGGATGGCGTCACCATCCGCAACAACGAAGGCGGGCGCGGACCGTCGACCGACGGCATCGATATCGACTCCTCGCGCAAGGTCCTGGTGCAGAATGCCGACATCGCCGTCAATGACGACGCCCTCTGCATGAAAGCCGGGCGCGACGCCGACGGCCAGCGCGTGGCGCGGCCGACGGAAGACGTCATCATCCGCAACGCCATCGTGCGCGACGGCGCCGCCGGCATTACCTTCGGCAGCGAGACCGCAGGCGGCTTCCGCAACGTGGAAGCCTACAACATCACGGTGGAAGGCAATGTCCCTGTCGGCATCCTGTTCAAGTCCGCGCATACGCGCGGCGGCTTCGGCGAAAACCTTCGGCTGCACGACTTCACGATGAAGGACATCCCGGTAGTGCTGCGCATCACCATGAACTGGAACCCGAGCTACAGTTATGCCACCATCCCGCCGGAGGTCGAGGATGTGCCGCCATACTGGAAAGTACTGGCGACACCGGTGCCGCGCGAAAAAGGCATGGCCCGCTTCCATGACGTGAAGATCTGGAACATCAAGGCCACCGGCGCCGCCACCGCCTTCGAGGTCAGCGGCTACAAGGAAGCCCCTTTGCAGCGCTTCAGCCTTGACCGTCTGGATATCCAGGCTGCCAAGGGCGGCCACCTGTATGACGTGCGTGACTGGAGCTTCAGCAACAGCCGCCTGGCGCTGGGCACCCCGGTCGAGATGGAGGATGGCGGCGCCGTGCGCGGCCTGCCGCAGGGAAGTTTCATCGTCCGGCCCGCGCCGCCGAAGGAAGACCCATCGAAGAAAAGTTTTGAGGAGCAGGACAAGACATGAGCGAGACACGCGCTTTCCGCATGAAGCTGAAACCCGGCACGGTGGAAGAGTACCGCCGGCGCCACGACGCACTGTGGCCGGACCTGGCCCGGGCGCTGGGCGAGGCCGGCATCTACGATTACTCGATTTTCCTCGACGAGGAAACCCTGCACCTGTTCGCGGTACTCAAGCTCAAGCCCGGCCACCGGGCCGAAGCGCTGCCGCAACAGCCGGTCATGAAGAAGTGGTGGGACTACATGGCGGACCTGATGGAGACTGTGCCCGGCAACCGCCCCCGCGAATGGCCGCTGCAGCCGATGTTCTATTTCGCCTGAGGCGCAGGCGCCGCCAGCAGGCCCCGCGCACGCAGCCATTCTTCGGCGCGCCTGGGCCAGGCCGACGCGTTGCCCAGGTTATCGCGCATGCCCATGCCGTGCGGGCCTTGTTCGAACAAGAGCATTTCGGCCGGTACCTTGTTGCGGGTCAAGGCCTGGTAGAACAGGATGCTGTTCTCGACGGGCACCGACTGGTCGGCCTGGGTGTGGATCAGCAGGGTGGGCGGGGTCTGGGCGTCGACCTGGCGCTCCAGCGACATCAGCTGCACCAGCTCCGGCGTGGGCGTCGCGCCCAGCAGGGCCTTGCGCGAACCCATATGGGCGGCGGGGCCGTCCAGCGTGATGACGGGGTACATCAGCATGAGGAAATCCGGCCGCGCGCTGGTGGCGTCGAGCGCGGCGCCGGTGCGGCCTGCCGGATGGTTGAACAGCGTGCCGGCGCTGGCCGCCAGATGGCCGCCGGCCGAACTGCCCATCACACCGATGCGGTTCGGGTCGATGCCGAATTCGGCGGCGCGCGAACGCACCAGGCGCACGGCACGCAGCACGTCCTGCAGCGGGGCGGGGTGGCCGAACTCCTGCATGCGGTAATTGAGCACGAAGCTGGTGACGCCGAGGGTGCTGAGCCAGTTGGCATACTGGTAGCCTTCGCGCGCGGCGGACTGGCGCACATAGCCGCCACCGGGCGCTATGATGACGGCGGTGCCGTTCGGGCGGTCGATCGCCGCTGGGACGAGGGTCAGGGCCGGTACGCTGGTGTTGGAAATGTAGCCGTCCTTGCGCATTTCGGCACCGATGTCGCGCGCGCCAGGCACGCCTTCGGGCCACAAGGGCAGTTCTACGGCTTGCGCCAGCAGGCTGCTGGCCGACAGGAGCAGGGGCAAAAGTGTTTTCACGGTGAGTCCATGTTGTAAAGCGGCCTGGCGCCGCTCGCCTGGCGCGGCGCTGAGGCGCGTCATTTGCGCTTCAGCCATTCTTCCGGCACCGGCACCACCACGATATTCATCGCGCGGCCATCGGCCGACAGCATGGCCGACTGGATCTGGATACGGGTGCCGTCGGCGCTGAAGGTCGGGTGCGGGTGGTCGGCTGCCGTGGTCTTGTGGCCGGTGGTCAGCATGATCATTTCGCGCGTGCGGCGGTCGATCAGGTAAAGGCTGCGGCTGAAATCGTCGCCTACCGCGAAGCGTCCGTCGGGCGAGCCGTGCACGTGCCATAAGCCGCTGCCGGACGGCGTCTGGCCGGCGATGGTCATTTCACGCGTGCGCAGGTTGACGATGGCCAGTCCGGTCGGCTTTTCGCGGGTGCCCGCATTGCCCCAGCCGGCATCCTGGCCGGGATTGGCGCCATAGACGCCGGTCGCAGGCGCATCGACACCGCCGCCGCCGCCCGGCACCGGCCGGTGGCCCATGATGGCCATCGCCACTTCATCTTTCGTGATCACCGCCTCGTGGGTCACCCACTCGTAAGGCGCTTCCGGGTAGAGCGGGCGCAAGCCGCTGCCGTCCGCCTGCACGGTCCAGGTGCGCTGCGGCGATTTGCCGCCGGTCTCCCAGCAGAACACGATCTCCCCGGGCTGCCACAGGTTGGCCTGGATATGGCCGATCTGGAACGGCACCGACACCACATGGCGGATCTCGCCGGTTTTCAGGTTCATGCGCGCGATGCCGTTGGGGCCGGCGCCCATATTGCGGGGACCGAAGTTCGGTTCGATCTTGGTGCCCGGCTTGAGGTGGGGCGCCGCAGCTTCCTTGCCGATGCGGAAATAGACCCATTCCTCGTCCGCATCGAGCGCCATATCGCCGCCGGCTTCCAGTTCGGCTGGCGTGGTGCCGGCCACGCGCTGGTAGCTGGCGGCCGGCTGCATGGCCCCTGCTTTGCTGTCGGCCAGCACGCGCGCCAGGTCCACTTCCACGATCTGCAGCCTGCCAGGCGTGCTGTCCTTGCGCATGAAGAGCAGCTTCATCGACTTGCGGGCGAGGTTCAGCATACCGACGTAGCCGCCCTCGGTGACCTGCACCAGGTCGCCGGTCTGCTCGTTGACCGCCATCGCCTCGCCGCGCACGCGGTTGGAGCGGAATACCAGCCACTGGCCGTCCGAAGTCCATTGGGGATGGGTGGGGTAGATCTTGGAGTCGCCGGCGGGCTGGCTGGTCAGGAAGGTCAGCATGGTGCCGGTTACCGGATCCTTGACGACCTTGCGTTCGGACGGGAAGCGCTTGCCGATCTGGGCCTGGGCGGCGCTGGAGAGGGAGAGCGCCACGCACAGCATGGCGCAAGTGGTCAATCGTTTCATCTTTGGTTTGCCTGGGCTGAAAAGGGAAGTTGATTGTCGGCCCATTCTTTCGATCAGATTGCTCATTTTCTTGATTCTTTATAAGAGTATCGCTTAGCCCGAAAGACACTCGCTTAGAATGATCCGCATGAACCGCCACTTCAAAGCGCTCGTGTGCGCAGCCACCACGGCCATCCTGATCGCAGGGTGCGCCCAGCAACCGCCAGGCGCGCCGCTGCCGGCAGCCGTCAATACCGACCCGGCGCGCGCGCAGATCGTGCTGCCGGAACCGGCCAACCCGGCCTTGCCTTCCCTGATCCTGATCGGCGATTCTACCGTGCGCAATGGCCGCGACGATGGGCAGGGCAAAGGCGCCGAAGGGCAGTGGGG
>CBFGQI010000190.1:0-7820 GCA_965650885.1 uncultured Oxalobacteraceae bacterium
TACGACGTCATCCTGATGTGATGCTTTAAAGCAACACAATTAACCAGTTTAACAATTTCTTGCCGCCAAGGCGCCTACAATGGCTTGTGCACTCCCGCACACTTTCATGAGGGCGCCATCATGCAAACACTATTCCGACACCTGGCGCCGTGTGGCTTGTTCCTGCTCGCCACATTGACCGCCGGCGCCGCGCTGGCCGGGCCAACGCCGGCGTACACCACCCAGCCGCAGGACGTCACGGTCGAAGAAGGCCAGCCAGCCACTTTCACTTCCATGCCGCCGGCCGGCAAATGGAGAATCCAGTGGTACCGCAAGCCTGCCGGCGGCACGTATACCGCCATCCTCAATGCAACCACCAGCAGTTACCTGCTGCCCAAGGCGACGCTGGCCGACAATGGCGCGAGCTATTTTGTCCGTTCCAAGTCCGGCAGTGTGGTCCTGGACTCGAATCCTGCCCTGCTCACCGTCAAGCCCGCCACTGGCAACTGGACCCCGACTGGCACGGCGCTGTACAACCGCGCCGGCCATACGGCCACCAGGCTGGCCGATGGCCGCGTACTGATCGCCGGCGGCCAGGGGGCGCAAGCGGAAGCCTGGCTGTCCGCGGAAATCTATGACCCCGCCACCAATAGTTTCAGCCGCACCGGCAACCTGCGGGCCGGCCGTTCCGGACACCGTGCCGTGCTGATGAAAGACGGCCGCGTGCTGCTGACGGGCGGCAGGACGGCCAGCAACACCCCTGAATTGTCGTCCGAGATCTACGACCCGGCGAAGGGGGTGTTCGAGTCGCTGGGCACCACCATCATTACGGCGCGCGCCGACCCTTTCCTGTTTTCCCTGCCGGACGGCAAAGTCCTGATTGCCGGCGGCACCACCGCAGTCGGCCAGCAATTCGTCAATGCCTGGGGTAACGTCAACACCTACTACCCACCGGTACGGGCCACGCAAATCTTCGACCCGGTGACGCGGACCGCGAGTGCAGGCGCAACGATGCCCGCCCCCGGCCGCACGGATACCAGCGCCACTGCCACCGTGCTGGCCGATGGGCGCATCCTGTTTGCGGGCGGCGAGGTCATGGATTACGTGTCCTACGCCCAGGACCCGCAGTGGATCCGGCCAACCATGGTGGAAATCTACGACCCCGCCAGCGGCCAGTTCACTGCAGCCGGAGCCTTGCCGGCTGCGCGCTACATGCACCAGGCCATCCTGCTGCGGAATGGCAAAGTGCTGCTGGCCGGCGGCGCGGTCATGGACAGCAGTGGATCGGCTGTCGAAAAATCGTCCAGCACCCTGCTTTACGATCCAGCCAGCGCCAGCTTCAGCGCCGGCACCCCCATGTATTGGGGCCGCGCGCAAGACATCTCAATGAACCATCTTCCTGACGGCAGGATCCTTGTCTTCGGCGGCAACCCGGGAGGCTACCAGCCGGCGGAAGTGACGGAGCTGTACGATCCGTCAAGCGCCACCTTCAGCGAGGGCATGAAGCTGTACCGCTACCGGTACCAGGCCACACCGCTGGCCAACGGCAGGATCCTGTTCAGCGGAGGCTTTTACAACCTTGCACTCCAGCCAAGCATGTTGTATTAGTGCGTGCTGCGCCGCAGGCCACGCACATTTTCCGCCCAAGCCTTTCGATTGGATTTACCATCGCGAAATAACAGGCGGGCAGCGCCTAATGCCCGCCCACGGAGGAGAACGCGATGAAGAACTTGAGAATCGGGGCGCGCCTTGGTTTGGCTTTCGCCGTCGTGCTGTTGCTGCTGGCGGCGATGACCGTGGTCGGCATCATGCGCCTGCAAAGCGCGAGTGCGAACACCGAAGCGCTGGTGGCAGAGAACGTGCGCAACGAGCGCCTGGTGGCAGAGTGGCAGAAGGTAGTCGAAGTCAATGCCGCGCGCACCACGGCGGCGTATATGGTGTCCGACCCGGCGCAGCAAAAATCCATCGAAGCACAAATGGCTGCCGCTTCCGGCCGCGCCACCGAGATCCAGGACTTGCTGGGCAAAATCCTGGTCAACCCGGCCTCGCGCAGCGCCTACGAGAAGGTGCTCTCCAGCCGCAAGGCCTATGTGGACCAGCGCAAGGCGGTTTACAAAGCCAAGGCGGACGGCGATATGGAAACCGCGCAGCGCCTGTTCATCGACATGGAAGCCCGCCGCGTCACCTACCTTGGCGCGCTGGACGAGTTGACGGAGGCCGAGCACCGGTATCTGGACACCATTGGCGACGAGATCCAGGCCGGCAACCGCAGCGGCCGCAATTTGCTGGTTACGCTGGGCCTGGCGGCTGTCGCTTTGGGGGTGGGCTTTGCGTGGACGACCACGCGTTCCATCGTCAAGCCGCTGACCGAGGCGGTGCAGATTGCGCAGACTGTGGCCGATGGCGACTTGAGCCGCCGCATCGAGGCCCATGGCGAGGATGAGGCGGGACAATTGCTGAAGGCTTTGAAGGCCATGAACGATAGCCTGGCCGGCATCGTCAGCGAAGTGCGCCATGGCACGGAAACCATTGCGACGGCATCGCAGGAAATCGCTTCCGGAAACCATAACCTGTCCACGCGCACCGAACACCAGGCCAGCACGCTGGAAGAAACCGCGTCTTCCATGGAGCAGCTGACGTCCGCAGTGCGCAACAACGCCGACAATGCGCGCACGGCCAGCACGCTCGCTGCCACCGCATCCGATGTGGCCACGCGCGGCGGCAGCGTGGTCAGCGAGGTGGTGCAGACCATGGGATCGATCAACGCGGCTTCGACCAAGATCGTCGACATCATCGGCGTCATCGACGGCATCGCATTCCAGACCAATATCCTGGCACTCAATGCCGCAGTGGAGGCGGCACGCGCCGGCGAGCAGGGGCGTGGTTTTGCGGTGGTGGCAAGCGAGGTGCGCAGCCTGGCGCAACGCAGCGCGCAGGCCGCCGGCGAGATCAAGGACTTGATCAACAACACAGTGCAGCAAGTGCATGCGGGCAGCGAGCTGGTGAACCAGGCCGGCAGCACCATGGATGAAGTGGTGGCCAGCATCCAGCGCGTCACGTCCATCATGTCGGAGATCGCTTCGGCCAGCAGCGAGCAGACGGCCGGCATTGAGCAGGTCAACCAGGCGATCGTGCAGCTCGATAACGTGACGCAGCAGAATGCGGCATTGGTGGAGCAGGCCGCCGCAGCTGCCAGCGCCATGCAGGATCAGGCGGCCCGCCTGACCGGCCAGGTGGGCCGTTTCAAGCTGGCCTGACTACATTGCCTCGGCCGGCGGCGCGCAGAAATGGCGCGCGACCGCCGCCGCCAGCGCCTGCGGCTGCTCCAGCGGGATCAGGTGGCCGGCGCCGGGCACAGTCTCGAGGCGGGCGCCGGGAATGCCATCGGCCAGCTCGCGCGCCTCGTCGGCACTGCGCAGCTGGTCTTCGGCGCCGGCGACCACCAGCGTGGGACAGCGGATATCGGCCAGGCGGGCCGTATCCGCATCGCGCACGATCAGTGACTGGCGCACGAAGACTTCGCGGCCAAGGCGCTCGCCCATGGCCCGCACATGCGCCACCAGCGCTTCGTTGCCGGCATTGTCGGGGTGCAGCGATTGGGCGATGGCGGCGCGGCCCAGGCCACGGAATGGCCCGAGCGGCGTGGCGCGGGCCGCCTTGCCACGCTGTTCGGCCTGCAGCGGCGCATCGGCGCGGCTGGACGTGGCGACCAGCGCCAGCGCTTGCACGCGCTGCGGCGCCAGGCGCACGATGTCACGGGCGACGTAACCGCCCATCGAGAATCCAAGCAAGCTGAATTTCGGCGGACACCGGGCCAGCACGGCTTGCGCCATGGCGGCAATGGAATCCCCTTCGGCCAGGCTGGCGAAATGCAGCGGTAGTTCGGAAGGCAAGAATGGCAGCATGCCATCCCATAAGGCGTCGTCCAGCATATAGCCGGGAATCAGGACCAGCGGTGTCATGCCGCGCAGTCTAGCATGCGTCGCAGGGCGGCACAGGAAATGCCGCGGACCCGCCTGATTGAAAAGGAAACCACTTCGTTCCCCCGGCAATAAAGCATCTCTCCTGCACTGGGATCCATACACTTGTATCCATCAAGTTGTAGCCAACCTCTCACCTGTAGGAGACCAAACAAATGCCGTTCAAACCAAAATTCATCAGCTTCGACTGCTATGGAACGCTCATCAACTTTGAAATGGGGCCGACCGCGAAAAGGATCTTCCAGGACCGGGTTCCGGCTGACCGGATGCAGGCTTTCCTGGACAGCTTCCGCTTTTACCGCCTGGATGAAGTGCTGGGCGACTGGAAACCGTTTTTTGACGTGGTTGCCAATTCCATCCAGCGCGCGTGCAAGGCGCATGGCATCGCATACCGCCCCTCCGATGCGATCGCTTTGTACGATGCGGTCCCCACCTGGCAGCCGCACCCGAACGTGGTCGAGGTGCTGGAGGCGATCGCTCCGCACGTGCCGCTGGTGATCCTGTCGAATTCGATGGTCGACCTGATTCCGCATAGCGTGGCCCACCTCAAGGCGCCGTTCCACGCCGTCTACACCGCAGAGGAAGCGCGCGCCTACAAGCCGCGCGCCCAGATGTTCGAATACATGTTCGACCAGCTTGGGTGCGGCCCGGAGCAGATGATGCATGTGTCGTCCAGTTTCCGTTACGACCTCATGACCGCTTCCGACCTGGGCTTCATGGCCAAGGCGTTCATCGACCGCGGCCACGAACCCGCGTGCGACGGCTATGGCGTCAACCGCCTGACCGATATCCGCCAGTTGCCCGGTTTGCTGGGAATCGAATTCGAGCCCCAGGCCGCAACACTGAAACGCAGCGCATGAAGCCGGAGAACCATCCCATCGCGGCTGCCGCGTTGAGCACCGCGGTGCCCAGCCTGCCCATGGACGAAGTGGCCGCCCTGGCGCGGCGCCTTTACGGCATCAGCGGCAGCGTCAAGCCGCTGGCCGGGGAGCGCGACCAGAATTGCTGCATCGAGACCGGGGACGGCGCGCGCTATGTCATCAAGATCAGCAATCCATCCGAGCCGGTTGCCGTGGTCGATTTCCAGATCGCCGCGCTGGACCACATCGCCCGCGTCGCGCCAGGCCTGCCGGTGCCGCGCGTGCTGCGGACACTGGGCGGCACGACGCGCGACAGCGTCGCCTTGGCCGGCGGCGCCCACACCACGGTGCGGATGCTGAGCTATCTCGACGGGATCCAGATCCGGGAAACGCCCCGCACCGCCACGCAGCGCCGGCGCATGGGGACCCTGCTCGCCGAACTGGATCTCGCGCTGCGCGATTTCGTCCACCCGGCGGCGACGCACAACCTGCTCTGGAACGTTTCGGCAGCGCACCGCCTGCGCGACAAGCTCGATGGCGTCCCGGATGCCCCGCGCCGCGCGCTCGCTGAAGCGTTCATGCAGCGCTTCACCGAACACGTCCTGCCGCATCTCGCGTCGGTGCGGGCCCAGGTCATCCACAACGATTACCACCTCTACAACGTGCTGGTCGCTCCCGGCGACCATGAGCGCATCGTGGGCATCATCGACTTCGGCGACATGCTGCACGCGCCGCTGGTCGGCGAGGTCGCTACTGCAGCAGCTTTCCATATGACCGGCAGCACCGATCCCTTCGAAGGGCCGGCGCAGTTCGTCGGGGCTTACCACGCGACCCTGCCGCTGACCGCCATCGAACAGGAAATCGTGGCCGACCTGATGGCGACACGCCACCTGATCACGGCACTGATCTCCGAATGGCGCGCTGCGCGCTACCCGGAAAACCGCGCCTATATCATGCGCCACAATCCGGCCGCGTGGGAAGCGCTGTCGCAGATGGCCGACCTTTCCCGCAATGAGGCCCGCGACCGTTTACTGAATCAAGCACCAACAGGAAAAAGCCAATGAAAAGCACCACTGACCTCAACATGGTTAACGCCTATATCCCCGGGCGTGCCAACCTGGCTCCCGCCACCGCGGCGATGATCGCACGGCGCGATGCCTTGCTCGGCCCGGCATACCGGCTGATGTACGAACATCCGCTCCACATCGTGCGTGGCGAAGGCGTGTGGCTGATCGATCCCGAGGGTCGCCGCTATCTCGACATCTACAACAACGTTGCATCCCTCGGCCATTGCCACCCGGCGGTGACCGAGGCGATTGCGCGGCAAGTGACGACGCTCGCGACCAACACACGCTACCTGCACGACACCATCCTGGAACTGGCCGAACGCCTGCTCGCCACCGTGCCGGAGACCGCGCTGGCCCACCTCATGCTGACGTGCACCGGCAGCGAGGCAAACGACCTCGCCTACCGCATCGCCCAGGTGCGCACCGGCGGCACCGGTGTGATCGTGACCGACACCGCCTATCACGGCTTCACCGATGCCGTGTCGAAGTTCTCGCCATCGCTCGGCACGACAGTCAATCTGGGTGCGCACGTGCGCCTGGTGCCCGCGCCGCGCCTGTACCACGCCGAGGGCGCCGACCTGGCCGAACGCTTCACGCGCGATGTCGAGGCGGCGATTTCCGATCTGCAACGCCACGGCATCAAGCCGGCGGCACTGATTGTCGATTCCGTGTTCACCAGCGACGGCATCCTTCCCGATCCGGCGGGCTTCCTGAAGGGTGCGGTCGAGGCAATCAAGCGGGCCGGCGGCCTGTTCATCGCCGACGAAGTCCAGCCGGGCTTCGGCCGCACGGGTGAGCACATGTGGGGCTTCCAGCGCCATGGCGTCATCCCCGACCTGGTCACCCTCGGCAAGCCGATGGGCAACGGCCAACCGATCGCGGGATTGCTGGCCACCGCCGATGCGTTGGCGGAATTCGGCAGGAACTCCAGGTACTTCAACACCTTCGCCGGCAATACCGTATCGTGCGCGGCGGCGCTGGCGGTGCTGGATACGATCGAACGCGAAGGGCTGGTGCAACACGCCGCCAAGGTCGGACAAGTCCTGCGGGAGGGGATTGCCGGCCTGGCCAAGCGCCACGAAGCCATCGGCGATGTGCGCGGGGTGGGCATGTTCGTAGGTGTGGAGCTGGTTTCGGACCGCGCATCGCGCACGCCGGACCGCGAACTCACCACCCGGGTCGTCAACCGGATGCGCGACAAGGGGGTCTTGCTGAGCGCCTGTGCGATGGGGCACAATGTGCTCAAGATCCGGCCGCCGCTGGTACTGTCCGCGGAACAAGCCGGCATGGTGATCGATACGCTCGACCAAGCCCTCAGCGCCGCAGGATAGATCCATGCGTTCTTCAGTAACCCTGGACCAGTTCGACATCAAGATCCTCGTGCATCTCCAGCGCGAAGGGCGCTGCACGAATGTCGAACTGGCCACGGCCATTGGCCTGAGCGAGAGCCCTTGCCTGTTCCGCACCAAGCGGCTTCAGGAACTCGGGATCATCCGGGGTTTTGGCGCCGATGTCGCGCTCGAAAAACTGGGCAGCTATGTCATCGTGTTTTCCGAGGTGACCCTGAGCTGCCACCAGCCGCCCGATTTCCGCAAGTTCGAAGCCGGCGCCGGCAAGTACCGGGAAATCGTCGAATGCTACAACATCAGCGGCGGTTACGATTATCTGCTGAAGATCGTGGCGCCCAGCGTGGCATGCTTCCAGGCCCTGATGGAACGGCTGCTGGACGATGATATCGGCATCGCGAAATTTTCCAGCCGAATCGTACTGCGGCAGCCATTCAGTCCGCGTGCTTTCCCGCTGGATGTTCTCATCAGCGGGAAACCAAGCTGGGACTGAATGCCCTGGGCCCGGCGCAATCAATGCCCCATCAAGTCGTTCCACTGCGGCAGCAGTACGATGCTGTTGGGGTTCAGGCCAGCGTTCTTCAGCGT
>CBFGQI010000191.1:0-7809 GCA_965650885.1 uncultured Oxalobacteraceae bacterium
CCCTGCCCGCCCGGGACCAGGCGGCCGAACACGGCCAGCCCGGCGACGGCAAACGCCAGCGCGACCAGGAACAGCAACGTGTATTGCTGGGGAGCCAGCCACAGCAGCCCAGCCGCCAGCAACGGCCCGGCCAGGGCTCCGGCGCCATCCAGCGCGCGGTGCGTGCCGAATGCCAGGCCCAACTGATGCTCCGGCACACTGGCCGCCAGGATGGTGTCGCGCGGCGCGGCGCGCAAGCCTTTGCCAAGCCGGTCCAGCGCCAGGCAGGCAACGATGGCGGCAAAGGCCCCGCTGGCCAGCAAGGCCAGCTTGGCCAGCACCGACATGGCGTAGCCGGCGCCGGCCACCAGTTTGCTGCGCCCGCTGCCATAGGTCAGCAAGCCGCCCAGCAGCAAGGCTGCGACCGCTGCGCCGCCGCGGAACAAGCCATCGGCCACGCCGAATTCGGCGGGCGACAAGTGCAAGGCCAGCATCAGGTAGACCGGCAGCACGCTGGCCACCATTTCGGTCGAGACGTCGGTCAGCAGGCTGGTGGCGCCCAGTGCATACACCGTTTGCGGCAGGGATTGGCCGGGCTGGCGCACAGCGCCGCGCCGGCTGCGCCACTGGTTGTAGATTTCGGCGAAATACATCGGCATCCCTGGTGAGCCCGCGCGGGCGACGCGCTAGCTTAGCAGATGAATGCCGGAAGGAAATGTTTTCATATCACTATCAAAACGATAGTGTTGCGACGCCGTCCTAGAGCGTCTTGACGAACTCGCGCACGCCGCCCAGCAGCATCTCGATCGACATCGCCGCCAGGATCAAGCCCATCAAGCGTTCGAAGGCCGTCATCACTTGCGAACCGAGCACTTTCTGCAAGCGTTCCGCGCCCAGGAACACCGCCAGCCAGACCACCACCACGGCGGCCAGCGCCGCCACGTGCACGATCACTTCGGCCGTGCTTTCGCGCGAAAACAGCAGCACCGTCGCCAAGGCCGATGGGCCGGCCAGGGCGGGAATCGCCAGCGGCACGATGAAGGGTTCGCCCCCTTCCTGCCTACCCAGCACCCCATCCGGATGCGGGAACACCATGCGGATCGCGATCAGCAGCAGGATCACGCTGCCGGCAATGCGCAGCGACGCTTCCGACAGGCTGAGCGCTTTCAGGAAGTGGCTGCCGAAGAACATGAACACCAGCAGCACGCCGAAGGCGATCAGGCATTCGCGCACCACGATCTTCGGCCGGCGTTTGGGCGGCACCGGGGCCAGGGCGGTGGCAAACAATGGGACGTTGCCGAAGGGGTCGGTCACCAGCAACAGCAGGATGAAGGTCTGGAAGAAGTCTTGGGTCATGAACGCGAGTTTACACCAGCGGCTTGCGCCGGCGAAGCCGCGGCCGCCCCGCCTTTGCCCAGCTTGCGGTCGCAGGCATCGACGCCCGCCCCGTCCGGCCACAGGTCGGGCAGGATGTGCCCGCCCAGTTCCTGGCGCAGCTTGAGGTAGGTTTCGCGGTCGTTGGCACGGCAGGCGAACGAGGCAAACTTGTTGCGCCCGCGCCAGTCCTGCGGATGCCGCCGCAGCAAATCTTCAAAGCCGCTCTTCACCATGCGCCATTCCGGCAGGCCGCGCTGCGCGGAGAACTGGACCGCATCGCTGCCGGCGCCGTCTTCCCGCCAGTACAGCCGTGCATACATGGCACTGCCCTCCGCAGCCTTGGTAAAGAACACGGCGCGGCGTGCAAACTGGTCGAACTGCACGGCGCTGCCGCCCGAGCGCGGGCTGTAGGCGCGCGCCATGGCGAAGTGGATTTGCGGGTCGTTCGGAAACGCCTGCACGGCGTCGAGGTAGGCGCTGGCCGCCGCGCGGCGCGACCCGGCGCCTTCCAGCAGCAGGCCGATATGCAGGCTGTGCCATAAAGGGCAGGTCTTGGCCTGCGCCTTCACCTGTTGCAGGCGCGCGATACCATGCCCCAGCTGCTCCTGGTAGAACTCCATGGCTTTCCCCGTCAGGCGGCCGACGGCCCCCAGGCGCAGCTGGGAGGCGTAAGCGCGCCAGTAGATTGCCTCCACCATCGCTGCGGCCAGCGAGTCCGGCAGTTGCTGGCGCCACAGCGCCAGGGCGCCGCGGTCGGCGTCCCAGGATTGCGCGGTGCGGAAATGGTTGTCGAACTGCGCTTCGAAGCTGGCGGCGCCGGACGTGCACGCCGCGCGCAGGCTGCGCTCGATGGCGTCGAACCTGCGTTCGGCCCATTGCTTCTGCAATGCGGTTGGCCTGGCGGCCGCTGTCCCGGCCGGCTCCTGGACCGGCCCCGCGAGCAGAAATGACAACAGCATTGAAGGAAACATCACAATTCCGGCCCGTCCAAGATGATGCCAAGAATTGTATAGTCATTTCCAAACTGAAATATATCCAATTGTCACATGTGGCGGCCCGGTCACGCCGCCGTCGCCTTGGCGCGCATCTCGTAATACTCGAAGGCTTCGCGCAAGTGCGCCAGGATCGCAGCCTCATCCCACGGCTTGGTCAGGAACTTGAACAGCGTCCCCTGGTTGATCGCCTGGATCACCGAATCGATCTCGGTATAGCCGGTCAGCAGCATGCGGATCGTGTCGGGCTGCAGCGCCCTCGCCCGCGCCAGGAATTCCGTGCCGCTCATGTTCGGCATGCGCTGGTCGGACAGCACCACTTGCACCTGGTTGGCGGCCATGACTTCCAGCGCGCTACGGGCATTGTCCGCCGTCAGGATCGTGTAACCCTCGCCGCGGCACAGGCGCCGCAGCGCGGACAGGATGTTCGGTTCGTCGTCGACCAGCAGCAAGGTGCGCTCCACCGCACGCTCCGCGCGGGGCAGTTGCCAGGTTTGGCGGCCGCGCAGGATGCGTTCGAATTCCCCGGCCGGCAGCGCGGTACTGAAATAATGCCCCTGCAACTCGTCGCAGCGGTGCTGCTGCAGGTAGCGCACCTGGCCCTCGCTTTCGACGCCTTTGGCGATCACGTGCAAGCGCAGCGCATGCGCCAGGTCGATGACCGAGCGGCAGATGCTGGCGTCGTTCGGGTTGACCGTGACCTCGCGCACGAAGGCGGGATCGATCTTGACGTAATCGACCGGGAAGCGCTGCAGATGGCTGAGCGAAGAATAGCCGGAGCCGAAGTCGTCCAGCGTCAGGCGCACGCCGGTTGCCTTCAGTTCGCGCAAGGTCGCCGTGGCGGCGTCCAGGTGTTCCATCAGGGCGCTCTCGGTGACTTCCAGCTCGACCCACTCGGCATCGACCCGGTGCTTTTGCATCGCCTCGCGCAGGTTGGCGACCAGGTCTTTCTGCCGGAACTGGCGCGCCGACAGGTTGACCGCGACCGGCAAGAGCGGCATGCCGGCATCGATCCAGTGCCGGATCTGGCGGCATACGTTATCGATGACCCAGCGTCCGATCTGCAGGATGACACCCGACGCCTCCGCCTGCGAGATGAAATCGCCCGCAGCCAGCAGGCCGCGCTGCGGATGGCGCCAGCGCAGCAAGGCTTCGGCGCCGGCGGCGCGGCCGGTGCGCAAGTCGACCTTCGGCTGGTAGTGCAGCTCCAGCTCGCCCGCCGCCAGCGCGCGGTGCAGCTCGGCTTCCAGCGCCAGCCTGGCGGCGGAGCGCTGGTTCATGTGCGGCGCGTAGTAATGACAGGCGCTGTCTCCGGCGCTGCGCGCGCAGTGGGCGGCGGTGGCGGCATGACGCAGCAGGATGTCGGCATCGCTGCCGTCGGCCGGCGCCATGCTGATGCCGACGCAGGCATGGACGAACACCTGCTGCCCGCCGACGGCGAAAGGCTGCTCCAGGCGTTGCACCAGGTCGTCGGCGATCGCCCCCGCCTGGTCGGCATGTCCCAGGTCGGCCAGCGCCACGGCAAACTCCGCGCCGGACAGGTGGGCCACCGAATCGCCCTTGGGCAAGGCGTCGGCGATGCGGGCGCCCACCGCCCGCAGCAGCAGGCTGCCGGCCTCCTCGCCCAGCGCTTCGCGGATGGCATGGAAGCCCTCCAGCCCCAGCACCAGCGCCGCCGCCTGGCGTCCCGAACGCGCCGCGTACACCATGGCCTGCTGCAGGCGGTCGCGCAACAAGGCGCAGCGCGGCAAGCCAAGCGCGGCATCGTAATTGGCCTGGTATTCCAGTTCGCGCTCGGCTTGCGCCCGCGCCTTCGCATCACGCAGGCTGGCGATGCCGCCGCCGATCTCGTCGGCCACCTCCTGCAGCAGCCGTACAGCCTCGTCGTCGAAGGCGTCGTCCCGCGTCGCGTACAGCGACAGCGTGCCCACGCTGTCCGCGCGGCCGCGCAAGGGCAGCATGACCGATGCCGTGATGGCGCCGGGCTGCTCGTCGCCGCACTCGAGATGGTGGGAAACCAGCGGCCGCTGGTCGCGCATCACCAGTTGCTGCAGGTCGCCGCACCAGGCGGGCGCCGGTCCCGGCGCACTGCCCGACGCGCATTCCGCCGCGCACCCTGGCGGCCCGCCCTCCAGGCCGATGCGGGCCAGGGCGTAGCCCCCGTCTTCCACCAGGCAGCGGCACAGCGCGTCCAGCAGTTCGGCTTCGCTGCCGCTGCGCGCCAGCGCTTCGTGGCAGCGCGCAATGAGACGCAAGGTATGGTTGCTACGGCGCAGTTCCGCCACGCGCGCCTCCACCTGCAATTCCAGTTCGTCCATATGGCGCCGCTGCGACTGCTGCAGGCGCCATTTGCCGACCAGGGCCGACGTCAGCTGCCGCACTTCGATGAGGTCGAGCGGCTTCTTCAGCACCAGCCAGCGGTCCGAGCGCCCAAGCCGGGCCGCCAGTCCGCTCCAGGCATAATCGCTGTAGGCGGTGCAGAACACCACCTGCAAGTCCGGGTCGGCCCGCCACAAGGCTTCGGCGGTCTCAATGCCGTCCCATTGCGCCATGCGGATGTCGACGAAAGCCAAAGCGTACGGCGCCCCGTTGGCGCACGCCTGCCGCACCAGGTGCAACCCTTGCTCTCCGCCGGGCGCCACGTCGACCCCGACCACCGGCCAGGCGGCCGGATCCTGGCCGCCGTGCGGCGCCAGGACTTGGCGCAAGGCATCGCGCAGCGCGGCGTTATCGTCAATGACCAGCACCTTGCCCGCCACGCTTGGGCGGTTCTCCTGAAATGGCTGCTCTTGCATGGGCAGGCTCCTTCCGATTTTCCGTACATCAACAATTGCCAAGGTAGTCCAACCGGTCTAAACTGTCAAACATGACTAACGTAAGTGACATCCCGCCGCAACAGTCGGCCCAGGAAGCGTTGACGACCGGACAAGCCGCCAAGCTGTGCGGGGTCAATTTCCGGACGGTCGCGCGCTGGATCGACCGCGGCTTGTTGCAGGCCTATCAACTGCCGGGCACGCGCGGCGACCGCCGCGTGCAAGTGGAAGACTTGCGCCGCTTCATGCGCGAGCACAGCATGCCCGATCCCTGGGCGGCGCCGGCCGCAGCGCGGCGCGCCCTGGTGGTGGATGACGAACCGTCCATGGCCCGCGCCATCGAGCGCGTGCTGCGCCAGGCCGGCTACGAAACGGCGCTGGCCGCCAACGGCTTCGAGGCGGGTGCCCTGCTGTTCAGCTTCCAGCCCCATGTGATGACGCTGGACTTGCGCATGCCGGGCATGGACGGCTTCGACGTGCTGCAATTCCTGCAGCGCACGCCGCCGCCGGTGCCGCTCAAGGTGGTGGTGGTGTCGGCCGACAGCGCGGAACGGCTGCGCCAGGCGCAGCAGCTGGGCGCGCACGCGGTGCTGTCCAAACCCTTTGCCAATGACGCCTTGCTGGCGGCGCTGCAAGGCGCGCGCGTCACGGCCGCGCAATGAAAAAAGGCGGCCCGGCTTGCGCCGTCCGCCTTTTCCTGCCGCAACGCGTGCTTACGCGTTGCTTTCGCCTTTCTTGATCCAGGCCGCCAGCTGGTGCGGGCGCAGGCCGTCGTAGTCTTCGAACGGCTGGTGGATCCATGGGTTGTGCGGCAATTCTTCCATCTGGTAGTCGGGACGGAAGGCCGAGCAGCCCTTGGTCCAGATCACGGCCGAGCGCACTTCGGTCACGCCTTCGAAGTTGTCCTTCAGGTGCTTCATGACCTTGGTCAGGGTCACGCCGGAATCGGCCAGGTCGTCCACCAGCAGGATCTTGCCCGACAGCGGGCCCTTGGTCATGGTCATGTACTTGGCGATATCCAGGTCGCCGCGCACGGTGCCGGCTTCCTCGCGGTAGGAGCTGGTCGACAGGATCGCCAGCGGCACGTCGAAGATGCGCGAGAACACGTCGCCCGGACGCACGCCGCCGCGCGCCAGGCACAGTACCATGTCGAACTTCCAGCCCGATTCATGGACCTTCAGCGCCAGGCGCTCGATCAGGCGGTGGTACTCGTCCCAGCTAACCCACAGGTGTTTTTGGTCGGATACAGGAGTGCTCATGCTTGTTGTTCTTTCTTATTCAAATGGATGACGCAGCACGATGGTCTCTTCGCGGTCCGGGCCGGTGGAAACCATGTCGACCGGCACGCCGACCAGTTCTTCGATGCGCTTGATGTAGGCACGGGCGGTGGCCGGCAGCGCGTCCATCGACTTGGCGCCGACGGTGCTCTCCTTCCAGCCTGCCATCTCCTCGTAGATCGGCTCGCAGCGCGCAGCGTCTTCGGCGCCGACCGGGAAGATGTCGACCTGCTTGCCGTCGATCTTGTAGCCGGTGCAGATCTGCAGCGTTTCCAGGCCGTCCAGCACGTCCAGCTTGGTCAGGCACATGCCCGACACGCCGTTGATCTGCACCGAGCGGCGCAGCAGGGCCGCGTCGAACCAGCCGCAACGGCGGGCACGGCCGGTCACGGTGCCGAACTCGTGGCCCACGGAGGACAGGTGGTGGCCAACGCCGGCATCGGTCGGCAGTTCGGACGGGAACGGGCCGGAACCGACGCGGGTGGTGTAAGCCTTGGTGATGCCCAGGATGTAGTGCAGCATGCCAGGGCCGACGCCGGCGCCGGCGGCGGCATTGCCTGCCACGCAGTTCGACGAGGTGACGAACGGATAGGTGCCGTGGTCGACGTCCAGCAGCGAGCCTTGCGCGCCTTCGAACAGCAGCGAACCGCCGGCCTTGTGGGTGGCGTACAGGGCGGAGGACACGTCGGTGACCATCGGGCGCAGGCGCGGCACGTAGGCCAGCGCGTCGTCCAGGGTCTTCTGGTAATCGATCTTCGGCGCCTTCAGGTAGTTTTCCAGCACGAAATTGTGGTAGTCCAGGTTCTCCTTGAGCTTCTCGGCGAAACGCTCGGCGTTCAGCAGGTCGGCCACGCGGATGGCGCGGCGCGCCACCTTGTCTTCATAGGTCGGGCCGATGCCCTTGCCGGTGGTGCCGATCTTGGCGGCGCCACGGGCCGCCTCGCGCGCCGCGTCCAGTGCGGTGTGGTAAGGCAGGATGACCGGGCAAGCTTCGGAAATCTTCAGGCGGGAAGCCACTTCCACGCCGGCCGCTTCCAGCTTGTCGATTTCGCGCAGCACGTCGGGCACGGACAGCACCACGCCGTTGCCGATGTAGCAGGCCACGCCCGGGCGCATGATGCCCGACGGGATCAGCTGCAGGGCGGTCTTGACGCCGCCGATCACGAGGGTGTGGCCCGCATTGTGGCCGCCCTGGAAGCGCACCACGCCCTGGGCGTGCTCGGTCAGCCAATCGACGATCTTGCCCTTGCCTTCATCGCCCCACTGGGTGCCGATGACAACGACGTTCTTTGCAGTTTTGTTTGACATCACAATGTACCTAAGTTTTTGAGAATCCAGTTACTACCACTTTCGTCGAGCACCAGCGCGCGG
>CBFGQI010000192.1:0-7762 GCA_965650885.1 uncultured Oxalobacteraceae bacterium
TGGCGCTGGCGCCTCATCGCGCATGATTTCGGTCAGGACCGGGATGCTGGCGTCGAAAGCCTGGTTCATCGATTACTTGCCTACGGTGAGATGTTTGAGCGGGAAATCCTGTCGTTTATAGGCAGCATAACGCAGGCGGCCCGCCGCCGCATCCTCCTCGTCGGAAGAAATGACTTCGATCAGTCGCGGAAAAGCCTCAAACTGCGCCGGCGAGCGGCGCGACAGGTTGACCAGCAGCCCGGCTTCCGGCAATTCGGTGGCATCGCTGTCGGCCAGCACGATGGCCGAATCCGGCGCCAGCGGGTCGTTGGCGTGGGCATGCGGCAGGAAGTCGGTGGCGGAAAACGTCCACAGTGCCTTGTCCAGCTGCTCCAGCTGGGCGGCATCCTCGGTCATGACGACGATGCGCGGCGTGCTGGCGTAGGCTTTGCGCAGAAGGCGGCAGGCGTAGGCGACCTTGTCCGGCACGCCGCTGTGGAAATCGATCTGGGTCATTGGTTCAAAAACGGAAATTCGGTGGTGCGTTGGCCGGGGTGTCGCGATCGCGGCGCGCCTTTTCTTCCGCAGCCGCCACGGCATCGGCTTCCGCCTTGGCGCGCGCTTGCTCCTCCAAGGTCGGCGGGGGCGGCGGCGCTGCCGGGGCGGGCGCCGGATTGGAATAACCCGGCGGCAGCATCTTGACGGTCGGGTAACCGGCGGCGGTCAGCGCGGCATCCCAGGCTTCCTGTTCAAAGCCGAGCTGGCGCGTGCGGCCCACCAGCAGCAAGGGCACCTGGCCGTCGCTGCCGGCCTTTTTCAGCGCTTCATCGTCGGCAGTGCTGGCCACCGTCTTTTCACGGTAGGGGATGCCGCGTTCGGCCAGCAGCTTGCGCCCCATGTCGCAGCCGGTACAGCCGGCAGCCGTATACAGCACCACGGGCCGCGTGCGTACCGCTTCCGCCAGCTCGGCCGGCAGCTCGACGCTGCCGCTGCCGGACGTGTTGTAATTCTTCACCTCCGCCTTCCTGGCGCTGGCCGGCGGCGGGGTATCGGTAAAGTGGGTGACGCCCTTGTCGTCCTTCCACTTGTACATCTGGGCGTGCGCCGCGCTGGCAGTCAGCAGCAGCAAAAGCAGGGCAGCGCGTTTCATGCTCACTCCTTTAAGCCGCCATGCCGCTGTGGCGCAGCAAGGCGTCGATGGTCGGCTCGCGGCCGCGGAAGGCGGTGAACGATTCCAATGCCGGGCGCGAGCCGCCGACGGCCAGGATCTCCTGCTGGAAGCGTTTGCCGGTGTCGGTGGACAGTTTGCCGCCGTCCAGCGCCGCCGCTTCCTCGAAGGCCGCGTAGGCATCGGCGGACAGCACTTCCGCCCACTTGTAGCTATAGTAGCCCGCCGCGTAGCCGCCGGCAAAGATGTGGCTGAACGCATGCTGGAAGCGGTTGAAGCTTGGCGGGATGATCACGGCGAACTTGCGGCGCACGTCGTCGATCACGTCCTGCACCGATTTCGCGCCGCCCGGCAGGAATTCATAGTGCAGCAGCATGTCGAGCAGGGCGAACTCCACCTGGCGCAGGGTCTGCAGGCCGGACTGGAAGTTCTTCGCCGCCAGCATGCGGTCGTACAGGGCGCGCGGCAGCGGCAAGCCGCTCTTCACATGGCCGCTCATGTGGCTCAGCACATCCCATTCCCAGCAGAAGTTCTCCATGAACTGCGACGGCAGTTCCACCGCATCCCACTCCACGCCGGAAATGCCGGATACGGCCAGTTCCTCGACCTGGGTCAGCATATGGTGCAAGCCGTGGCCGAATTCGTGGAACAGGGTGATCACTTCGTCGTGCGTGAACAGTGACGGCTGCAGCTGGCCGTCCACTTCCAGCGGCTCGGTGAAATTGCAGGTCAGGTAGGCGACCGGGGTTTGCAGCTCGCCATTCTTCATGCGGCGGCCGCGCGCATCGTCCATCCAGGCGCCGCCGCTCTTGCCTTCGCGCGCATACAGGTCGAGGTAGAACTGGCCGACCAGCTTTCCATCGCGCTCGATGCGGAAGAAGCGCACGTCCTTGTGCCATACCGGGGCACTGTCCGGCTGGATGGTCACCCCGAACAGGGTCTGCACCAGCTTGAACAGGCCGTCGATGACTTTGTGCTCGGGGAAGTATTGCTTCACTTCCTGCGCCGAGAAGGAATACAGGTGCTGTTGCAGTTTTTCGGAAGCGTAGGGCAGGTCCCACGACTGCAGGTCATTGATGCCCAGTTCCTTGCTGGCGTAGGCTTGCAGTTCGGCCAGGTCCTTTTCGGCGAACGGGCGGGCGCGCTTGGCCAGGTCTTGCAGGAATTCGATCACCTGTTCCGGCGACTTGGCCATCTTCGGCACCAGCGACACTTCGGCGAAGTTCCTGTAGCCCAGGAGCTGGGCTTCCTCCGCGCGCAGCTTCAGCAGGGTGACGATATTGCCGGTGTTGTCCCAGTCTTCGCGCTTGCTGAAGGCCTCGCCCAGCTCGGACGCCTTGGTGGCGTTGGCGCGGTAAACCTTTTCGCGCAGGGCGCGGTTGTCGGCGAATTGCAGGATCGGGTAGTAGGAAGGGAAGTGCAGGGTGAACATCCAGCCTTGCTTGCCTTCCTTCTCGGCCAGCGCCCTGGCGGCGGCCTTGGAATCGTCGGGCAGGCCGCGCAGCTCCGATTCATCCTCTACCAGCAGCTTCCAGTCGTTGGTCGCATCCAGCACGTTTTCGCTGAAGCGGGTGCTGGTGGCGGCATGTTCTTCCTGGATGGCGGCGAAGCGTTCCTTCTTGTCGGCCGGCAGTTCGGCGCCGCCCATGCGGAAGTCGCGGATCGCATTGTCGATGATGCGCTGGCGCGCCGGCGACAGCGAGGCGAATTCCGCGCTGGCACGCAGCGCCTTGTATTTGGCGAACAGGGCTTCGTTCTGGGCCAGGGCGGTCCAGAATTCGGTCACTTTCGGCAGGTTCTCGTTGTAGGTGGCGCGCAGCTCCGGCGTGTCCATGACGTTGTTGAGGTGACTGACGATGCCCCAGGCGCGGCCCAGCAGCTCGGTGGCGTTTTCCAGCGGGGTGACGAAGTTATCCCAGGTCACCTTGTCGCTGGGGGCTTCCAGCTGCGCCACGGCGGCGCGGTTCTTCTCCAGCAGCTGCTCGATCGCTGGAGTGACGTGTTCGGGCTTGATCGCATCGAAACGCGGCAAGCCGCTAAAGTCCAGCAATGGGTTGTCAGTCATGTTTAACTCCTTAAACCGTAAAAGCAGTGCCTGGCCCGCAGGGACAGGCACTGGTACGCGGCGGCCGCTGGCCTGGAAGGTGCCTGACCCTGCGGGTCAGGCACCGGTCTACCGGTTTTAAGCGCGTTCCGCCGACTCGATCGTATTCATCAACAGCATGGTAATGGTCATCGGCCCCACGCCCCCCGGCACCGGCGTGATGTGCGAGGCGACTTCCTTGATGCCCGCAAAATCCACGTCGCCGCACAGCTTGCCGTTCTCATCGCGGTTGATACCCACGTCGATCACGATGGCGCCCGGCTTTACCATATCAGCAGTCAGGGTATTGCGTCGGCCCGTTGCCGCCACCACGATGTCCGCCTGGCGGGTGTGGTAACCCAGATCCGCCGTTCCGCTATGGCAGATGGTGACGGTAGCATTGGCTTGCAAGAGCAGCAGCCCCATCGGCTTGCCGACGGTATTCGAGCGCCCGATCACGACTGCGTGCTTGCCTTTCAGGCTGACACCGGTCGACTCGATCAGCTTCATGCAGCCGTATGGCGTGCAAGGACGGAAACCTTCCAGGCCGGTCATCAGTTCGCCCGCGCTCAGCACCGAGTAGCCGTCCACGTCCTTGGTGGTGGCAATCGCTTCGATCACCTTGTGCGGATCGATATGCTTGGGCAGCGGCATCTGCACCAGGATGCCATGGATGCTCGGATCGGCGTTCAAGGTGGCGATGCGCTCGAGCAGTGCCTGCTCGGTCATGTCAGCCGCGTACTGCTCTTTCACGGAACGGATGCCGGCATCTTCGCAAGCCTTGACCTTGTTGCGCACGTACACGTGGCTGGCCGGGTCGTCGCCGACCAGGATCACGGCCAGGCCGGGCTGTTTGCCCTTGGCGGTCAGTGCGGCGGCGCGGGAAGCGATTTCGGCGCGCAGTTTTTGGGAGAGCGCTACTCCGTCGATCAGTTGTGCAGACATGGTTGCTTCGATTGGTGGGATGGAAAGCTGCCATTATAAAGGCTGGCGCGCTTGTAATGCTCCGGGTATGTTTGTAAGATTGACAACAAATGATCTCCACCCAGTACTTGATCGATGTCCAGCTGCGCCCCGACAAGGCGCCCGACTTCTCGGCCTACCCCTTCTGCCTGCCCGCCGTGCGCCACCTCGGGCGCATGGAATTCGACCCGGCCGTGACCTTCATCGTCGGCGAAAACGGCTCCGGCAAATCGACCCTGCTGGAAGGGATCGCCATCGCGCTGGGTTTCAACGCGGAGGGCGGCAGCAAGAATTTCAACTTCAGCACGCGGGCCTCGCACTCATGCCTGCACGAATACCTGCGCGTGGCGCGCGGCGCCCGCAAGCCGCAGGACGGCTACTTCCTGCGTGCGGAAAGCTATTTCAACGTCGCGACCGAGATCGAGCGGCTGGACGAGGGCGGCGGCGGCCCGCGCATCATCGATTCCTATGGCGGCCGCTCGCTGCACGAGCAATCGCACGGCGAGTCCTTCCTCGCCTTGCTCCAGCACCGTTTCGGCGGCAAGGGCCTGTACATCCTCGATGAGCCGGAAGCCGCGCTATCGCCGCAGCGCCAGCTGGCTGCCCTGAAGCGCATCGACCAGTTGGTGCAAGCCGGATCCCAGTTCGTCATCGCGACCCATTCCCCGATCCTGATGGCCTATCCCGAAGCCTCGATCTTCGTCTGCACCCCCGACGGCATCCGCCAGCGCGCCTATGAGGACACCGAACACTACGAAGTCATGCACGACTTCATGGCCAACCCGCGGCGCAGGCTGAAGGCATTGCTCAAGCCGTGACACCGGCCGGGTAAGCGCTATGATGGGTGAATGGATAGCAAGCGGACAATATCCCGCCTGGCGGCGCTGGTACTGGCCTGGGCGGTGCTCGATGCGCGGGCGGTGGACCATGTGATCTTCGATCGCGCGGCCTCGCCGGCGGATTTCCGGCGCGAATATTCGAAAGCGCTGCTGCAGCAAGTGATGGAGCGCACGGTGCCGGCATTCGGCCCCTATACCATCGAGTATGCCGACGCCCATATGGAGCGCCCGCGCCTGCTCGCCGCGCTGAAGGACGGGAAGATGGTCAACGTCACGGCTTACCCGGCCGATGCCAAGTGGCTCAAGTCCCTGCTTTTCGTCCCGGTGCCGGTCGACTTGGGCCTGCAAAGCTGGCGCATTGCCCTGATCGACCGCCGGATGCAAAAACGGATCCGCAGCCTGGCGCCGCCCGATGGCTTGAAGGAGATGACCGCAGGTGTCGGCTCTGCCTGGGTCACGCGCGCCTCCCTGCACGACAATGGATTCCGCTATGTCACGGGCAGCAATTACATCGGCTTGTTCGATATGTTGGTCGCCGGACGCTTCGACTATCTGCCGCGCGGGGTCAACGAAATTTTCCAGGAATACGACCAGCGCAAGCAAGCCTACCCCCAGTTGGCAATCGAAGACAGCATCGTCCTGCACGACAATATCCCGTCGATGTTCTTCGTCTCGCCGAAACTGCCGCGCCTGCACCAACGGATTTCCGCCGGCATGGAATCCTTGCTGAAGGACGGCACCCTGGAGCGCTTCGTGCTCGAGCGCCACCGCCGAGACCTGCGGCGCGCCAAACTATGCAACCGCCGCCGCATCGATTTGCCGAACAAGGATCTCGATCCGGCACTGCTGGCCCGCAAAGAGCTCTGGCTCGACCCCTTCGATCCGCGCCACGGATTCTGCCGCGCCAAATGACTTACGCGTCGTGGTCGTTTTTGCAACGCCATGCTTGATTGCGTATCGCATTTCATAATACGAAAAGTATTTTCGTAATTTGAAAAATGCCGGAATCGCTGATAGAATCCTTCACACTTAGCCAAAGTCTTAGTAAATAATCACCTGCACCGTCCGGAGCACACAGGGTGGGGCGCCTTCAAATCGATAGGAGACTAGTTACATGTCAGCTCAACTTGACCAGGTCACGGCACAAACCGCCAACGATCCTGATGCACAGGAAACCAAAGAATGGCTGGAGGCGTTGGAAGCCGTCCTGGAAAACGAAGGCCCTGAACGCGCCCACTACCTGATGGAGCGCCTGGTCGACCTGGCCCGCCGCCGCGGCGCCGACATCCCGTTCTCCGCCAACACCGCTTACGTCAACACCATCCCCGCCCACAAAGAAGTCCACTGCCCGGGCAACCTGGAATACGAAGAGCGCCTGCGCTCGTGGATGCGCTGGAACGCGATGGCCATGGTGGTGAAGGCCAACCGCGCCGACGGCGACCTGGGCGGCCACCTGTCCTCCTTCGCCTCGCTGGCGAACATGCTGGGCATCGGCTTCAACCACTTCTGGAAAGCGCCGAGCGAAAACCACGGCGGCGACCTGCTGTACATCCAGGGCCACTCGTCCCCCGGCGTCTACGCGCGCGCCTTCCTGGAAGGCCGCCTGAGCGAAGAACAACTGCTGAACTTCCGCCGCGAAGTGGACGGCAAAGGCCTGTCCTCCTACCCGCACCCGAAACTGATGCCGGACTTCTGGCAGTTCCCGACCGTGTCGATGGGCCTGGGCCCGCTGATGGCGATCTACCAGGCGCGCTTCCTGAAGTACCTGCATGCGCGCGGCATCGCCGACACCTCCAAGCGCAAGGTCTGGGTCTTCCTGGGCGACGGCGAGATGGACGAGCCGGAAAGCCTGGGCGCGATCGGCCTGGCCGCGCGCGAGAAGCTCGACAACCTGATCTTCGTCGTCAACTGCAACCTGCAGCGCCTGGACGGCCCGGTGCGCGGCAACGGCAAGATCATCCAGGAACTGGAGAGCGAGTTCCGCGGCTCGGGCTGGAACGTGATCAAGCTGCTGTGGGGCGGCTACTGGGATCCGCTGCTGGCGCGTGACAAGGACCACGTGCTGCGCAAGATCATGATGGACACGGTGGACGGCGACTACCAGGCCATGAAGGCCAACGACGGCGCCTACGTCCGCAAGCACTTCTTCGGCCAGCATCCGAAGGCGCTGGAGATGGTCGCCAAGATGACGGACGAGGACATCTGGCGTTTGCAGCGTGGCGGCCACGACCCGCAGAAGGTCTACGCGGCCTACCACCGCGCCGTGAACCACAAGGGCCAGCCGACGGTGCTGCTGGTCAAGACCGTCAAGGGCTTCGGCATGGGCAAGGCCGCGGAAGGCAAGAACACCGCGCACCAGGCCAAGAAGCTGACGGACGACGACATCAAGGGCATGCGCGACCGCTTCAACATTCCGGTCAGCGACGAGCAGCTCGCCAAGGGCATCCCGTTCTACAAGCCGGCGGACGACACGCCGGAAATGAAGTACCTGTTCGAGCGCCGCAAGGCCCTGGGCGGCTACCTGCCGCAGCGCCGCCCGAAGGCGGACGAGCAGCTGGCCGTGCCGCCGCTGGAGACCTTCAAGGCCGTGCTGGAACCCACCGCGGAAGGCCGCGAGATCAGCACCACGCAGGCCTACGTGCGCTTCCTCACCGCGCTGCTGCGCGACAAGCAGCTGGGCCCGCGCACCGTGCCGATCCTGGTCGACGAGGCGCGCACCTTCGGCATGGA
>CBFGQI010000193.1:0-7717 GCA_965650885.1 uncultured Oxalobacteraceae bacterium
GCCTCTTCCATTGTCTTGCCGCCAATACCAATGCCCATGCTGCCTCCTTGAAAATCGAGGCGCACATCTTAGCACCGCAGCGGAGGGGAAAGCGGACTTGTGCAGCTATCGTACTTTCGTATGACGATAGCTGCACAAGCTGCGAAACCGGTAAGGCAGGTGTCTGACCCGATGGGTCAGACACCGGTTTGCCGGTTTTACTGGACTTGCAAGCTGACCTTATCCACCACGAAGGAAGTCTGCAGCGAAGAGTCTTCCGTCATGTTGAAGTGCAGGCGGACGGACTGGCCCTTATAAGGCAGCAGGCTGAAGCTGCGGATCTGGTACCCGCTTGCCGCGTTGGCATTGGAATAGGTCGCCAGCGTGCCCAGGGTAGTGCCGGAAGAATTCTTCACGGTCACCACCAGCTTGTCATACACGGTGGAGCCCGATTCCGCGGTATCGATATGCAGCGCGAAGGTGAAGTTCGCCGCCGTTGCGGTGGACGGGATGGTCACGGTCTGGTACAGCGCTTCCGTGGCCGTCGTGCCATTGCCGCCCAGCCAGGCGAAGCGGGTGCCGTCGTAGGCGGTCTGGCCGCTGTAGTTGCCGATCACGCCAGTGTTGCCGGCCCACGGCGAAGTGCCCGACTCAAAGCTGCCGTTGACCACCAGTTCGTTGGGCGGGGTGCTGCCCACGGTCAGGGTGGCGTTGTTGGAGGTGGCCGTCTTCACCGGCGAGGAGGAATCGCTGACCACGGCGTTGAATACGGCGCCGTTGTCGGCAGTCTGCGCTGTGAAGGAATAAGTGGCCGAGGTGGCGCCCGTGATCTGGGTGCCGTTGCGGTACCACTTGTAGCTGTAAGGCGCGGTGCCGCCCGATGCCGCCACGCTGAACGACGCCGTGGCTCCCGGCGCGACGGTGATGCTGTTCGGCTGGGTGGTGATGGACACGCCGCCGGCGCCCGCTTCATCGACGTCGGTGCCGACGTTGATTGCCGCGTAGGCGCGCTTGACGGCGATCGCTTCAGGACTGTCGATGCCATACAGTTCCTGCGCCGCTTCCAGCACCTTGGTGCGCGCGGTGGCGTAGTTGGTCGACGACGTGAACTTCGAGGTGGCCGCCTTGAACCAGATGCGGAAAGCCTTGTCGGTGCCGATACCGGTCATCGCCAACGGCTGCTTGGTCAGGTAAGGGCTGTACATCTCGCTCGAGGAGGACGAGTTGGAGCCTTTGGACAGGAAGTAGAACATCCGGTTGTTCGGGCCCGAGGAGTAGTGTACGTTCAGGCTGCCCAGGGTGCTGCTCCAGGCATCCTTGGACTTGCCGTCCTTGGAAGGCTTCCACATCCAGCGCAGCGGGTTGCCGCTGCGGCTGATTTCCTTGCCCATCATCCAATCGTTGCCCGTGGAGGGGATGGCGGTGCCGGTGCCGCCGGCGCGCGCGTAGGCTTCCACCGCCTCGCCGATGATGTCCGAGTTCGACTCGTTCAGGCCGCCCGACTCGCCGGAGTAGGTCAGGTTGGACGTGGCATCGATCACGCCGTGGCCCATTTCGTGGCCGATCACGTCGATCGAGCCCAGGTTGTAGAACATGGTGCCGCCGTCGCCGATGTACATGCACTTGCAGTTCGGGTCGAAGAAGGCGTTGTCGTAATTGTTGTCGACGTGGACGGCGATATAGGTGGCGGTGTTGTTGCCGTCCAGCGAAGACCAGTTCAACACGTTCTTCATCGTGTCGTAGGTATTCATCAAGCCCCACAGCGCATTGACCGCCGCGGTCTGGCCGTTGGCATTGGTGGTGCTGCCGCCGCTGACGTATTGCTGGCCGTCGCCCCAGGTGTTGGTGCTGTTGGTGTAGATGCTGCCCGGGGTCGGGTTCGATTCCGGCGCGTGGTTGGCGTTGGTGATCGCCATGCCGCCGAAGGTGCCGCCGGTGCCGCGGGTCGAGTCCAGCATGCGGTAGGTGGAGCCGGACAGCGAAGTCTGGATCGGCACCTGGCCGTTGTACTGGCTGTTGCCGGTGCCGGTCACGGTTTGCAGCGCATCCCATTGCTTGATGATGGCGCCGGTCTGGGCGTTGATCACGGTGTCGGTGAAGATCGGGCGCTTATCCTTGGACATACGGGTCTTGACCAGATAGGCCAGCTCGTAGTGGTCGACCACTTCCTCCAGGTCGAGGGCATTCAGCTTGCTTTCCGGCTTGTTGGCAGCTTCCTTGGTGCGCACGGTTTTCACGACGGGCCACAACAGCAGTTCGGCTTCCGGCTTCCAGCGGTGCACGCTGGCGCCGATGCGCGAGACGGCAATGCGGATCGCTTCGTCGGCGTTGAAAGCCGGGGTGGTGTCCGGTGCGCCCTTGCCGGCAGCCTTGGCAGCGCGCGATGCATCCAGGCCGTTGCGGCGGGTGGAAGCGGACTCGCTGACGATGTCGCCGTTTTCATCGGTCACGACGACCGACTCGGACCCGAACACCCGCAAGCCCTGGAAAGTGTGGTCCGCGCGCGAGACGCGCTGGCCGTTGGCGCCCGGGTGTTGTTCGCGCAGTTTGTAGCCATGCTCGCTATCGAGGCCGGCGGCGGCGCGCAGTGCGTCCAGCCGGGCGGCCAGTTGGGCCTTGGCGTCGGCGCTCATCGGCTGGGCCGGGGCGGCCATCAGGCCTTCCGGCAGGGCACCGGCTGCTGCAGGGGCGAAAGGCAGTGCGGCAATGGCCGCAGCCAGCAGGCTTTTGCGAAGTTTCATCGGCTCTCCTTATGAGCTGTGGTGGTTGGGAGAGCGGGAAGTTATGCCTCTTTTTTGGGCGAGTCAAAAAAGTTTCGAAATAAGTCAGTTACACGGATTTTGTTCAGTTTCAGACATTTGATTACATATCTGGGGCGGTCCGCCTAGCCCGGCTTTGTTCCCGATGGCGCACGATTGAGGGTTTTTGTCGGGAAGTTGCAACGAAATAGAGGGTTTTTTCTAGTTTCGTGTTTGATGCAACACAAACATGTATCAAATTGTCACGTCCAAGTTGCACTAGTTGAATTCTCGGATTTACACTAGCCCGTCATTTGTTTGGCGTACGAGTCATTTGTTTGCCGTACCACTTAGTGAGGGCGCATCACTTATGTTGTCTATTTCTACCAAAGTCGAAAGGATCGTCACGGAGTCGCCCTTCCTGAGTGAAGGCTTGCGCCGTGGCTTGATCAATTTGTCGGAACTGGCGCGCCAGCTGCAACCGCAGCTCCAGAACGACCTGTGGAAGCCCGTTGGCCAGGCCGCGGTGGTGATGGCCTTGCGCCGCGTGGCTGAACGCTTGCCGGACAGGGAGACGCAGGAACTGGTGCTGGCCCAGCAATCGGGCCAGCTGACGGCACGTACCGACCTCGTCGAATTCACGTTCCGCCGCTCCGAGCGCATCGACGATTGCCATCGCCAGTTGCTGGAGCGCGCCGGAACCGGCCACGGCCTGTACCTGACCGTGACCCGTGGCAGCGAAGAAGTGGTGGTGATTTGCAGCCGGCCGTTCATCGGCATGGTGGAACAGATGTTTGCCGGCGAGCGCCTGTTGGCGCGGCTGGAAAACCTCAACGCCGTCACCCTGCAGCTGACCGCCGATTCCTGGCGCACGCCCGGCATTTACCACGCCATCCTCAAGAAACTGGCATGGGACAAGGTCAACCTGATCAACCTGATCTCGACCCACACCGAGCTCACCCTGCTGCTGGAGAAGGAACACACGGGCGCCGCCTTCAGCGTCCTCTCCAACATGATCGCGCACAAGCATTGAGGTACACTTCCCCGTAGGGCAAACCGATCGGGGGAGTGAGCATGGGCGCAAAACGCGAGATGCAGCGGGTGGTGCCGGCGCTGCGGGTGGCCAGTTATGCCGCCAGCAAGCCGTTCTATGAATCGCTTGGGTTCCGCGAAGAGTGGACGCACCAGTTCGAGCCCGGCTTGCCGGTGTTCGCCTCGATGCTGTTCGACGGCATGGAGCTGTTCCTGACCGAGCATACGGGCGATTGCCAGCCCGGCGGGTTGGTACACTTCTACGTACCGGACGTGGATGCGCTGTACGACGATTTCCTGGAGTACGGCGTGAATGTCGAGCAGCCGCCGAACAATGGTCTCGGTCCCGACCTGCGCGTGATGTCGGTCCTCGATCCTGACCGCAACCGGCTCAAATTCCTGACCCAGACCCATTGGGAGTAGGCGTATGAACAAAGCGCTGTTATTCGCAGCCTTGGCAATGGCCGCCGCATCGCAGGCCGGCGCGCAGGGACTGTACAAATGCAAGACGGAGGGCAAGGTGACCTACCAGTCCATGCCCTGTGCCAAAGGCGGGGAGGAACTCGACGTGCCGCCGCCGCCGACGCCGGCCCAGTCGAAGGCAGCCCAGGCGCGCGCGCAGGAAGAGCGCGAACGCGTGCAGCAGCTGGCGGCCCGCAACCGCGAAGAGCGCGAGCGGCAAGCCAAGGTGGAGGAAGAGGAGGCGATGGAGGCCGCTGCCAACAAGCGCCCCACCAAGGCCGACTGCGACGCACTGCGCAAGCGGCGCGAAGAATTGTACGGGCAGCGCAACGACAACCGCCGCAACTCCCAGCTCGACGCCATGGCCAAGACCCAGGCCGATATTGACCGCCTGGAGGCCGATTACACCAGGGCCGCCTGCGGCCCGCTCGACTAGCGGACCGCGCCGGCATGGCGCCGGCGCTTGGCAGCGCTTTTATTTCTTCTCTTCTTCCGGCTGGGAGAAGTTCAGTTCCGGCGGTTCGTCGTCCTGCTTGGGGACGGGCAGCGAATCGGGAACCGCAGGCTGCTCGATTTGCAGGTCGCCCGACTCCACCTTGCCGGCCGTGCCGCGGTCGAGGAAGGCCGTGACGGTTTGCGGCAGGGCCGCCACCAGCAGCACCATCAGCATTTGCAGGCCGACCCAGGGCAGGGCGCCCCAGTAGATGTCGGACGATTTCACTTCCTTCGGCGCCACGCCGCGCAGGTAGAACAGGGCGAAGCCGAACGGCGGGTGCATGAAAGAGGTTTGCATATTCACGCACAGCATCACGCCGAACCACACCAGTGCCGCCGACGCCGCCGCTTCCGGGCTGCCCATCATCGGTTCCAGTTCCGGCGCCAGGATCTTTTGCGCCACCGGCGCCAGCATCGGCACCACGATGAAGGCGATCTCGAAGAAATCGAGGAAGAAGGCCAGGAAGAATACGAACAGGTTCACCACCAGCAGGAAGCCGATCCAGCCGCCGGGGATGCCGCTGAACAGGTGTTCCACCCACAGCCCGCCGTCCACCCCCTGGAACACCACGGAGAAGCAGGTGGAGCCGATCAGGATGAACACCACCATCGCGGTCAAACGCATGGTCGACTGGTAGCTCAGCACGATCAGGTCGCGCAGCGCCTTGATATGGCTGGCGCGGAACACGACCCAGGCCACGCACACGTACAGCACCGCCAGCGCCGCCTGTACCACCGGCTTGGCGCCCGGCACCAGCGCGCCGACCAGGGCGGCGGCCAGCAGCGCCGCCATCCCGACGCGGAAGAAGATCTTGTCGCGCCGGTTGAATTCCGGGTGGCGGATGGCCGCCAGGATCACCGCGCCCAGCGCGCCCATGGCGCCCGATTCGGTCGGCGTGGCCACGCCCAGCATCATGGTGCCAAGGACCATGAAGATCAGCACCGCGGCCGGCACGATGCCGCGCAGGCACTGCTTCCACAACTCCCAGCCGCGCGGTCCCAGCTCGCTTTGCGGCGCAGCCGGCAGCCAGCCCGGCTTGATGCGCGACAGGATGAAGGTGTACAGCGCGAACAGGCCGATCTGCACCAGCGAGGGGCCCCAGGCGCCCAGGTACATGCTGCCGACGTCGGCGGCGGCGGTCTGCGTCTTCAACTGGTCGGCCAGCACCACCAGCACCAGCGACGGCGGCACCAGTTGGGTGATGGTACCCGATGCCGCCAGCACGCCGGTGGCGTAGCGCATGTGGTAACCGTAGCGCATCATCACCGGCAGCGAAATCATGGCCATCGCGATCACTTGCGCCGCCACGGTGCCGGTGATGGCGCCGAGGATGAAACCGACGATGATCACCGAATAGCCCAATCCCCCGCGGATGCCGCCGAACAGGCGCCCCATGGAGTCGAGCATGTCTTCGGCCAGCCGGCACTTTTCCAGCACGGCGCCCATGAAGGTAAAGAACGGTATCGCCAGCAGCAGGTCATTGGCCAGCACGCTGCCGAATATCCGCTGCGGCACCGCCTGCAGGAAGGGCAGGCCGAAGAAGCCCTGCCATATGGCGATGAAGCCAAAGAACAAGCCCACGGCCAGCAGCGAGAACGCGACCGGGAAGCCGACCAGCATGAACACGACCAGGCCGCCGAACATCAGCGGCGGCATTATTTCCAACGGAATCATTGCACTGGCCTTTCGTATTTGCTGTCCAGGCTGGCCTTGCCGGCCAGGTGGGCGATGCGCTTGATCAGTTCAGACAGGCCTTGCAGCGTCAGCAGGGCGAAACCGAAAGGGACGATGAATTTGATCGGCCAGCGGGGCAAGCCGCCGGCATTGCTCGATTGTTCCATGATGTCCCAGGACGGCATGAACAGCGATTCCCACGCCAGCCAGGCGAACAGGATGCAGGCGGGGAACAGGAAGACGATGATGCCGAAGACGTCGATCCACAGCTGCTTGCGTTCGGAGACGTGGCCGTAGACCAGGTCGACGCGCACGTGTTCATTGCGCTGGAAGGTGTAGCTGGCGCCGAGCATGACGGCGGCGCCAAACAGGTACCACTGCATTTCGAGCAGGGCATTGGAACTCCAGTCGAAGCCATAACGGATCATGGCGTTGCTGGCGCTGATGAAACATGATGCCAGTATCATCAGGTTGGCCAACTGGCCGCAACGGTAGCCGATGCGGTCCAGCCAGCCTGACAGGCGGAGGAATCCTTGCATTACTTGTCTCCATTAGTTATTGCAAGGATATTAGCGGATTATCTGCCCGCCGAAAACCGGTAAACCAGGTGCCTGACCCGCAGGGTCAGGCACCCCTGACGCGGCGGCCGCAGGCCCCTCGGTGTCTGACCCTGCGGGTCAGACACCGGTTTACCGGTTTTAAGCCAGCTGCGAGCGCACCCGCGCGATCGCCGCCCGCACCTGGTTCGGCGCCGTCCCACCCACGTGATCCCGCGCCGCGACCGAGCCTTCCAGCGTCAGCACCGCAAACACATCCTCCCCCACCAGCGGCGAGAAGGCGCGCAACTGTTCCAGCGACATCTCCGCCAGGTCGATCTTCAAGTCATCGCAAGCGCGCACCGCATGCGCCACCGCCTCGTGCGCATCGCGGAACGGCAGGCCCTTCTTCACCAGGTAATCGGCCAGGTCGGTGGCGGTGGCGTAGCCTTGCAGGGCCGCCGACCGCATCGCTTCCGGCTTGACGGTAATGCCGCCCGCCATGTCGGCGAAGATGCGCAGCGTGTCGACCACCGTATCGACGGTATCGAACAGCGGCTCCTTGTCTTCCTGGTTGTCCTTGTTATAAGCCAGCGGCTGGCCTTTCATCAGGGTCAACAGGCCCATCAGGTGTCCGTAAACCCGGCCGGTCTTGCCGCGCGCCAGCTCCGGCACGTCCGGGTTTTTCTTCTGCGGCATGATCGAGGAACCGGTGCAGAAACGGTCGGCGATATCGATGAAGCCCACCCGTGGGCTCATCCAGATGATCAATTCTTCCGACATGCGCGACACGTGGGTCA
>CBFGQI010000194.1:0-7690 GCA_965650885.1 uncultured Oxalobacteraceae bacterium
TGGCAACCGGACAAAAAGCGCGCTTTTTGTCCGGTTGCCAGAGCTGACCCCGACTTTTTTATTAGTACTTGGCCGGTACGCCGCTGCCCGGCAGTGCCTTCAGGATGAAGTCGCGCAGGTCGTCGTTCGACTTCACCAGGTCCTCGGCCCGCAAGTACATCATGTGCCCGCTGCGGTAGCCCTCGAAGCGCATGCGCTCCTTCATGCGGCCGCTCGGGTCGAGCTGCCACATGGTGTACTTGGCGTCGAAGTAAGTGGTGGCGCCATCGAAGTACCCCGACTGCACCATCAGCTTCAGGTAAGGATTGGCGGCCATGGCCTGGCGCAGGTTCTCGCCGGTATTGTCATCCTTGTTGTCCCACGGGTGCACCGGCCCGAACATATTGTAGGTAAGGTCGGTCTTGTAGCCCAGCACGTCGCGCAGGTAGTAGTTGATGGCCGGCGTAAACGAATGCAGCCAGGACGTCAGCTCGGCGTTGTAATCGACCTTGTCGCCGGCATCCTTCTTGTCGATGCCCAGATAGCGCGAATCGAGGCGGCCGATGGTATAGCCCTTGTCGCGCAGAAGTTCCTTCCAGAAGGTGCCGACCGGCACGCTCAGGTTGTTTTGCTGGACGACCTTCTCCGGCAGGCCGGAGTAGCGCGCCACCTTGGCCGCCACCGCCGCGCGCTTCTGCGCATCGAGGAAGCCGCCATTGGCCAGCGCCGGGATCAATTCGTTGACCGCAAACGATTCCGCTTCCGGCAGCACGTCCTTCAAATCCTTCTGCTGCAAGTCGGCCGGCAGGGCCTTCTGGTACCAGGCGGCAGCCGTGTAGTAGGGCAGGGACAGCGCCTGGCCAACCGGGCCTTCGCGCTTGAGACCCAAGCCGGTCGGCGATACCAGCACCACGCCATTCAGGTACATCCAGTGCGCATTCTGCAATTCCAGCGCCAGGCCCGACACCCGCGCCGTGCCGTAGCTTTCGCCGATCAGGAATTTCGGCGAGGTCCAGCGGCCCTCGCGCGATACGAAGGCTTGCAGCCAGTCGGCCAGGTATTTGATGTCGGCGTTCACGCCGAAGAAGGTGGCGCGGTCGGCTTTCGGGTCGAGGATGCGCGAGAAGCCGGTGTTGACAGGGTCGATGTAGAGGATGTCCGCCACGTCCAGGATGGAGTGCGGGTTGTCCTTCACGCCGTAGGGCTGGAGCGGGTAGCCTTCGGAATCGATGTTCAGCACTTTGGGGCCGGTGTAGGCGATATGCATCCAGACCGATGCCGAGCCGGGCCCGCCATTGAAGGACAGCACCAGCGGACGGCGCGATTTGTCGCCGACGTCGCTGCGCTGGTAATAGGTGTAGAACAGCGAAGCGATCACCTTGCCGTCCTTGTCCCACACCGGCTGGGTGCCGGCGGTCACCTTGTACGGTACGGATTTGCCCTTGATGGTGACGGTACTGTTCTTGGAGACGGACGATTCGGCCTTCAGGATGCGGTCGAATGCCTTGCTCTCGGCCGGGCGTTCTGCCGCGGCCGGCGGTTTGCCGTTCCCGTCGGCCGCAGGCTTATCCTGGGCGTGGACGCAGCTGGCGGCCAGCATCAGGGTCGGGATGATGCGGATGCATGTCTTCATCTGATTCTCTTCTTATGGGTTTAAGAGAGCATCAGTATTTCATACCTGCAGCGCGCCGCGACGGTCGACGCTGCGCGGGAAACATATCGTTACACAGCTCAGGCAAACGATAGTATCTTCATACCGAAATCCAGGCCATTGCGGATGCGCTCGCGCACTTTGTAGGCGGCGGCTGCAAGCAGGCTTGCCAGGAAGGCGACTGCCAGCCAATCGTCCAGGCCCATGCGGCGCGCGGTGATCTCGTCATCCACTGCGCCGGATTTCAGTACATGGCCGGTGTAGGTCGCTCCATAGACGCTGCCGTCGTCGGTGATGTCGCGGGTCACATACAGGCTGTCGGGGCCGAAACGCACCTGCATGCGCCCGTCCTTGTAAATGAAGGTGTGCGGCGCGTCGTGGCCTTTGATCTTCAGCGTGCCGACAATGTGGCCGCGGGCGTTGATGCCGTTGGCGAAGCTGGAGCCCTGCGAAATCATGGCGCCCAGGTCGACCATGCGCTTGCCGTCGTACATGAAGGCATGCCAGGACTCGTCCGGCATTTCGGAGGCGCCGACCACGATGCCGGCGTCGTTGATGGCGGTGGCGACGCTGACGCGGCCGCCGAGCGTGGGCAGCTCGATCATGCCGCTGCCCGGCTTGTACAGGAAGGCGCGGCGGTAGCCGTTCGGCAGTTGCGCCGCACCGACCACGTAGCCGTTGGCATTGATGCCGGTGGCGTAGCTGTTCTTGCCGCCGAAGGTGCCCAGGTCCAGCATGGCGATGCCGGTGTCGACGAAGGCGTGATAGTGGCCGTCGACGGTGTCGGCGTAACCGACAATGTGGCCCGACTCATTGATTGCAGTGCCGACGCTGCTGCTGCCGCCCAGGGTGCCGAGGTCGCGCATGCCGAGCGCTTCGTCGTAGCGGAAGGCGTGCCAGGCGTTGTTGGAGGTCAGTGCGCCGCCAGTGACCATGCCCTGGTTGTTGATGGCGTTGGCCGTGCTGTCGCTGCCGCCCAGCGTGCCGATCTCGATGCGGCGGCCTTGCGACATCAGGATCGCGCGCCGGCGGCCATCTTCATCCTTGATTTCACCGACCCATTCGCCTGCTGCGTTAATTCCGGTCATGGTGCTGGATTCTGTCTTGCGCTCGCCCATGGGGCCGGCGGCTTGGGCCGATGCGAGGGTCAGTGCCAGTGCGATGGTCAGGGCGAGCGAAGCAGGCTTCATTGACAGTCTCCGGGTAAATGGGAATTATTCCGGAGACTATACGTGATAATTGCGGATAAATTTTCGCAGATTGTCACACTTTGCGGACGAATTCCGACTTCAGGCTCATGGCGCCGAAGCCTTCGATCTTGCAGTCGATATCGTGGTCGCTGTCGACCAGGCGGATGTTCTTGACCTTGGTGCCTTGCTTGATCACGCCGCCGGAACCTTTCGGTTTCAGGTCCTTGATCACGGTGACGGTGTCGCCGTCTTGCAGGAGATTGCCGGCGGCATCCTTGTAGACGCGCGCGGTATCGCCGGCTGCTTCGGCGGTCTGTTTCGGCCACTCGTGGGCGCATTCAGGGCAAACATAGTTGTCGCCGTCTTCGTAGGTATACTCGGACTGGCATTTTGGACAGGCTGGGAAAGTGGACATTGGAACTGGTATGCAAGAACTGGAAAACCCGATCTGGGCTGCGCTGAACTCAGCGCAGCAATATTTTAGCATCCCGGCAGGCGCGGCCCGCCGGTATCCCGCCGAGGTGGCACCGTTTTGCGCGGTGGCGGAGCAGGGCGTGCCGTTATCGCCGGACGACCTGGCCGGCATCGCCGATGGCAGTTATTACTTCCTGGGCGCCATGCCGGAGCTGCCGCAAGGCTGGGCATTGCAGCCGCTGTCCCGCGTGCTGCAAATGGTGTATGAGGGCGGCCCCATGGCGGAACCGGGCGGCGATGCGCCGGCGGCGGTCCGCGTGCTCGCCGCCGACGACCCGGCCATGGTGGAACTGACCAATATCGCCTTTCCCGGCTACTTCAGGCCGCGCACGGGCGAGATGGGCAAGTACGCAGGCATCCATGACGAGGGCGGCCGGCTGGTGGCGTTGAGCGGAGAGCGCATGGACCTGGGCCATATGCGCGAAGTGAGCGCCGTGTGCACGCACCCTGACTTTACGGGGCGCGGGTATGCCCGGCGACTGGTGGAATTCATCATGCACGGCATGCAGCAGCAGGGCGTGCGCCCCATGCTCCACGTGGGGGCGGCCAACGCCCGTGCTCAGGCGCTGTACCGCTCGATGGGTTTCGTGGCGACCCGCGAATTGCCGCATGCGCGGCTCATTTGCCCGCGCTGACCTTGCCGATGCCGGTGGCCGACTTGTTGACGTGTTTCGGGTTGCCGTAATACGTGAAATTGCCCATGCCTTCGACGATCAGGTTCAGCGTGTCGCTGGCGTAGACGTTGACGTCGCCCATGCCGCTGAAATTGACGTCGGCGCGTTCGGCGTGCAAGTCCTTGGTGTTGATGCCGCCGACACCCTGGCCCTTCATGCGCAGCAGCTTGACCTTGCCGCTGGCGTACAGCGCGCCGGCGCCCTCGAAGCTGATGTCGATGCGTTCGCCGCTGATGTTGGTGAGCCGCGATTGCCCTGCGCCCAGCACGCGGAAGCTGGTCAATGCGGGAACCGTGATGGTGATCGCGTCGCCGTCCTTCATGTCGACCGAACCCTTGTTATCCTTTTCATAGATGACGCGCAGTACGCCGCCATCGACGACGGTGCTGACTTTGCCGATGTATTCGGGACGCCCGCTGACCTTGACGGTCTGGGCCTTGCCGACGTCGACGAAGACGTTGACCGGGCCTTTGATATTGATGCCGTAGAAGGCATCGACTTTACGCGCCTGGTCGGCGGCCAGGGCGAAGGAAGGAAGCAGCAGGGCGGCAAGCAGCGTCAAACGGAACATACGTTCTCCTCATATCAGAGCGCATGATTATGACGTATCTGTGGCTTTTTTGCTAAGCGGGCCCGGGATTTTCTCCGGGCCCGTTGGCAGCGGTGCTCAGCCCGTGTTGCGCAGGCCGGCGGCGACGCCGTTGATGGACAGATGGATGCCGCGGTTCACGCGCGGATCGAGCCGGTCTTCGTCGGTACCCAGCGCGCGGCGGCGTTTGATCAGTTCCACCTGCAGGTGGTTGAGCGGGTCGAGGTAAGGGAAGCGGTTGGTGATCGAACGCGCCAGCAGCGGGTTGCCTGCCAGGCGGTCGGCGGTGCCGGTGATCGACGCCAGGCATTCGAGGGTGTGGTGGTACTCCTCGGTGATGCGCTTGAAGATGCGCTCGCGCAGCTCCTTGTCCGTCACCAGCCCGGCGTAGCGCGATGCGATCGCCAGATCGGTCTTGGCCAGCACCATGTCCATATTGGAGAGCAGGGTGGCGAAGAATGGCCAGTGCTGGTACATGTCGCGCAGCTGCGCCACGCGCGCCGCGCGGTCGCCGGCGGCGATCCAGGCGCCGATCGCCGAGCCGAAACCGTACCAGCCCGGCAGCAGCAGGCGGCACTGGCCCCAGCTGAAGCCCCATGGGATGGCGCGCAAGTCTTCGATGCGGCGCGTCGATTTGCGCGACGCCGGGCGCGAGCCGAGGTTCAGTTCCGCGATTTCCGCGATCGGCGTGGCCGAGAAGAAGTAGTCGGTGAAGCCCGGGGTTTCGTACACCAGGTTGCGGTAAGCCTTGTAGGCCAGCTCGGAAATCTCGGTCATCGCCGCTTCGAAACCGGCCAGGCGCGGGCCGTGGCAGGCGTCGGCCGGCTGCGGCATCAGGCTCGCTTCCAGCGTGGCCGACACCAGCAGCTCCAGGTTGCGGCGGCCGATTTCGGCGTTGGAGAACTTGGAGGCGATGATTTCGCCCTGTTCGGTCAGGCGCAACTGGCCGTTGACGGTGCCTTTCGGCTGCGCCAGGATCGCTTCGTGGCTTGGGCCGCCGCCGCGCCCGACCGTGCCGCCGCGGCCATGGAACAGGCGCAGCTTGACGCCGGCCTTGGCGAAAATGTCGACCAGGGCCAGTTCCGCCTTGTACAGCTCCCAGTTGGACGTCATGAAGCCGCCATCCTTGTTGGAGTCGGAGTAACCCAGCATGACTTCCTGGATCTGGCCCTGCCTGGCGATCAGCTTCTGCACCAGCGGCACCGCCATCAGGCTTTCCATGATGCCGGCGGCGCGTTGCAGGTCGGGGATGGTTTCGAACAGCGGGATCACCATCAGGTCGGAAACGGGCCCGCCATCCGCGCCCGCGCGCAGCAAGCCGGTTTCCTGCTGCAGCACGAACACTTCCAGCAGGTCGGACACGGTCTCGGTGTGCGAGATGATGTAGTTGCGGATGGCGCGCTGGCCGTAGCGCTGGCGGATGTCGCGTGCCGTGCGCAGGATGGTCAGTTCGGAGCTGGTCTCGTCCGAATACTCGATGTACGGCGAATACAGCAGGCGCGGTTGCGCCAGCTCGGCCAGCAGCAGCCTGACCTTGGCTTCCTCGTCCAGGGCGGCGTAATCGGTCAGCACGCCGGCTTTGGCGAACAGTTCGGCCAGCACGCGCTCGTGGACGTCGGACGACTGGCGCATGTCCAGCGACGCCAGGTGGAAGCCGAAGATGTCGGCGGCGCGCTTCAGCGTGGTCAGGCGCGGGCGGGCCAGCACGGCGCCATGGTTGGCATCGAGCGAGTCGATCAGCACTTGCAGGTCCGCCGAGAAATCGGCCGGGCAGGGGTAAGGCTCGGCGTGGCCCACTTCCTTGCGCAGGATGTTGGTGGCGCCCAGGGCGCGCGCGGTGGCAGCCAGGCGGGCGTACATGCCGATCAGGGCGCGGCGGTAAGGCTCGTCCTTGCGGTGGTCGGACGTGTCGGTCGAGGCGTCGGACAGGGCTTGCAGTTGCGGCGAGCAGCCGACCATCAGGGTCGACACCGACAGCTCGGCGCCCAGCGCGTGGGTTTCGTCGAGGTAGAAGTCGAGGATGGTGGTGGCCTGGCGCTCCAGCGCGTGCTGCATGGTGCCGGCGTTGACGTTCGGGTTGCCGTCACGGTCGCCTCCGATCCAGCTGCCCATCTGCACGTAGGGGGCCTCGATGGCAGCCGGGGCGTCCAGCTTGAAATGCTCGGCGATCTCGCCCTCGATATCGTCGTACAGCGCCGGCAGTTCGCGCAGGAAGGTGATGCGGTAGTAGGACAGGGCGTTGTCGATTTCGTCGGCCACGGTCAGCTTGGAGTAGCGCAGCATGCGGGTCTGCCACAGCGTCGCGATGCGGGCGCGCAGCATGTGCAGGTTGGCCGCGCTTTCCTTCGGCGTCAGCGGCAGGTCGCGCTGGGCCAGCAGGCGGGCGATGTCGTGTTCGGCGTCCAGGATGGATTTGCGCTGCACTTCGGTCGGGTGCGCCGTCAGCACCGGCGAAATCAGGGCTTCCTTGAAGAAGGTGGTCACGGTGTCGAGCTGGACGCCGGATTCCTTCAGCTTGTCGAGTGCAAAGCTGATGCTGCCCTTTTGCGGTGCCGAGCCGGCCAGCAGGTGGGCGCGGCGGCGGCGGATGTGGTGCTGGTCTTCCGCGATATTGGCCAGATGGGAGAAGTAGGAGAAAGCCCGCACCACCGTAATGGTTTGCTCGCGTGTCAGGATCTTCAGCATGCCGTCCAGTTCCTTGGCGGCGCCGGCGTCGGCTTCGCGGCGGAAGCGCACTGCCGTCTGGCGAATGGTTTCTACGACTGCGAATACTTCCTCGCCTTCCTGTTCCCGCAGGACGTCGCCCAACAGGCGGCCCAGCAGGCGGATATCTTCTTTCAACGGCGCGTCTTTATCGGCGCTCTGGTTTTGTTCGTCTGTTGCACTTGCTTGATTTGCCATAGTTATTCAATCAAAAGATAAGAATGGTCGTGCAATAGGCTCGTGGCCGCGGTCTGCATAGGGCGCGCATGCTAAAATTTGTGGTTCCAATCATGCGCAATACACTGGTGAACGCCGGTTTGGCGCAAGCAACAGCGAAAGAACTGGTTTTGAATACTCCTGAAATGGCCCAACAGCTCCCTTCCAAATTGGTGATCGCATCGCGCGAAAGCCGCCTCGCCATGTGGCAGGC
>CBFGQI010000195.1:0-7688 GCA_965650885.1 uncultured Oxalobacteraceae bacterium
GGACATCACCCTTTCACGGTGAGTACCGGGGTTCGAATCCCCGTGGGGACGCCACAGATTAGAATGAAGCCGCCTCGTGCGGCTTTTTCATTTCCTGCCCATGCCAAGCTTGTCCCTCGATCTATTTTGCAAAGTTGTCGACAACTTCGGCGACATCGGCATTTGCTGGCGCCTGGCGCGCCAGCTGCAGCGCGAGCACGGCATTGCCGTCACGCTGTGGGTCGACGACATGCGCACGTTCCAGCGCATCTGCCCGCAAGTCGACCTGGCGGCAGCGCGCCAGCAAATCGAAGGCGTCGCCGTGCGCCACTGGACAGGGCAGGAGGGCGAGTTCGGCGCCGCCGACGTGGCCGACATCGTGATCGAATTTTTCGGCTGCGACATCCCGCCCGGCTATATCGCCGCGATGGCGCAGCGCTCGCAGCGGCCGGTGTGGCTGAACCTGGAAGGCTTGAGCGCGGAAGAATGGGTGGAGGGCTGCCACGGCTTGCCATCCATGCATCCGCGCCTGCCGCTGACCAAGCATTTCTTTTTCCCCGGCTTCACCGAAAAAACCGGCGGACTTTTGTATGAAACAGGTCTTGAAGCCCAGCGCCGCGCCTATATCTCCGATCCCGCTGCGGTGCAGGCATTCCTGGCCTCGCTCGGCGTGACGGCGGCCGAAGCGGCCGGCCTCAAGGTGTCGCTGTTCTGCTACCCCTACGCGCCGGTGGCCGAACTGTTCGCAGCCTGGCGCGACGGCGCGCAAGCGGTGACTTGCCTGGTGCCGGAAGGCGTGGCAAGCGAGGCGGTGGCCGACTTCCTGGGCGTGCCCGCCTTGCCTGGCGCGGTGCGGACGGCCGGCGCGCTGACGGTGCGCGTGCTGCCTTTCGTGCCGCAGCAGGATTACGACCGGCTGCTGTGGTCCTGCGACCTCAATTTCGTGCGCGGCGAAGATTCCTGGGTGCGCGCGCAGTGGGCTGGCAAATCCTTCATCTGGCACATTTATGCGCAAGATGAAAACCTGCACCATAAGAAGTTGCGCGCCTTCCTGCAGCGTTATGCGGGCGGCAGCGCGCTCGATGACTTCATGCTGTGCTGGAATGGCGCGCGGCAGGGCGACTGGCCGCAGCTGTGGCAGGCCCTGCTTGGGGCGATGCCTGAAATGTCGGCAAAGTCGGCAGAATGGCAACAAAAAATCCTGGCCAACGGCGATTTGGCCACGAATTTGACTAAATTTTGTGCATCGCTGAAGTAACACAACACAACCCCGTGCTATAATGCACGGTTACTGCAACTCCCCTTAACCGGTATATATTCGCTATGAAATTCGCAAAAGAGATTCGTGTCGGCAACATCATCATGGTTGAAGACAAGCCATTCATCGTTCTGCGTTCCGACGTCAACGGCTCGTCGCGCACTGGCTTCACCTACAAGTGGAAGATGAAAAACCTGCTGACCGGCGCCCCGCTGGAAAACGTGTTCCGCGGCGACGACAAGTTCGACGTGGTGGTTCTGGACAAGAAGCCAGTGACCTACTCGTACTTCGCCGATCCACTGTTCGTGTTCATGGACGAAGAGTACAACCAGTACGAAATCGAAGAAGAGAACATGGGCGAAGCAGTGAACTACCTGAAAGACGGTATGGAATGCGAAGCTGTCTTCTACGACGGCAAGGCAATCTCGGTGGAACTGCCAACCACCATCGCACGCCAGATCATTTACTCGGAGCCGGCCGTCAAGGGCAACACTTCCGGTAACGTACTGAAGGAAGCCAAGCTGGAGAACGCCATCGAAGGCCGCAACTTCTCGATCCAGGTGCCACTGTTCGTGTCCCAGGACGACGTGGTCGAGATCGACACCCGTACCCACGAGTTCAAGAAGGTCGTCCGCGCCTGATTGTTGCAAACTCGCAATAAAAAGCCCGCTGATGCGGGCTTTTTTGCTTTTGAGCAGTATTATTTACTTGCAAACTGCTGGTATGCTTCTGGTTTCATGCTGTTCTTTGAAGAAAGAGGGCGTACCAGATGGATCGACGGGGTTTCGTGAAGTTGGGGCTGGCTGCCGGCGGCGCAGCGACTTTGCCACGGTCGCAGGCGGCGGTGCCATCCATCCTGGACGCGGGCGTGCAGCACCAGCAAGAGCTGATGGCCGCCAATAAGCTGACTTCACATTCCCTGACATCGCAATACCTGGCGCGGATCAATGCGATCGACAAATCCGGCCCGCGCATCAATTCCATCATCGAAATCAATCCCGAGGCGCTGAAAATCGCGCGCGAAATGGACCGCGAACGTCACCAGCGTCGCGTGCGCGGCCCGCTGCACGGCATTCCGGTGCTCCTGAAAGACAATATCGCCACTGCGGACCGCATGAGTACCACGGCAGGTTCGCTGGCGCTGGCCGGCGTGCGCGCGGCGCGCGATTCCCACGTGGCGGCGCGTTTGCGCGAAGCCGGTGCAGTCATCATCGGCAAGACCAATCTGAGCGAGTGGGCCAATATGCGCTCCAGCCATTCGGTGAGCGGCTGGAGTGCGCGCGGCGGCCTGACCCGCAATCCTTACTCGCTGGACCGCAACTGCAGCGGTTCCAGTTCCGGCTCGGGTGCCGCGATTGCGGCCGGCCTGGCGACGCTGGCGGTCGGCACCGAGACGGACGGCTCCATCGTCTCCCCCGCATCGATTTGTGGTCTGGTTGGCATCAAGCCGACCATTGGCCTGGTGAGCCGCAGCGGCATCATTCCCATCGCCCATTCGCAGGACACGGCCGGCCCGATGGCGCGCAGCGTGAGCGACGCCGCGCTGATGCTGGCCGCGATGGCGGGCGTCGATCCGCGCGATCCGGTGACCCAGGATGGTGCCGGCAAGGCGGCCGATTACGCCGCGGCTTTAAAGCGCGATTCGCTGCGCGGCAAGCGGCTTGGCGTGGCCCGCAATTTCTTCGGTGGCAGCGATGCCATCGATGCCGAAATCGGGAAAGCGCTGGACGCGCTGAAGGCGCAGGGCGCGATCCTGGTCGATGTCGAAGTACCGAACACGGAAAAATACGGCGACAGCGAAACCGAAGTGCTGCTGCACGAATTCAAGGCCGACCTGGCGGCTTACCTGCGCGATTACGCGCCGGACGCCAAGGTGCGCAATATGGCCGACCTGATCGCCTTCAACAAACAGAATGCCCAGCTGGAGCTGCCATACTTCGGCCAGGAATACCTGGAGCGCGCCGAAGCCAAGCCTGGCCTCGACAGCCAGGCGTACAAGGACGCGCTGGCCAACAACCGTCGCTACTCGCGTGAAGAGGGCATCGACCTGGTGCTCAAAGCGCATGGGCTGGACGCGCTGGTGGCGCCGACCGACGGCACGGCATGGCTGACGGATTTCATCAATGGCGACCACTATCCCAAGAGTTTTTCTTCACCGGCCGCCGTCGCCGGCTACCCGCACGTGACCGTGCCGGCTGGCTACGTACACGGCCTGCCGGTCGGCTTATCGTTCGTCGGCAGCGCCTTCAGTGAAGCATTGCTGATCGGCATGGCCTACGCATTCGAGCAAGCGACGATGGCCCGTCGTGCACCCCAATTCCCCGCCAGCGTCAACTTGCGCGCCTAGACGTCAATAAAGCGCATCTTGAAGTTGCGGCCTTTGAAGCTGCCGAAGTCGCCGCTGGGCATGGTGCTGGCGGCTTTCAGGCGGGCGAAGGCGGCGTGGGCGATGCGGCGGTCGAGGGCGACGTATGTCTGGAATTCGGTGACGGCGATCTTGCCGACTTGGTCCTTGGTCAGGCCGCCATCGCCGCACAAGGCGCCCAGCACGTCGCCGGCGCGCAGCTTTTCCTTTTTGCCGCCGGCGATGCAAAGCGTCAGCATGAGGGCGGGTTCGGCGTGGGCGCCTTCTGCTTCCTGCAGCTCATCGAGGCTGTGCCATTCGACGGGTTCGCCGCCCTGGTAGTCTTCGATCAGCTTGACCCACTTCTTTTCGTTGGGCGCGCACAGGGTCAGCGACAAGCCTTTCTCGCCGCCGCGGCCGGTGCGGCCGATGCGGTGGATGTGCACTTCGGTGTCGCGCGAGACGTCGGCGTTGATCACCGCTTCCAGGTTGGCGATGTCGAGGCCGCGCGCCGCGACGTCGGTGGCGATCAGGATCGAGCAGCTGCGGTTGGAGAACAGCACCAGGATTTCGTCGCGTTCGCGCTGTTCCAGTTCGCCGTACAGGGCGAGGGCGGAGAAGCCTTCGGCACGCAATTCGTCCAGCAAGTCCTTGCAATGGGCCTTGGTGTTGCAAAAGATGATGGCGGATGCGGGCTGGTAATGGCGCAGCAGTTTGCCGATCGCGCGGTCACGGTCGTCGAAGCCGATTTCGTAAAAGCGCTGTTCGATCTGGTTTCCGCTGTGTTGGGCCTCCACGGTCACTTCGACCGGATCGGCCAGGAAGCCCGCCGTGGCCTGGCGGATGTCGTCCGGGTAGGTGGCGGAAAACAGCAAGGTCTGGCGGCGCTTGGGGCAGGCGCGCACGATGCCGGCGATTTCGTCGTAGAAGCCCATGTCGGTCATGCGGTCGGCTTCGTCCAGCACCAGCGTGCGTACATTGGACAGGTCGAGCGATTGGCGCGACAGGTGGTCGCGCACGCGGCCCGGCGTGCCGACCACGATGTGGGCGCCGAATTCCAGCGATGCGATTTGTGGCCGCATCGGTGTGCCGCCCGTCAGCACCACCACCTTCACGTTCGGTACGCAACGTGCCAGGCGGCGCAGTTCGCCGGCCACCTGGTCGGCCAGTTCGCGCGTAGGGCACAGCACCAGGCCTTGCACGGCGAACCAGGCGGTATTCAGGTTGCACAGCATGCCAATGCCGAATGCGGCGGTCTTGCCGCTGCCAGTCTTGGCTTGGGCGATCAGGTCGCGGCCATCGATGATGGCGGGCAGGCTTTGCGCCTGGATCTCGGTCATTTCGCGGTAGCCCAGCGAGTCCAGGTTGGCAAGAAGTTTGTCGGACAGCGGCAGGGTAGCGAAGGCGGTCATATTCAGTCTCGGCGCCAGATGGGCAAGCCGGTGAGGTCCAGGTTGGGGTCATTCTGCCAGATTGGCAGGCCGGTGGCGTCGGTCTGGCCGAGTTCACCGAGCAGGTCGAGTTGTTCCTGCTTGCGCGGCGCGCGGCGGACACGCGGCGGCGGCGGAAGCTTGGCTTCCGGCGTCATCGGCGCGGCGGGCTCGAAGCCCGGCAGGTCGATTGTCGCGTTGTCTTTTTTATCTCTCATTCTTCGCCGTGCAAAACAAAAGCCCGGCTGAATCAGTCGGGCTTCCTGTTAAAACCGGCGGATTGTAACACGTGCAACCATGTCAGCGGAAGGCAAGTGCTCCGGTCAGGTCGCCCGGCGGCAAGGCGCCGCGTTCGGCGAAGGCCCTGTTGCGCTCCGCCAGGCCTTCCAGCAGAGGCAGTCCATGCAGGCGGGTGATCAGGCGCAGGATCGACGTGGTGTCGTAGAAGCTGTGGTCGACGGTGCCTCGTTTTGCGAAGGGCGATACGATGATGGCCGGGATGCGCGAGCCCGGGCCCCAGCGGTCGCCTTTGGGCGGCGCCACGTGGTCCCACCAGCCGCCGTTCTCGTCGAAGGTCACCACCACCACCATGTTCTTGAACTGCGGCGATTTCTTCAGGTGTTCCAGCACGTTGACGATGTGCTGGTCGCCGGATTCGATGTCCGAGTAGCCGGCGTGCAGGTTCAGGTTGCCCTGGGGCTTGTAGAAGCTGACCGCCGGCAGGCTGCCTGCCACCACGTCGGCCAGGAATTTGTTCGAGATCGGGCTGTCGCCCATACCACCATCGCGGATGTGGGCGGCACGTAGCGCACTGCCTGGGGCGAAGCTCTTGAAGTAGTTGAAGGGCTGGTGGTGGTACTGGAAGTTCGGCTTGCTGCCGCCGCCTTTGTGGTCCAGGGCGGCCTGGAATGCGCCGCCATACCATGCCCAGCTCACGCCTTTGCGCGACAGCAGGTCGCCGATGGTGTCGTAGGTTTGCGGCGGCAGGGTGCTAGGGTCGTCCGGATTGGCGTGCATGGGATCGCCGCCCGGCGCCGGGCGTACCCAGCTTGGCTGGTAGGGCGGGGCCATGGTGTTGACGGCGAATCCGTCCGGCGTGATGGCGCCATCGTTCACGTATAGCGGCTTGCCTTCCAGCGCGGATTTGGGGCTCTTCGGATCGAGCGCCAGCGTGCGGCCTGTCGGGCCGTCGGCAAGCACGGCGATCTTGCGCTTGGCTGGGCTGTTGGCGGCGTCCGGATACACGGGGCAGCGGCCGGACACCAGGAACTGGTGGTTCAGGTAGGAGCCGCCGAATGCGGCCATGAAGAAGTTGTCGCACAGCGTGTATTGGCGCGCCACTTGCCACAGGCCGAAGTTTTTTTCGGTCTCGCCGTAATAGCCCATCACCATGCCACCGGTATTGCCCCAGGCGACGAAGCGATCGTTCTTGCCGCCGTTGATCTGCATCTGATTCTGGTAGAACAGGTGCCACAGGTCGCGCGTGATGACCGATTCGGGCAGTGGCTTGCCTTCCGCGTCGACCAGCTTGAATGGGGCGTTCGGCAGGCCTTGCAGCTGGTCTTCCTTGAGCTCATAACGCTTGCCGGCGATATCCTGCGGTACCGGGACCAGGCCGCCCCAGACCTTTGGCAGTGCCGGCAGGATGCTGCCGTCGTAATCGCGCTGCTGGTAGTCGGCGGGCTTGAGCGCGGACATCGGCGCGGCCAGGCCGGGGAAGTCGGCGAACAGGTTGTTGAAGCTGCGGTTCTCGAGGTAGATCACCACCAGGTTCTTCACGTTGGCTTGCAGCTTGTCGTCCAGCGACGTGGCCTTGGCAGGCTTGACGGACCTGGCTGCCGGCGCAGCGCTTGCGCCGGGAAGGCTGGCGGCCAGGCCGGCCGCGCCGGCAGCCTGGAAAATTCGGCGGCGGCCAGGGCTGGCCGGCGCGCCTGTCGTGGGCTTCCTGGTCTTGTCGTTCACGCGCTGCTCCTTGCGGGTTAGGTCGCGTGCAATTGTGACAGCTCAACTATAAAAAGGCGAGGGTGCCGCGCTGGTAGGTCTCGCGCACTTCGGCGATGGGCTGGTTCAATGAGGTGTACAGCACCGCGCGGTGCTCGAACAGGGCGGTCGGCGAGCGCAGCATGCTGGCGGAGTGGGTGCGGCGGTATGGCGCCAGCGGCTGGACCACCTTGCCGAACGGTGTGTCGGTTTCTTCCAGCAGGCGGTTCATCCCAGGCGTCAGCCGCGCCGGGACGTACCAGTTGTCCGCCTCGGAGAACAGGTGGGCGCCGCAATACAGTTGCACGCGGCGGTATTTGATGTCGGTTTGGCTGGCGACGCCCAGGCGGGCAAGCGTTGCGGCTTCGGCGGGCTTATCGCTGCCGCGCACCAGGCGCGCCACGATCCTGGGCTCGGTTGCCATGCCATGGTCGGCGCACCATTTTTCCAGCGCCAGGGTGGCGCTGCTGCTGGCAAGGATGGCGGCGTTCAGTTGTTGCGCGAGGATGTCGGGGTTGCGGCCGGGGGCGGCACAAGCTGCGAGCAAGGGCAGGGCCGACAGCCAGCGTAAGGAAGAGAGAATCCGCATCGGCGCATCCGACCATGAAAAAAGCCGTTGCGTGGGCAACGGCTTTTTGGGAATCTGGTTGCGGGGACAGGATTTGAACCTGTGACCTTCGGGTTATGAGCCCGACGA
>CBFGQI010000196.1:0-7483 GCA_965650885.1 uncultured Oxalobacteraceae bacterium
CCACAAGGCGATCACCCAATTCTTGATGTGACCGAGCTTGCGGTGGAAGAAATGGTCGGCGCCGGGAATCACGATCACAGGGATGTCCTGTGGCCGCGCATAATCCAGCACGTCGGAAAGCGGGATCGTTTCATCGTTCTCGCCGTGGATCAGGATGGTGTCGGCCGGCACGTCGGCGATCTGCCATTTCGCCGCTGCGGTACCCACCAGCACCAGGCGCTCGGCCGGCGTGCCGGCGGCGGCCAGGCGTTGCGCCAGGTGCGATTGCACGAAGGTGCCGAAGGAAAAGCCCGACAGCGACACCGGCAGCCCCGGGAAGCGCTGCACCATATGCTGGTGCAGGATCATCATGTCGTCGGTCTCGCCATGGCCATGGTCATGCTCGCCTTCGGACGCGCCGACGCCGCGGAAGTTGATGCGCGCGGCCACATAGCCCAGCGCCACGAAGGTGCGCGCCAGCGTCTGCGCCACCTTGTTTTCCATCGTGCCTCCGTACAGCGGGTGCGGGTGGGCCACCAGGGCGATGCCTTTCGGCGTGCCGGCCGGCATGTCGAGCAGGCCTTCCATCAGGCCGGCGCCGCCCTGCAGCGTAAACTTCTCGGAATGCTTGTTCATCATTTGATCTTGAGTCGCTCTACTTCTTTGCCGTTGACCAGGTGGCTGTCGATGATTTCATCGATGTCGCTGGTGTCAACGTAGGTATACCAGGTGCCTTCAGGGTAGACCACGGCGACCGGGCCGTGTTCGCAGCGGTCCAGGCAGCCGGCCTGGTTGATGCGCACCTTGCCGGCGCCATTCAGGTTCAATTCCTTGCAGCGCTTTTTGGCGTGCTTCTGGGCGGCTTCCGCGCCCCGGGGACCGCAGCTTTCGCGGCCGTCATCACGGTGGTTCATGCAGAAGAACACGTGATGCTTGTAATACTGGTTGTCGCTCATCTGGTGCCTCTTGTCCAATGCAGGCGCTTATTTTACCGGGGTTTCGCGGGTTTCCTTGTTCAGCTTGTGTGAAGGCAGCCAAAGGTACCAAAGTGCGGCCAACGGCCACGCCAGGGACAGGAACTGGGCCGCGCCGTAGAAATTCAGGAACTTGCCCTGCACCCAGTTCTGCAGCGTTTCGCTGAAATAGGGGTTGATGGGGGTGGTGTTGACGATCAGAAGGCTGAGCAGCAGCGTGGCCACCGCCAGCCGCCGCTGCGCCACATGGGGCGCGAAAATCAGCCCGCCCAGCATGATGACGCCGATCAGGAGGCCGCCCTGTGCGCCGGGCGTGACCCAGGCGAAGGCATCGTCCGGCCCGAATTGCAGGGCGCTCGACAAGGTTTTCACCAGCACGGCAGCGATGACCAGCAGGGCCACCAGCGGCGCGCGCGGCGAGGGCTTGCGCAGGATGCATAGCAGCGTCAGGGCTGCGCCGACCATGCCGCAGGCGGTGACGATGGTTTCCGACAGCCAGTACTGCTCCACCGTCAGCGACACGTCCGGCCGGATCATGGCGGCCAGGTCGATCTCCATGTCCAGCAGCTCGCTCAGCCACTCGGACAGGATGGGCAGCAGCTGTCCGAGGCCGAACAGGAAACCCTGCGGATAGATTTGCGCCAGCGGCCACAGTGCCACCAGTACCAGGCCCTGGCTCGCATGCTGCGCGAACCAGCGCTGGCGCAGCTTGTAGGCCGCGCTGGTATCCATCAGCTTATGCGCCGTCATGGCGCCGATGAAGGCGCCAACCATGGTACCGGCAGCATTGGTGTAAAAGTCCAGGTTGGAGGATACGCGCGTCGGCAAATAGGTTTGCACCGCCTCCATCGTGCCGGAAACCAGCATCCCGGCGATGCTGGCCAGCAGGAAGGCCCAGAAACCCGTGATCCTGGGCCGCATGGCATAGACCAGCAGCATGCCGAAGGGGATGTAGCCGATCACGTTGATGCCGGCATCGAATCCCGTCCAATAGCGCGGCAGGGACGTCCACTCGAGGAAGATCAGCGGCGACAGGCCCTGGTTCTGCCAGCCGGAAAACGGGAACCAGCTGGCGTAGACGATCAGTACCATGTAGGCCAGCAGGGTCGCGCGCGCCACCGGCGAACCGGTCCGCACCGGCGGCCGCGGCGCCGCAGGCGGCACCGGGGCTGGGGCAGGGGCGGGCGCGTCTTCTTTCATGCCTTATTTGACGGGCATGGTCGCCAGCCAGGCAAGGATGTCGGCGGCGATGCCGTCAGTGCCTTCGGCCAGCGCGCTCGCCCCGCCCGCGGCGTCCGCGCTTGGCGCCCGCGCCGTCCGCGTGAACGTACGCTGGTCAACCAGCTTGTGGTTGCGGAACACGGAGGCGCGCAGGGTGATGCTGGCGCTGCTTTGCGTGGCCGTGTCGAAGTTCTGGGTGAATTCGTCGGCTTCCAGGCGCAGCAGGGGCAGGCCGCCTGCCGCGTCGGTGGTCGACACCACCTTCACGCCGGCTTGCGCGATGCGCGCTTTCAGGCGCTGCGACATCAGCTGCAGTGGCGTCACGGCCCAGGTGTTGTAGGCATAAGGTCGGGACTGGCGCGCATCGGCATACATCAGGCGGTAGAACATGCGCTGCGTATCCAGCGAAGCCGGCCCGCTCACGTCCGCCACCACGATGGCCGGCAGCGCGGCTGCCGCGCTGCCCAAGGCCGGCGCACCGCCCACCCCGCCCGCGCCGCCATTGCTGCCGCCGGCACTCCCGGCCGGCGCCAGCGGTGCGCCCAGCGGCCCGAAGTCGTAAGCGGTCGGTTGCGGCCCCTTGCTGGCGCAGCCGGCCAGCGCCGCAGCAGCGGCAACGATGGCGATGAGGATGATGTTGTTCTTCATTGCTGGTCCTTATTTGCCGGAAGGGTCAAAACCCGGTTCGCCCGGTCCAGGCGGCGTGCCGGGTGCCCCGAACAGGATGCTCTGCGGGCGGTCGCTCAGGTTATTCATGGTGCGGCGGATGGCGCGCATCGACGACTTGGTTTCATCCGCCAGCCCCGTTACGCCGGGCAGCGTCTCCAGTTCGATCCCGCTCGCCACTGCCTCCACCGATGTGGTGGCACGGTCGACGGAAGCGGTGATGCGCTGCACCGCCCCATCCGGCCCTTGCAGGGAACGCGCCACCTTGCTCGCTTCATTGGCCAGGGTATCGACCGAGCGTAACGCCTTGTCGGTACGTTCCACCAGCGCCGGGATCTTCTGCACCGCCGGGTCCAGTTGCACCGCAATGTCCTTGTATCCCTGCGCCGCCTCGCTCACGTCGCTGAACGCCGCGAGGATCGTCTTGCGGTTCGCGGGGCTGAGCAGGTCGTTCAGTTTCCTGGTCACTTCCTCCGCCTGACCCAGGATTGCCGTGCCGCGCTTCTCGAGCTGGTCGAACAGGCCAGGCTGCAAAGGGATGCGGCTGGGATTGTTCTTGCTGGTGCCCAGCGCCGGGGAGCCGACCGATTCGTCATCCAGCTGGATATAGGCGATACCGGTCACCCCCTGGTAGCCCAGCGTCGCATAGGTTGTTTTGGTGATCGGCGTTGCCGGATCGATGCTCAGGTGGACCAGGATCTGCCCCGCCATCTTCGGGTCGAAATCGATGGCGTCGACCTTGCCCACTTCCAGCCCGCGATAACGCACAGCCGCCTGCGGGTTCAGGCCAGGGATCGACTGCGTCGTCGCAATCAGGTAAGGGTCGTACTGCACGCGGTCGCGGTTGAACCAGATGCCGAACAGGACGGCCGCGACCAGCAGTGTGATCGTGAATATGCCCGTCATCAAAGCGTGAGATCTGTTTTCCATGCCTTGCTCCTTATTCCAGGGCCTCCAGCGCGCGCTTGCCGCGGTCGCCCAGGAAGAATTCCTTGATAAACGGGTGATCCGTCTTGATCACCTCGCGTGTCGGCCCGATGGCCAGCACATGTTTTTCCGCCAGCACCGCAATGCGCGTCGACAGCGCAAACAGCGTATCCAGGTCGTGCGTCACCATCACCACGGTCAAGCCCAGCTCACGGTGCAGCGACTTGATCAGCGTGACGAAGCTTTCCGACAAGTCCGGGTCCAGGCCGGCCGTCGGCTCGTCCAGGAACAGCAGCTTCGGTTCCAGCGCCAGTGCCCGCGCCAGCGCCACACGCTTGATCATGCCGCCCGACAGGTCGCTCGGCATCTTGTTCGCATGTTCCGGGCCCAGGCCCACCATATTCATCTTCAGCAGCACCGCATCGCGGATCAGGTGCTGCGGCAGCGTCCCCAATTCGAGCATCGGCTGCGCGATGTTCTCGAACACCGTCAGCGCCGAATACAGCGCACCCTGCTGGAACAGCATGCCCCAGTGGTTGCGCAGTTCCTGCAGGTGCCCGGAAGAGGCGACAGTGATGTCCTCGCCGAATACGCGCACGCAACCCTTGGTCGGACGCTCCAGGCCCAGCATCTGCCGCAGCAGGACCGTCTTGCCGGTGCCCGAGCCGCCCACGATGGACAGGATTTCGCCTTGCTGGATGGACAGGTTCAGGTCATTGTGGATGACGGTGCGGCCGAACTTCGTCTGCAGGTTGGTGATCTCCACCACCGGCACGCTGCCGTCCAGCGTCAGCTTGCCCTCGCCCTCCGGGCAGGCGCAGCTTTCTTCGGCTTGTTCCGGCTGCTCGTTCATCAGTAGCCTACTCCATTGAAGACGATCGCAAACACCGCGTTCGCCAGGATCACCACCGTAATCGCCGTCACCACCGAGGTGGTGGTACCGCGGCCCAGGCTTTCCGTGTTCGGCTTGATGCGCAGGCCAAAGTGGCAGGACACCATCGCGATCAGCATGCCGAACACCGCCCCCTTGAACAGGCCGATGTAATAGTTCGCGATTGGCACCACCTCCGGCAGTTTATGCACGAAGTAGCGCATCGACAGGTTCAGCTCGAATTTCGCCGAGATCATGCCGCCGATCAGCGCCGCCGCGTCGGTCCAGATCACCAGCAGCGGCATCGAGATCGCGAGCGCTATCACTTTTGGCAGGATCAGGCGGTAGCCATGCGAGATCCCCATCACCAGCATCGCATCCAGTTCTTCCGTCACCCGCATCACGCCCAATTGCGCCGTGATCGAAGAACCCGAACGGCCCGCCACCAGGATGGCCGCCATCAAAGGCCCCAGTTCACGCACGATGGACATGCCCAGCAGGTTGACCAGGTAAATGTCGCCGCCAAAGTTGCGCAGCTGCTGCGCCGACAGGTAGGACAGCACCACGCCGATCAGGAACCCCACCAGCGCCGTGATGCCCAGCGCCTGGAAACCGGCATGGAAAATATTCGCCGAAATCTCGCGCCACGGCCCGCGCATCGGGTTGGCGGCAAAGCGCCCCAGGTCCTGCACCACGGAGCCGATCAGCTTCACGAACCCCTGCATATGTTCCAGGAAGTTCATGATGCCGAAGCCCAGTGTCGTCACCCAGCCGAAATGCTCCTTGCGCGTGCGCGGGCATTCCAGCTTGCCGGCGGTCTCGATACGCTTGAAGATTTCCTCTTGGCCGTTGACCAGTTTGAGCTTGGCCGGACGCTTATAGTCCCATGCGCTCCACAGCAGCTGCGCGCCGACGTGGTCCAGCATTTCGACGCCGCTCAAATCCCACTCGACCGCATGGATGTCCTTCACATGATCGAGGCACCCCGAAATAGCCTTCATCACCCGCTTGCTCGCGAGTGCATGCACTTGCCAGGTCCCCCCGGCAGATACCGTGCGCCCATCTGGGCTGACAGATAACGTTGGCTCTTGAGCAATAGGCATGCCGCCAGTGTAAAGAAGTTTCGCCCCGCGCGCCACACTGAGAGGGGTGTCAGACCCTTGGGTCTGACATCGGTTTACCGGTTTTAAGCCGCCAAATGCCGCACCTGCCTTGCCGGCGCAGCCGACACGGACGGAGCGGTCTTCTGCCTCCCCCCGTGCCCATCCCGCTCCAACAGCCCCGCAACAGCCCCCGCCTCCATTCCCGACAAGACCAGCCACCTCCCCACCAACACCGCCAACCTATCCAGCGCAATCCTGTGCGTCGCATCCGTATTGGCATAAAGCCAATCCGAAAACGCCATAAACGATATAAAGGGCGACTCCCCCAGCAGCACCGGCACGGTATGCGTGAATCGCCCCGAATTCGCCACCAGGTCCCAATAGCGCGCAAACCGCACCAGGCGCTGCATGGTCGAAAAATCGATATCCCTGTTAGCCAGGATCGTATAAGGCGGATACGGGTCATAGACCATCCCGAACTCCTGCGTGTGCCGGATAATCGGCGTCCCCCGCAGCCGCTTCAGGATCCCGAACTGGATCTCATGGGGCCCCAGCGCCCATAGCTTATCGAAGCCCTCGCCAAAGCTCTCAACGGTCTCCCCCGGCAACCCCGCAATCAAGTCCACATGCATATGCACGTTCGAATGCTCGCAAAGCCAGCGGATATTGTCCGCCGCCTTCGCGTTATCCTGCTTGCGCGAGATATTCGCCTGCACCACCGGATTGAAGCTCTGGATACCGATCTCAAACTGCAGCGTCCCAGGTGGGAACTTCGCAATCCCCTCCTTGAGCGCATCCGGCAAATGATCGGGCACCAGTTCAAAGTGCGCATACACCGGATCGTCCGGCGCCGCTTCCAGCTTATCCAGGAAGAACTGCATGATCTTCAAGCTGGTCTTGATATTCAGGTTGAACGTGCGGTCCACGAACTTGAAGGTACGCGCGCCGCGCGCATGCAGCACCTCCATCTCCGCCAGGAAGCCATCGATATTGAACGGCCACGCAGTCTTATCGAGCGACGACAGGCAGAACTCGCACTTGAACGGACACCCGCGCGAAGCCTCCACGTACAGGGTGCGGTGCGCGATATCCTCATCCGAATACAGCGCGTACGGCAGCGTGATCTCCGCCATCGGCGGCTGCACGCCCGCATGAACCTTCATCAAAGGCTTCGGCCCATTCAGGATCTCGCCGCACAGTTTGGGGAAAGTCACATCGCCCCAGCCGGTCACCACATAATCGGCCAGCCGTGCGATTTCCTGTTCGCCGGTTTCATAAGAAACTTCCGGTCCACCAAGGACGATAACCAGATGTGGCGCCACCCGCTTCAGCGTCGCCACCAGGCGGCAAGTCTCTTCGACATTCCATATATAGACACCGAAACCGACGATCTTCGGCTGCGCCGCCAGGATGCGTTCCACCATCTCCGTTGTCTTCGCCCCGATCACGAACTCCTGGATGCGCGTCTGGGCCTGTAGCTCACCCATATTGGCAAGCAGGTAGCGCAGTCCCAGCGATGCATGGGTATAGCGTGCGTTGAGCGTGGAAAGCAGGATAGTCATGACAGCAGCGAAAGCGGGGATGCGAAACCTCGCATTTTACCCTTGCGCGCTGGGCGCCGGTCGGCTATAGTTCTGTCCCTCGCAACGCAACGCAGCCAACAGCGCGAAACGAAGCGGGAAACAAGAGGGGTTGACGAGTTGCACGCTGTACCGCATAATCTCGCTTCTCTGCTGCTGACG
>CBFGQI010000197.1:0-7469 GCA_965650885.1 uncultured Oxalobacteraceae bacterium
AAAATGTCCGGTTGCCAGAGCTGACCCCGACTTTCAAGCTGCGATTAAGCGTTCGGGGGCCAGGATGGCGTATTCGCCGAAGATGCCGGTGCCGAGCAGGCGTCCGGCTTCGTTGTAGATGCGGACACGGCCTGCGTACGGCGTCGGCACGGCGGTGCCCGGCTCTTTGCCGAGTGGCAGGCGCTGGCCGTGCAGGAAGCGTTTCGCCAGCGCTTCGTTCAACACGATACGCGGAAACGATGACAGCAGCGTGTCCACGGGTGACAGCAGTTCGCGCGGGGCGGCGTGGGCGGCCAGCTCTTCCAACGTGACCATTTTGTCTGTCGTCAGCGCACCGACCTGCGTGCGGCGCAGGGCGTTCAAATGCGCGCCGCAGCCCAGGGCCGCGCCGATGTCTTCGCCCAGCACGCGGATGTAAGTGCCTTTGCTGCAGGTGACTTCGATGCGCAGCATCGGCGCCTCGTAGGCCACCAGCTCCAGCTTGTGGATCACCACGTCGCGCGCTTCGCGCTCGAGCGTGACGCCTTCGCGGGCATATTCGTACAGCGGCTTGCCGTCGCGCTTCAACGCGGAATACATGGGCGGCACTTGCTTGATCGGGCCGCGGAAACGGGCCAGCACAGACTCGATGTCGGCGGCCGTGGCCGAGACGTCGCGCGTCTCCAGCACCTGACCTTCGGTGTCGCCGGTGTCGGTGCGCACGCCCAGGTGCACGGTGGCCAGGTAGGTCTTGTCGGCTTCGAGCAGGTCTTGCGAGAACTTGGTCGCTTCGCCGAAGCACAGCGGCAGCAGGCCGGTGGCGAAGGGGTCGAGAGTGCCGGTATGCCCGGCTTTTTTCGCGTTCATGAAGCGCTTGGCCTTGATCAGGGCATCGTTGCTGGACAGGTCGACCGGCTTATCGAGCAGCAGCACGCCGTCCACGGCATCGCGCACGCGCTTTACACGGACTTCGGTCATTCTTCTTCGTCGGCGTTTTCGTCGAAATCAGCGGCGCGGGTGGCGTTGGCCTTGTCGATCAGGGCGGACATCGCCATGCCGCGCGAGGCGGACATGTCGTGCATGAAGTGCAGCTGCGGCAAGGTGTGGATGTGCAGGCGCTTGCCCAGCTGGTTGCGCAGGTAGCCGGCGGCGGCGCTCAGGCCGGCCAGGGTGTTCTTGATCGATTCGGGGTCGTCCTTCAGGGTGGTGAAGAAGACTTTGGCATGGGCGTAGTCGGGGGTCAGCTGCACTTCGGACAGCGTGATCATGCCGACGCGCGGGTCCTTCAGCTCGAAGGCGATCAGCTCGGACAGGTCTTTCTGGATTTGATCCGCCACGCGCAGGCCGCGCTGGGGGATGGATTTGCTGTGTTTTGCCATGATGATTTCCTTTTAAAACCGGGAACCCGGTGTCTGACCCGCAGGGTCAGACACCGGACACGCGGCTGCCGTGGGCCAGGTGTCTGCCCCCGCGGGTCAGACGGGACGGCCATCCGGTCGCCTTACCGGTTTTCATAAAAACTAAGCGGGTGCCCTGCCCCGCTCTCGCGAGGCGGGAGGCACCCGCCGTGTACCGCGCCGTCCTGCTGTTACAGGGTACGGGCGATCTCCTGTACTTCGAACACTTCGAGCTGGTCGCCCACTTCGATGTCGTTGTAGCCCTTCAGGTTCAGGCCGCACTCCAGGCCGGCGCGCACTTCCTTCGCATCGTCCTTGAAGCGCTTGAGCGAGTCGATCTCGCCGGTCCACACCACGATGTTGTTGCGCAGCAGGCGGACCGAGGAGGAACGCTTGACCACACCGTCGGTAACCAGGCAGCCCGCGATCGCGCCGACCTTGGAGACGTGGATGACCTGGCGGATCTCGACCTGGCCGGTGACATGCTCGCGCTTCTCCGGCGCCAGCATGCCCGACATCGCCGCTTTGACCTCTTCGATCGCATCGTAAATGATGTTGTAGTAGCGGATGTCCACGCCGTTGGTCTCGGCCAGCTTGCGCGCCTGCGCATCGGCACGGGCGTTGAAGCCGATGATGACTGCCTTGGACGCGGTCGCCAGGTTGACGTCCGATTCCGAGATGCCGCCCACCGCTGCGTGCACGATCTGCACACGCACTTCGGAAGTCGACAGCTTCTGCAGCGAGCCAACCAGCGCTTCCTGCGAACCCTGCACGTCGGTCTTGATGATCAGCGGCAGGTTCTTCACTTCGCCTTCGGCCATCTGGTCGAACATGTTCTCCAGCTTGGCGGCCTGCTGCTTGGCCAGCTTCACGTCGCGGAACTTACCTTGACGGAACAGGCCGATCTCGCGGGCTTTGCGCTCGTCGGCCATGACCATGGCTTCTTCGCCGGCGGCCGGCACTTCGGTCAGGCCCTGGATTTCGACCGGGATCGAAGGACCGGCTTCGGAAATCGACTTGCCGTTTTCGTCCAGCATCGCACGCACGCGGCCGAAGGACGAACCAGCCAGCACGACGTCGCCGCGCTTCAGGGTACCGGATTGCACCAGGATCGTTGCCACCGGACCGCGGCCCTTGTCCAGGCGCGCTTCCACCACCAGGCCGCGCGCAGGCGCTTCGACCGGGGCTTTCAGTTCCAGCACTTCGGCCTGCAGCAGCACTTGCTCCAGCAGGTTGTCGATGCCCTGGCCGGTCTTGGCGGACACCGGCACGAACGGCGAATCGCCGCCGTATTCTTCCGGCACCACCTGTTCCGCCACCAGTTCCTGCGTCACGCGGTCGACGTTGCCGCCCGGTTTGTCGATCTTGTTGATCGCGACAACCAGCGGTACACCTGCCGCCTTGGCGTGGGCAATCGCTTCCTTCGTCTGCGGCATCACACCGTCGTCGGCCGCCACCACCAGGATCACGATGTCGGTTGCTTTCGCACCGCGGGCACGCATCGCCGTAAAGGCTTCGTGACCCGGCGTATCCAGGAAGGTGATGATGCCGCGCGGGGTTTCCACGTGGTAGGCGCCGATGTGCTGGGTAATGCCGCCCGCTTCGCCCGATGCCACCTTGGCGCGGCGGATGTAGTCCAGCAGCGAGGTCTTGCCGTGGTCGACGTGGCCCATCACGGTCACCACTGGTGCGCGCGGGGTTGCTTCGTATTCGGCGTGTTCGCCCTGGTCGGCCAGGATCGCTTCCGGATCGTCGACGGCGGCGGCGAAGGCCTTGTGGCCCATCTCTTCCACCACGATCATCGCGGTTTCCTGGTCCAGCACCTGGTTGATGGTGCACATCTGGCCCAGCTTCATCAGCTGCTTGATCACTTCGGACGCCTTGACCGCCATCTTGTGCGCCAGTTCGGCCACGGTGATGGTTTCCGGCACGTGCACGTCATGGATGATCGCTTCGGTCGGCTGCTGGAAGTTCGTTTCGCGATCTTCATGGTGGCCGCCGCGGCGACCGCCCTTGCCGCCCGCGCGCCAGCCGTCACGGCCGCCTGCATTGGCGCCGGTGTTGCCGCCGCGGCCCTTGCCTGCGCCGCCGCCTGGTGCGCCACGGCGCTTTTCATCCTGCCAGGTCGAAGCCACGTTGGCCGACTTGATGGACTTCTTGTCGCCTGGCTTCTTGTCGTCCTTCTTCTCGCCGCCTGGCGCTGCCGCGGTGGCGGCAGGCTTCTTGTCGGCTGGCTTGTGCAGCGTACCTTCCGCGACTTTCGGCTTGGCCGCTGCAGGTGCCGGTTCCGGCGCCTTCATCACGCGGCGCGGCTGGCTCATCATCAGCTTGATCTGGGCCACTTCATCGGCCACGGCCTTGCGGGCACGCTCGGTCGCTTCGGCGCGCTCGGCCGCTTCCTTGGCGGCGATTTCATGCTTGCGCTTGGATTCTTCCGCTTCGGCCAGGCGCTTCTTCTCTTCCTCTTCGGCGGCGGCTTTCTGCGCGGCGCCGGCGGCAGCGGCGGCGGCGGCCTTCTCGGCGGCGGCCTTGTCGGCTGCAGCTTTCTTGGCCTGCTCTTCCGCGACGCGCTTGGCTTCCTCTTCGGCGGCTTTGGCTTGGGCAGCCTTTTCCTCGTCGAGCTTGGCCAGGCGTTCCTGTTTCTCTTTCAGTTCCGCTTCCTGGCGGGCGATCAGCTCGGCCTGGCGGCGCGCTTCCTCTTCACGGCGCGCCTGTTCGGCGGCGTCGATCACCGGCGCGGCCGGCTTGGCGGCGGCAGCGGTGGTCAGGTCGTCGCGCTGCACGAAGGTGCGCTTCTTGCGCACTTCGACCTGGATGGTGCGGGCCTTGCCGGAGGCGTCGGCCTGCTTGATCTCCGTGGTCTCCTTGCGGGTCAGGGTGATCTTTTTCTTTTCGCCCGGCTCGGCGCCTGCGCCGTGGGTACGGCGCAGGTGCTCCAGCAGCTTGTCCTTATCATCTTTTGACAATGGATCTGACGCCGAACTCTTTTCGACGCCAGCAGACTTCAGCTGCGACAGCAGCAAATCTGCAGGCATCTTCAGTTCGGTGGCAAATTGGGCTACGTTGTTACTCGCCATTCAGTCCTCTTTTCTATGTGTCTCGATGATAATTTAAGCTGCTGCTACTTCTCAGGCCTTTGCGGTTTCGGCGGCCGCCCATGCCTTGGCTTGAAGCGCCTTGGCACGGTCGTCGTACTTCGCATCGACCAGCTTCATTTCATCGTCGGTCACATTCTCAAACTCATTCGAAATCAGTTCACGTGCGCGATCGCTCGACAGGGCCAGGATGGCGCCGAATTCGTCGTAGGCCAGACCGGCGAATTGCGCCAGGGTCTTGATGCCTGCCAGGCCCAGCTTGCCCGCGGTGATGCGGTCCATGCCATCCAGGCCAACCAGCGCTTCTTCCATGCCTTCCAGGCCCTCTTCCGAAGCGATGGCTTCGGTCACCAGGGCGTCGCGGGCGCGGGTGCGCAGCTCGTTGACGGTGTCTTCGTCGAACGCTTCGATCTCCAGCATTTCCGAAATCGGCACATAGGCGATTTCTTCCAGGCTGCTGAAGCCTTCTTCGACCAGGATGTCGGCCACTTCCTGGTCCACGTCCAGTTTTTCCATGAACAGGGCGCGCACGGCGGCGGTTTCCGCGGCCAGCTTGTCGGCCGATTCTTCCGCGGTCATGATGTTGATCTTCCAGCCGGTCAGCTCGGAAGCCAGGCGCACGTTCTGGCCGGAGCGGCCGATGGCGATCGCCAGGTTTTCCTCGTCCACCACCACGTCCATCGCGTGCTTGTCTTCGTCGACCATGATCGAGGTCACGTTGGCCGGTGCCAGCGCGCCGATCACGAATTGCGCAGGGTCGTCCGACCACAGCACGATGTCCACGCGCTCGCCGCCCAGTTCGCCGGTCACGGCCTGCACGCGCGAACCGCGCATGCCGACGCAGGTGCCGATCGGGTCGATACGCTTGTCATTAGTGTGCACGGCGATCTTGGCGCGGACGCCGGCGTCGCGCGCAGCGGATTTGATCTCCAGCATGCCCTGCTCGATCTCCGGCACTTCCAGTTCGAACAGCTTCATGATGAACTCGGGCGCGGTGCGCGACAGGATCACTTGCGGGCCGCGCATATTGCGGTCGACGCGCAGGATGTAGGCACGCACGCGGTCGCCGATACGCAGGTTCTCTTTCGGGATCATCTGGTCGCGCGGCAGGCGCGCTTCGATCTTGCCGGATTCGACGATCGCATCGCCGCGTTCCATGCGCTTGATGGTGCCGGTGACCAGCGCGTCGCCGCGCTCCAGGAAGTCTTGCAGGATCTGCTCGCGTTCAGCATCGCGCACGCGCTGCAGCACGACCTGCTTGGTGTCCTGGGCGAAGCGGCGGCCGAATTCCACCGATTCGATCGGCTCTTCGATGTATTCGTCGACTTCGATGTCGGGGATCTGTTCTTTCGCTTCGAACAGCAGCACTTCCTGGTCAGGCAGCTGCAGGCCCGCTTCGTCCGGCACCACGTGCCAACGGCGGAAGGACTCGAACTCGCCGCTTTCACGGTCGATCGAGACGCGAATATCGACTTCGCCTTCGTAGCGCTTCTTCGTGGCTTGCGCCAGTGCGAATTCGAGCGCGCCGAACACGACTTCCTTGTCGACGTTCTTTTCGCGCGCCAGCGCATCAACCAATAACAATACTTCGCGACTCATGCTTTGCGGCTCCCAAAATTCACCTGCGGCACCAAGCGTGCCTTGTCAATGTCCGCGAGCGTGAAATTCAGCACCGCAGGACCTTCTTTACCTTCAAATTCAATACCCAGTTGCTCGCCCTCCGGCTCCGTCAGGATGCCCTGGTAGGACTTGCGGTTCGCCGTGCCGGGAATGGCCATGCGCAGCTTGACGATGGCCTCGCAGCCGGCGAAACGGACGAAGTCGCTGAACTTGCGCAGCGGACGGTCCAGGCCGGGCGACGAAATTTCGAGCCGTTCGTAGGGAACGTTCTCGACCGTCAGCACGTGCGACAGCTGGTGGCTCACCGTGGCGCAGTCTTCGACCGTGATCGGGCCTTTTTCTTCCGCATCTTCCGCCGTGAAATCGATATAGACGCGCAACAGGCCACGCTCGGCCCGCTCGAAGTCCACCAGTTCGTAGCCGAGGCCAGCGACGGTTTTTTCAATCAATTCAGGCAGTTGCAAAAGAAATCTCCAGACACTCAAAACGGTTCAACCAAAAAAAAATGGGCAACTGCCCATCTTTCGTTACTGCAGCCAGATGAAAGCACTCTCAGCAAAATTACCTGCGAAGAACTTTTACTAGGCTGCTCATTATAGCGCCTTATTGACTTCGCTGCAATGCCGCATACCACATCGGGTGCTGCTTTAACAATAGCAAGCTGCTTAAAAACCAACAGCTAAAACCGGCCGGGCGGTGTCTGACCCGCAGGGACAGACACCGATACTCGGCTGTCGCTGGCCAAGTGTCAGCCCTTGCGCCGGCGCGGCATCCCATGGTCGGACGCCCCGCCGCGCGGCTGGTGCCCGCCGCGGCGCTGCTGCCCCTGGCCATGGCCATGGCCGGCGAAACCAAAGGTGGTCATCAGCGGGTCCGGCTGGCGCGGACCGCCCTTGCCTTTGCCTTTGCCCTTGCCGCCACCAGCGCCGCCGGCGCCACGGCCATGCCCGCCCGGCTGCTGGTCACCGAAGCCGGTGAACCCGCCGCCGCCATGACGCGGCGCACCAAAGAACGCCCCCTGCCCCTGGTTGCGGCCGCCACGCGGCGCCTGCGGGAACGGATCGGCATTCTTGTTGCTCACATCCATACGGTTGCCATTCGGCTCGCGCTCGCGCTCGCGCTTGCTCTGGCCGCCCTGCGGCTTCTTGCCCTCGCCCGCTGCGGCACCGCCTTCCTTCTTGAAGCCGACCGCCGTCAACAGGTCGCGCACGGAATTCTCTTCCATCTCTTCCCAGCGGCCGCGCTTCAGATTGCTCGGCAGGGTCAGCGCGCCGTAACGGGTACGGATCAGGCGCGACACCGTCAGGCCGATCGCCTCGAACATGCGGCGCACCTCGCGGTTGCGGCCCTCGCCGATCACCACGCGGTACCACTTGTT
>CBFGQI010000198.1:0-7147 GCA_965650885.1 uncultured Oxalobacteraceae bacterium
GTGGACAGCACCAGGTGGCCGGTCAGCGCGGCCTGGATCGCCATCTCGGCCGTTTCCAGGTCGCGGATCTCGCCCACCATGATGATGTCCGGATCCTGGCGCATCAGGGCGCGGATGCCGTCGGCGAAGGTAAGGTCGATGCCGGGCTGCACCTGCATCTGGTTGAACGATGCTTCCACCATTTCGATCGGGTCTTCCACCGTGCAGACATTGACTTCAGGCGTCGCCAGCGCTTTCAGCGTGGTGTACAGCGTGGTGGTCTTGCCCGATCCGGTGGGGCCGGTGACGAGGATGATGCCGTGCGGCCGGTTGGTCAGCGCATCCCAGCGCGCCGCATCGTCCGGCGGGAAACCCAGTTCCGGCAAAGTCTTGACCACCACGTCCGGGTCGAAGATACGCATCACCAGTTTTTCGCCGAAAGCGGTCGGCAGGGTGGACAGGCGCAGCTCGATTTCCTGCCCGCCGGCGGTGCGGGTCTTGATGCGGCCATCCTGCGGGCGGCGTTTTTCGATTACGTCCATGCGGCCCAGCAGCTTGATGCGCGCCGTCATGGCGATCATTACCACGGCCGGCACCTGGTACACCTGGTGCAGCACACCGTCGATGCGGAAGCGGATGGTGCCGAGGTCGCGCTTGGGTTCGAGGTGGATATCCGACGCCCGCTGTTCAAACGCGTATTGCCACAGCCAATCGACGATATTGACCACGTGCTGGTCGTTGGCATCCACCGTTTTGTTGGACTTGCCAAGTTCAACCAGTTGCTCGAAATTGTTGCGCAGCGCGACATCCTGGCCGGTCGCCTTGTTGGCGTGCTTGATCGACTTGGCCAGCGAGAAGAATTGCGAGGTGTATTGCGAAATGTCGAGCGGGTTGGAAATCACCCGCTTGATGATGCGGCGCGATACCTTGGCGATTTCCGCTTCCCATTCCAGGGCGAAGGGATCGGCGGTCGCCACGGTCAGCGTGTCGGGCGTGATTTCGACCGGCAGGATATTGAAGCGCGCGGCATAGCTGGCCGACATCACGTCCGCCACCTTGGTGAAGTCGATCTTCAATGGGTCGATGCGGTAGAAGGGCAGCCTGGAACGTTGCGCCAGCCATTCGGTCAGCAGGTCCAGCGTCATCAGCTTGCCGGTCTTGACCGACACCAGTTTGCAGTGGGCCACGGCGCTGAGCGGATGCATGGCGCCAGGCGTATTGCGCAAGATGCCTTGCGCCTGGCTGTAATGCCCTTTGACTTCGGCTTTCTCGACCATTCCATCGGCCAGCAGCCAGGTGAAGATTACTTGAAGATCGAGTGCTTTAGCCATGTGTGACCTTATGCGAGGGCGGCTTTCAATCCTTTGAGCCAGGACTTGGCGGGCAGTTTGGTGTCGGCGACGATTTGCGCGGCGCGGCCGGCCAACGCTTCTACGTCGATCGCTCGGCGGGTCTTGAAGGCGATTGCCACCACGTTCCCATCGTGTACCTCCGGCAGCGAGACCACTTGCGCGAAGGCGAACTTCATCGCCTTCAGGTTCTTGGCGTAGCTCGGGTGGTCGCCGAACAGGTTGACGGTCATGATGCCATCGTCATTCAGGCAGGCGGCGCAAGCCTGGTAGAACTCGGGCGTGTCTAGCACGGGGCCGCGCGCGGTGGCGTCGTACAAATCGACTTGCAGCGCATCGAGGGTGCCATGGTTGGCCGGGTCGGTGACGTAATCCATGGCATCCATTTCCACCACGTTCAGGCGCTCGTCATTGCCGGGCAGTTTGAACATGGAATGGCAAATGCCGATCACCGAGGGGTTCAATTCGACCGTGGCGACGTGAGCGTCGGGGAAGGTCTTGTAGCAGAACTTGGTCAGCGCGCCAGTGCCCAGGCCCAGTTGGGTGATACAGCGCGGCGCGTCGTTCCACAGCATCCAGGCCATCATCTGCTGGGCATATTCCAGCTCCGGCCAGTCCGGCTTGCGGATGCGCATGGCGCCTTGCACCCATTCGGTACCGAAATGCAGGTAGCGCACGCCATCCAGTTCGGACAGGGTGACGGGGGCGAACCTGGGCTTGCGCACGGTCGGCTTGGCGGCTGCCTTGGACGGCGGGCGCAGCGACTCTTCCTTTTCGATGGATTTACGTTTGATCAGCATAGATCGGCATTATCCTTGCTTCCCAGCAAGCGCACAAATAAAAACTGCCGGCCATCGCTGACCGGCAGTGCAGGGGGAGAGGTGGCCTGCTTAATTATTCATCGGCTCGACATTCACGCGCAGGCGGATGCGCTGGCCCGGGTCGTAGCTCATGAAGTTGGTGTAAGTACGGCCGCGATAGTCGTACTCCACGTTGTAGCCGGTGGTGCGGGTTTCGTAGGAGTCGACCATGCGGCATTGCTTCACCGCCTGTTCCTGCACGGCGCCAGTAGCGTTCTGGTTGGCGGCGCGGTCGCCGATCATGGCGCCGGCAATGGCGCCGGCCGCGGTGGCGGCGGTTTTGCCGTGGCCGGAGCCAACCTGGCTGCCCACGGCGGCCCCGAGGATACCACCCAGGATACCGCCGCCGGCGCTGCGCTCGGCCGGCTGCTGGACCTGGACATACTCGGTGCGGCACTCCTGCCGCGGGCGGTTGATCTGCTCGGTCACCGGCGTGACGCGGGTGACGCGGCCGTAATCTTCAAAATCGGTGGCGTGCGCCAGCGGCAGGGCGCCAAGGCTCAGGGCAGCGAAAAACAGTTTAGTTTTGGCTTTCATTTTGTTTACCTCGTTTTCGATTTTTCGGCAGTTCGCTAAGGTCAGATCGGAATTGCACGACTAAATAGTAACGCCGGCGCCTTGTTCCTTGGGGGAAGTAAGGCAACAAAATGTAACCCCGTATTTTTGCGTTAATATGGTAAGTTTTTAACAAAACTTGCGTTAGGACTCACTTTCGGGTTGATTCATAGAGTACAACACGTTACCCTTATGGCGTGGAATCAGATTGACAGGGAGAAACGAAAGCTCCGGCCCCGGCGCATTGACCCGCCGATGGCTTGTAATCTATAGGTCGATTTGAGGGAAAGATGAGTTTGTTGATAACTGTGCCGCCTAATTTAGTCCAGTCTATTCGCGCCTTCCGCGTGGCAGAGCTGCAGGACGAGGCAGCGCGCCTGGGGCAGCACTTTTTGTATGCGCATTGCCATGCCGGCCTGACCAAGCAGCAAGTCCTGGGCATTATTGCCGAATCTTTCCACATCCCTAAACCGCACGCCAAGAATTTCGACGCCCTGCGGCTGACCCTGACCGACACCATGGACAAGGCGGGCCCGCAGCCAGGCTTCCTGATCGTGCTGGAACAATTGCCGAACACGCAGAAATTCGACCGCGAGGCGCGTGAGTGCCTGCTCGACGTCTTCCGCGATGCGGCCGATTACTGGGCCGAAAAGAAAGTTCCGTTCCGCGTCTTCTACTCCTTCGAGTAAGCCCCAAATTCCCCTTGCATGGAGTGCTGCGCCGCAGCATAATGTCGCGTTGGCTCGCCTGAGCAGGTACAATGGCGGCCATGAAAAACATCGTCATCCTCATTTCCGGACGCGGAAGCAATATGGAAGCGGTGGTCCGTGCAGCCCAGGCCGAACAATGGCCAGCGCGCATCGCCGCCGTCATCAGCAACAAGGCGGACGCCAAAGGCCTGGAATTTGCGGCCCAACATGGCATCCCGACCGCAGTGGTCAGCAACAAGGATTACCCGAGCCGCGAAGCATTCGATGCTGCGCTGCAGGAAGTCATTGACAGCTTCAAGCCAGACCTGGTGGTGCTGGCCGGCTTCATGCGCATCCTGACGCCGGGCTTCGTGGCCCACTACGAAAACCGCATGCTGAACATCCACCCATCGCTGCTGCCGCTGTTCCCTGGACTGCACACGCACGAGCAGGCGCTGGCCTCCGGCGAAACTACGCATGGCGCCACCGTGCACTTCGTGACCGCCGAACTGGACCACGGTCCGCTGGTGGACCAGGTGTCCGTGCCGGTCCTGCCGGGCGATACCGCCGAGGTGCTGGCGGCGCGCGTGCTGGAACAGGAATGGATCATGTACCCGCGCGCTATCCGCTGGTTCATCGAAGGCCGTTTGAAGGTCGAGGATGGCAAGGTCAATATTGACCGCACTTAATCAAGAAAGAACATAATGCGTTTGCCTCCATACGTCCTCACCAGCGCCGAAAACGTGCTGCGTGAAATCATGCGCTTCACCGCGCCGGCCGACACCACCCTGTCGCACTTCTTCAAATCGCACCCCAAGCTGGGCGGCCGCGAGCGCGGCGCCATTGCCGAAGCCGTGTACGCCGTGCTGCGCAACAAAGCCTTCTTCACCGATCGCGCCGAAGCCGGTTCCGGCGGTGCCACCATGCGCCGGCTGGTGCTGCTCGGGATGGCCGATGCGGTCGGCATCGATGCGCTGCCGGGCCTGTCGGAAGACGAGTCCGAATGGCTCAAGCGCCAGCTGGAAATCGACCGCTCGCTGCTGCACAAATCGATGCGCGCCAACATGCCCAAGTGGCTGTTCGACAAGTTGGTCGAGCAATACGGCGAAGACGAAACCCTGGCCCTGGCTGACGCCCTGAACACCCCGGCGCCGCTGGACTTGCGCGTCAACGCGATGAAGACCGACCGCGATGCCGTGATCGCCGAACTGGCCACCGCGCCCATCGCGGCCGAGCCGACCCCGTTCGCGCCGCTGGGCCTGCGCCTGAGGAAAAAGCCCGCGCTGCAAAACCTGCCGCTGTTCAAATCCGGCGCCATCGAAGTGCAGGATGAAGGCAGCCAGCTGCTGGCCCAGATCCTCGGTGCCAAACGCGGCGAGATGGTGGTCGACTTTTGCGCCGGCGCCGGCGGCAAGACGCTGGCGCTGGGCGCGCAGATGCGCAATACCGGCCGCCTGTATGCGTTCGACGTCTCCGAAAAGCGTTTGAGCAAGCTGAAGCCGCGCCTGGCGCGCTCCGGCCTGTCGAACGTGCACCCGGTCGCCATCGCGCACGAGAAGGATGCCAAAGTGAAGCGCCTGGCCGGCAAGATCGACCGCGTCCTGGTCGACGCGCCGTGTTCGGGCATGGGCACGCTGCGCCGCAACCCGGACGTGAAATGGCGCCAGCCGGAAGGGGCGATCGCCGAGATGCACGAGAAGCAGGTCTCGATTCTCGATGGCGCCGCGCGCCTAGTGAAATCCGGCGGCCGCCTGGTGTACGCCACCTGCTCGCTGCTGAATGAAGAGAACGATGCCGTCGCCCAGCAATTCATCGAAAGCCACCCCGACTTCGAGCTGGTCCCGATGAGCAAAGTGCTGGCCGAGCAAAAGATCGCCAATCTGGAGATGGGCGACTACCTGAAGCTGCTGCCGCACAAGCACCAGACCGACGGCTTCTTCGCCGCCGTATTTGAACGTAAGCCGATGGCCAAGCCGGCCCAGGCCGACGAGGAATAAGAGTCGAACGATGCCGCTGGCGAATTTGCTGAACGACCTGTTGGGCGACTTGCGCGATCCTGGCTTGATGTGGCAGGCCGGCGCGATCGTCCTGTCGATCCTGTTGGGTTGGACGCTGTCGCGCTTCCTGCGCCGTGGCGTGGAGGCGCATGGCGCGCAAACCGATGTGGCGCGCTTCGGCGTGGAGAGCTTCGGCCGCGTGGTCGGGCCGCTCGCCATCGTCGTGCTGCTGTGGACCTCGCAAGTGGTGCTGGCGCGCTGGCACCATACCAACCTGATCAAGCTGGCGCTGCCGATCTTCAGCTCGCTTGCCGTGATCCGCTTCGGCTTCTACCTGCTGCGCCGTGTCTTCGCGCGCGGCGGCGTGGTGGGCGAGGGCATGCAAACCTTCGAGAAGGTATTCCAGCTGCTGGTGTGGCTGGCCTTCGTGGTCTACATCACCGGGCTGTACCAGGACGTCTTCACCTTCCTCGACGACACCCTGGTGCCGCTCGGTAAGCACAAGGTCTCGGTGGCGGCGATCCTGCAGGCGGCGATCTCGGTCGTGGTGCTGCTGTTGCTGGCGATGTGGGCCGGCGCCGCGCTGGAAGAGCGCCTGATGCATTTGCAGTCCATGCATTCCAGCCTGCGCGTGGTGATGGCGCGCATGGGCCGTGCCTTGCTGATCCTGGTGGCGGTGCTGGCCAGCCTGTCGCTGGTGGGCATTGACCTGACCGTGCTGTCGGTATTTGGCGGCGCGCTCGGCGTCGGCCTCGGTCTCGGCTTGCAGAAGATCGCCAGCAATTACGTGTCCGGCTTCATCATCCTGCTGGACCGCAGCCTGACCATCGGCGACGTGATCACGGTCGACAAGTACACTGGCATGGTCACGCAAATCAATACGCGCTACACCGTGCTGCAAGGGACGGATGGCGTGGAGTCCATCGTGCCGAACGAAATGCTGGTGTCGGGGGCGGTGCAGAATTCTTCGCTGTCGAACAAGGCGGTGGTGATCACCACCCGTGTGACGGTCGGCTACGAAACCGACCTGGACGCCGTGCTCAAGCTGATGGAAGACGCGGCATTGACGATCGAACGCGTGATGAAGGACAAGCCGCCGTCGGCCATGCTGCAGGCTTTCGGCGCCGACGGGCTGGAGCTGGCGCTGGCATTCTGGATCAACGATCCGGAAAATGGCCGTGGCGGCGTGACTTCCGATGTCAATCGGGCAATCTGGAAAGCCTTGAAAGAAAACGGTATTTCTGTACCGTTCCCGCAACGGGAAGTACGCGTGCTCGGCGCTCTGCCGGGTGCGGTCGCCTAAAAAATAATCAGTTCCGAAGGGAAATCCTTCCTCAAATCACTGTCGAATGCGCGTACAATGACGCCTATTCGTGGTACCTCAATTGGAGTTGTAATGGATTTAAGCGCAGTTCTCGATTTCCTCAGTCATGGCGTAACCGGTCTTAGCGGTTGGGCCACGGTGGGCGTCACCCTGATCCTGACCCACATCACGATCGCCAGCGTGACGATCTTCCTGCATCGCCACCAGGCGCACCGCGCTTTGGAACTGCACGCCATCCCATCGCACTTCTTCCGTTTCTGGCTGTGGCTGACCACCGGCCAGGTGACCAAGGAATGGGCCGCCATCCACCGCAAGCACCACGCCAAGTGCGATACCGAAGAAGATCCGCACAGCCCGGTGACCAAGGGCATCAAGACCGTGTTCTGGCAAGGCG
>CBFGQI010000199.1:0-6884 GCA_965650885.1 uncultured Oxalobacteraceae bacterium
CAGGCCCTCAGGGCCTGACCCCGGTGTGCCGGTTTTAACGGTGTTGGTTGTACGCTGTTGATCTGCGTCGAAAGTCAAAAGCCTAAAACCAGGCCCGCTACAGAAGCGCGGAAGGGGTCAGGCCCTGCGGGCCTGACCCCGATCTACCGGTTTACCGGTTTCACTGCGCCCCCACCAGCGCCGTCACCCGAATCGTCTTCGTCTCGGGGATCTCCGCATGCGACAGCACCTTCAGCTGCGGCAAGGCCCTGCGCAAGAACTTGGACAGCAAAGGCCGCAACGCCCCCGGCACCAGCAGCACCGGCGTCACACCCAACGCCTCCTGCTGTTGCGTCGCCGACGCAGCCTGCTGCGCAATCGTATCCGCCAGCCCCGGCTCAATCCCCGCCGCATCCGCCCCGCCGCTCGCCATCGCCTGCATCAGCAAACGTTCCAAGCGGTTATCCAGCGTCATCACCGACAACTCCCCACCCGCCGGGAACAGCTGCTGCACAATCGCCCTGCCCAGCGCCACGCGCACCTGCGCCGTCAAATCATTCGGATCCTGCGTATGCGGCGTAAACTCCGCCAGCGTCTCAATAATGGTGCGCATATCCCGGATATGCACCCCCTCCGCCAACAGGTTCTGCAACACCTTCTGCAAGGTCGACAGCGACAGCATCTTCGGCACCAGATCCTCCACCAGCTTAGGCGACTCCTTGCCCAAGTGATCCAGCAGCGCCTGCACCTCGCCGCGCCCCAGCAATTCCGAAGCATGCGAAGTAATCAAATGGTTCAAATGGGTCGCCACCACAGTCCCCGCATCCACCACCGTATACCCCATGCCCGTAGCCTGGTCGCGCAAGGAAGCATCGATCCAGATCGCCGGCAGCCCGAACGCCGGGTCGGTCGTCACCAGCCCAGGCAGCGTACCGCTCGCCATACCCGGATTGATCGCCAGATACTGCCCATTGAACGCTTCCCCCGTCCCCACTTCCACGCCCTTCAGCGTGATACGGTAAGCCGAAGGCTTGAGTTCCAGGTTATCGCGGATATGCACCGGCGGCGCCAGGAAGCCCACTTCCTGCGCAAACTTCTTGCGGATACCCTTGATGCGCTTCAGCAGCTCCCCGCCCTGCGTCTTATCCACCAGCGGAATCAAGCGATAGCCCACTTCCAGGCCAAGCGTATCGACCGCCAGCACATCGCCCCAGGTCGCCTCTTCCTGCTCCGGCGCCGCCTGCGCGCCACCGGCAGCGCCAGGCGTACCCGCAGCACCCGCCCCCGCCGCCTGGTCGGCAGCCGCCGCCACCCGCTCCTTCTCCTTTTTCTGCAGCAGATAGCCGGAGCCCGCCAGCGCCGACGCCAGCAGGATGAACACCAGGTTCGGCATGCCCGGGATCAGCCCCAGTCCACCGATGATGACAGCGGTGATGTACAGCACCTGCGGCTTGGCGAACAACTGGCTGATCACCTGGGTGCCGATGTCGGTATCGGCCGCCACGCGCGACACCACGATACCGGCTGCGACCGAGATCACCAGCGAAGGGATCTGCGCCACCAGTCCGTCACCAATCGCCAGCAGCACATAGTTTTTCAGCGCATCGGCAAAGGCCATATCGTGCTGGATCATGCCCACCAGCAGGCCGCCCACCACGTTGATGACGGTCACCAGGATGCCCGCGATCGCATCGCCGCGCACGTATTTCGACGCACCGTCCATCGCGCCGTAGAATTCCGCCTCCTGCGCCACTTCATTACGGCGGCGGCGCGCTTCCGGCTCACCGATCAGGCCCGCGTTCAGGTCGGCGTCGATTGCCATCTGCTTGCCCGGCATTGCGTCCAGGGCGAAGCGCGCACCCACTTCAGCGATACGGCCCGCACCTTTGGTGACCACCACGAAGTTGATGATGGTCAGGATCACGAACACCACGATACCGACCGTGTAATTACCGCCGATCAGGAAGTGGCCGAACGCTTCGATCACCTTGCCCGCCGCATCCGGCCCGGTATGGCCTTCGGTCAGCACGACGCGGGTCGAGGCCACGTTCAGCGAAAGGCGCAGCATGGTGGACACCAGCAGCACGGTCGGGAAAGCCATGAAATCCAGCGGCTTGACCGTGTACAGGCTGGTGAGCAGCACAATGATCGACAACGCAATATTGAAGCTGAAGAACAGGTCGAGCACGAACGCCGGCAGGGGCAGGATCATCATTGCCAGCAGCATGACGATCAGGATCGGTGCAGCCAGGGCCTGCCCGTTACCGGCAATACCCTTCATCCATGGCGGCATGTTCAGCGCGTTCATTCTCTACTCCGTTACTGTTTTTTGTTCAAAGGGTCCATATCGTCCGGCACATCCAGCTTGGTCGGACGGTCCGGATAACGCAGGCCTGGACGATAGGCCTTGATCTGGTACACATACGCCAGCACCTCTGCCACGGCGGCGTACAGGCGCGGCGGGATTTCGTCGCCGATGTCGGTGTGCTTGTGCAGTGCACGCGCCAGTGGCGGCGCTTCCAGGATCGCCACCCGGTGCTCTTTCGCGAGCTCGCGGATCTTGGCCGCCACTTCGTCGGTACCCTTGGCCACCACGCGCGGCGCGCCTTTCGAACCATCCGCGTACTTCAGCGCCACCGCATAGTGGGTCGGGTTGGTCACCACCACGTCCGCGGTCGGCACTTCCTGCATCATGCGTTTCTTCGCCATCTGCTGCTGCAGCTGGCGGATCTTGCCCTTGATTTGCGGATTACCGTCCGACTCCTTGGATTCCTGGATCAGCTCCTGGCGCGTCATCTTCAGCTTGTTCGCGTAATGCCACATCTGGTACGGCGCATCGATCAGCGCGATGAAGCCCAGCGCGCCGACGATCACGATAAAGCTGAAGCCCAGCATGTCCATCACGTGCACGCTGCCCATGTGCAGCGGCTCGTTCATCAGCCCGATCGCCTCCTGCAGCTGGCGCGAAATGACCATCCAGGCCACCACGCCGACGATGATGGATTTGATGATGGCCTTGACCAGCTCCACCAGCGAGTTGGTGGAAAACATATTGCCGAAGCCCGTGATGGGATTCAGCTTCATGAAATTCGGGGTGAAAGCCTTGGTCGAAAACAACCAGCCGCCGACCAGCAGCGGCGACGCCAGGGCGACCACCATGACAGCCACGCCCACCGGCAGGCAAGCCAGCATGACGTGCACCACATCCACCAGGATGCGCGTGACCAGCACGTCCGGATTGAAGACTTGCTCGCGCGTCAGCGACAGCCCGGAAGCCAAAGCGCGGCTCAATTCGCGCACCAGGCTAGAACCGGTCATCCACAGGCCGGCACCCGCCGCCATGAGGACGGTAAAGGTCGCAACTTCCCGCGACCTGGGTACGTCCCCTTCTTCACGCGCCTGCTCGAGGCGCCTCTGTGACGCGGGTTCTGTCTTTTCGGCTTCGCTGTCTTCAGCCATTTCTGCTCCTTTACTTCAGGGAATTATCTCAGCCCAACGGAGCAGCCAAAGCCGGGAACAGGACTGGTTTCCGCCACTAGCTTGCAATCATGGTGCACTGCACATTAAATAGGCAAGTTACATTTCAATTAATAGGAATTAATGAAAAATATTCGGCGTGACATTTGGTGAGAATTAATTTAATGGCAACCGCCTTAATGCTAACATGCTGAATTTAAAGCGAATTTTTCTTAATCCAACTTAATAAGTATGGTATTAAGGGATTTGCTTATCTTGCTATGCTCATGTAATATCGCGTAGTTAGAAAAATAGCCTTTGTGTAACTTTCTCAATCATATGCCTCACATCAGCAGCTCCTCAATCAGCCTGACTCCTGGCGCCTATGTTCTGCGCCACCCCGGCAACGGACTGGCCCCGCTGGCCCTGGCGCGCTCGCCCGCAACCGCGAATAACATTGGCATTCTGCAAACCATCGCCACCGCTGGTGATCTCGGGCTGCTGCTGCGCGACGCCAGCGATTGCGTGATGCTGCTGGTCTCGCGTGGACCTGTGGAACTGCTGGTGAGCGCCTACCTCGAGCGCCCCGACAGCCCGATGCCGAAACTGCGCCTCGACCGCATTGCGCTCGAGGCCCTGCCGCTTGCACCGGCGGCACCCGCTGCAGCTCCGGCAGGCGCAGCCGCGCCGCAGCCAGCGCCAGTTACGCCATCCCGCCCGATCACCATCGGCCCGCACGGCATTTCCCTGATCGGCCATATCCAGGCCGTGGGCGACAAGGTTGCCGCCATGGGCGAATTCCTCGGCGACCCAAATGCCAACCTCCGCCTGGAAGGCTTCCAGGCTGCATGGCCGGACCGCCCCGAAGGTGTAGACCTGAGCTACGGCGTAACGCTGGAAGGCATGGCCCCGACAGCCAACGTATTGAGCGGAAAATTCTGCGGCACGCGCAATGAGGCGCGCCGTATTACTGAAGTGCGCTTTGACCTGGTGGGACCTCAGGCAAAGGCATGGCGCCTGGAAGGCAGCGCCCATTTCTCCGGCGGCTATCAAATGCCGCTGGTGCCGGGCATGGCGCTCAGTGGCCCAAGTGGCTGCGAGCACCTGACCGCGTTGAACCTGCGTGCCATACCGTCTGCCACTCCAGGCAAAGCGGCCAGCGCGTGGGACGCCTCCGCACGCACCACCGTCTTCAAGGCAGCACAAGCCGCCCCGAAGCGGAAAGCGGGCAAAAAGTAAGAAAAAGAAGAGTAGTAGTAACGGCCCGGCTGCAGCCTGATGCGGTTGGGCTTTTGTCCCATTTAAAAGGAGCTTTTAATGGCTTATGAATCAGATCAGACCGTCGTCACAAACGCGCTGAAAACTTCGTCCTCCGAAGTGTTCACCGATGCGACGATTTCGCAAATCCTGGCACTGTCCAACGCCAACGGCGGCACCGTGACCGTAACGCAGCAGACCAATGACGCTGCAGCTACCCAGATCGACCTGACCACCACCACTTCCGGCATCGTGATGCTGAACGCAACCGTTGCCCCTACCGGCACCGACACCGTTGTCGGCGGCGAAGGCGCAACCATCGTCCTGGGCGGCACCGCTGGCGCGAACATCACCTTCGCACCGAAGCAAGCTTCCGCAGGCGGCGTTGTGCAAGGCGCACAAGGCGGCGTGGCTGACGCAGGCGTTGAGCGTATCGTCGTTCACAGCGCACAAGGCGACAAGATCACCATCGCCGACGGCATCAACACCAACATCATCGTTGGCGACAAGGACACCGTGGTAGCCGGCAATGGCTACGACACCGTGACGGCAGCCCAGGGCGACAGCACCGTGACCGGCGGCAGCGCTGGCCACACCATCCTGAAGGCCGCTGGCGCAGTTGCCGACTACACCGTTGTTGTTGACGGCAGCACCGCGAAGATCCACAGCAGCGTGACCGGCGTGGACGTAGCCGTGTCGAAGATCCAGTACGTACAACTGGATAACAACGCCGCACTGGTGTTCGCGAACAACGCTACCGAAGCTTCGATCGCAACCCTGTACCACGGCATCTTCGGCCGCACTGGCGACGCTTACGGCCTGGAGTTCTACTTCAACGCCGTTGACCGTGGCGCGAACCTGAAGGGTATCGCCGACGCGATGCTGAAGTCCGCCGAGTACACCGCTGCGCACCCAACCGCAGTGACCAACGACGCCTTCCTGGCCACCCTGTACCAGAACATCCTGGGTCGCACTGGCGACGCAGCTGGCCTGAAGTACTACGGCGACCTGCTGACCGCCGGCACCTCGCGTGCTGACGTTGCAGCGGCGTTTGCTGACATCGCAGGCAAGCAGCTCGATACCGGCACCGGTACCGAGACCAAGATCGTCGGTGGCATCACCGTGGTTGAAGGCATCGTAGGCTAAGTAGACGACGTATGCAGCAAAAGCAAGGGGGCCTCGCCCCCTTCAGCCAAAAAGGGGGCCCTGCCCCCTTTTTCCTCTCTATTGGCACGCCCCGCACCCGGGCGGATGCCCTGCTTGAACACGCCCTCACAGCCCTGAAAGAAGGCCGTCATGCTGACGCCCTGGTGGCTGCCGAGTACGTGTGCCGAGCCTACCCAATGAACAAGATTCCGGCCATCCTGCGCGCCCATATCGTGCAAGCGCTGCAACCGGGATTGACTACCGACGCGTGGCTGCACGCCTGGCGCCGGGCTCCTGAAGACCCTGCCCTGCAAGGCCAGCTGCTGAAAGTATTGCTGGATGCCGGCCAGGTAGAAAAGATCGCAGAACTCGGCCCGGCTTTCCTGCCTGGCCGCTGCCGCAATGAACGACACGCCAACCTGGTCGCCACGCTGCGCCAGGCCGGCCTGGGCTGGCTGGGCGCCTGTTGGAAAAATGGCGAACACATTGAGCTGGTCGCCTTCGCCCCGCCGGGCGCCACGCCGCAGGCCACACTGCTGCTATCGGACGAAACGCAGCAATGGCAATACCAGATTCCCGCCGACGGCCGCCGCTGCCGCCTGCCCTGCCCTAAGCCGGATGGCGTATGGTCGCTGGCTATCGTGCCCGCGGACGGCAGCGACACGCAACTGCTACCCGGTTCGCCGCTGGCGTTCTATCCCGCGCCACTGACACGCGTGGCTTCCGCCGCGTCCGCACCTGCGCCCCGCCAGCGCGCCCATGCTGCTGCGCCTGCAGTTGCGGTTGAAGCGCCGCGCCCGGTTTCCATCGTGATCCCGGTCTATCGCGACTTCGAACTGGTCCAGCGCTGCATCAACAGCGTGCTGGCAAGCCTACCGCTCAACAAACTGCAATCACAAATCGTAGTGGTGGACGACGCCAGCCCCGAGCCTGAACTGTCCACCTGGCTGGACGGACTGGCGCAGCAAGGAAAGATCACCCTGCTCCGCAACCACTTCAACCTGGGCTTCATCGAAACAGTCAACCGCGGCATGCGCGCCCAACCG
>CBFGQI010000200.1:0-6829 GCA_965650885.1 uncultured Oxalobacteraceae bacterium
GGTTCGGCATCGAGCTTGGCGCTGACGTAGCCAAACAGGCCGAACAGGGCCATCAGCCAAACGTCGAACTGGGCATTATTCAGGCTGAATACCCCGATTGCGCAGAACAGCAGGATGGCCGGGAACAGGCGGTGGTAGGGCACCGTGATCATCTTCACCCACAGGCCGATCATCGGCAGGTTCAGCACCACCAGGAACAGGTTGCCGAACCACATCGAGACGATCAAGCCCCAGAACAGGTCTGGCTTTTCCGTCATCACGGCCGGTCCCGGGGTGATGCCCTGGATGATCATGGCGCCGATCATCAGGGCCATCACGGGGTTGGATGGGATGCCCAGCGTCAGCATCGGGATGAAGGAAGTCTGGGCGCCGGCATTGTTGGCCGCTTCCGGTGCCGCCACGCCCTCGATGGCGCCTTTGCCGAACTCTTTCGCGTTGGGCGAGACCTTTTTCTCGATCGAGTAAGAGGCAAAGGAAGCCAGCATGGCGCCGCCGCCCGGCAGGATGCCGAGCGCCGAACCGAGCAAGGTGCCGCGCAACACTGGCGCCAGGATGCGCTTGAAGTCCGCCTTGTCCAGCATCAAGCCCTTGACCTTCTTCATCAGCAGGTGGCGCTCCTCGTCATGCTCCAGGTTGCGCACGATTTCGCCGATGCCGAACATGCCCATCGCCACGATCACGAAGGAAATGCCGTCGGCCAGCTCGGGCAAGTCGTAGGTGTAGCGCTGCTGGCCCGAATTGACGTCGGTGCCGATCAAGCCCAGCAGCAAGCCCACGATCACCATGCCCACCGCGTTCAGCAGCGAGCCGCTGGCCAGCACCACCGCTGCCACCAGGCCCAGCACCATCAGCGAGAAGTAATCGGCCGGGCCGAACTCCAATGCCAGGTCGGCCAGCGGCGGCGCAAAGCAGGCCACCACCACGGTTGCTACCGAGCCGGCAAAGAAGGAGCCCAGGGCCGCCGTCGCCAGCGCCTTGCCGGCATGGCCCTGGCGGGCCATCTGGTAGCCGTCGATGGCCGTCACCACCGAGGATGACTCGCCCGGCAGGTTGACCAGGATGGCGGTGGTCGAACCGCCATATTGCGCACCATAATAAATACCGGCCAGCATGATCAGCGCCGCGATCGGCGGCAAACCGAAGGTGGCCGGCAGCAGCATGGCGATGGTGGCGATCGGACCCAGGCCCGGCAGCACGCCCACCGCAGTGCCGATGAAGACACCCAGCAGGCAATACATCAGGTTGGTCAGCGTGAAGGCGGCTTCAAAGCCCAGCCCCAGGTTGCTCAGGATTTCCATGGCGGCCCCTTAGAAACCGAGCCAGGGGCCGAGCGCGGGGATCGGCAAGCCTAGCATCTTGATGAACAGCAGGTAGGCGAAGACAGCCAGGCCGATGGCCAGCAGTCCCGCTTCCTTCCAGTTGAACCGGGGGTGCGCATAGGCGCTCACCAGCACCAGGGCGACGGCGGCCGGCACCAGGCCGGCACCGCGCATCAGGATGCCGAACAGGATGACAGCCAGCGTCACCAGTGCCAGCGGCCTGAGGTGGAACTTTTCCAACGGCTCGCCGTGCCGGAAGAATGAGCGCAGCACGCCGGCCGCCCCGATCAGGGCCAGCAGGATGCCCAGCACGACCGGGAAGAAGGCCGGTCCCATGCGGGAGGACGTTCCCATATTCAGGTCGCCGCGCGTGAACACGGCGCCCAGACCGATGGCGATGAAGATCGCCCCGATCCAGAAGTCCTTCGGGTGACGGATGGCAGCAGACATTGATATCCCCTTAGTCGGCGTAAACCCCGGCCTTGCTGATGATCGGACCCCAACGGTCGATATCGGCCTTCAGGTGGGCACGCAGGGCTTCCGGGGTGGCGCGCTTCTCTTCCACCGGCTCGGTGCCGAGGTCGGCAAAGCGCTGCTTGACGGTCGGGTCTTTCAAGGCCACCTGCAAGGCGCCGACCAGGCTGTCGATGACCGGTTTCGGCGTGCCTTTCGGTGCGTACAGGCCATGCCACACCGCCACTTCAAAGCCCGGCAAACCGGCTTCGTTCAGGGTCGGCACATCCGGCAGCGACGGTACGCGGGTCTTGGTGGTCACGCCATAGACCTTGACCTTGCCGGACTTGATCTGGCTGGTGGTATTGGTGGTCTGGTCGCACATGAAATCGACCTGGCCGCCCAGCAAATCGTTCATGGCCGGGCCGGTGCCTTTGTACGGCACGGTGGTCAGGTCGGTGGCGATGGCGGTCATGAACAGCATGCCGCACAGGTGGGATGCCGAACCCAGGCCGGCGTTGGCATAGGTCACCTTGGCCTTGTTGGCTTTGATATAGGCCAGGAATTCCTTGAAGTCCTTGGCCGGGAAATCCTTGCGCGCCACCAGGGTCATGGGCACGTCGGTCACCAGGCCGATCGGGTCGAAGCTGTCGGTGGCGCTATAGCTGAGCTTGCGGTACAGGGCCGGCGCGGTGGATTGGCCGATGTGGTGCAGGAAGATGGTATAGCCGTCCGGCGCCGATTTGGCGGCGCGCGCCGCGCCAATGGTGCCGCCGGCGCCGCCGACGTTTTCCACGATGATCTGCTGTTTCAGCTTATTGCCCATCGATTGCGCCAGCAGGCGTGCCACGGTGTCGGTCGGACCGCCGGCCGCGAACGGCACGATCATGGTGATCGGTTTGGTCGGATAGGACTGGGCATGCGCCAGGCTGGCGCCGAACATGGTGAGGCAAGCCAGTGCGGGGATGAGGGTGCGACGTTTCATTGCGTGTCTCCTGTAGCAAATGGGATGTTTAATCTGCACTACTAGTAATGTTGTACCAGCAATTTTTGGAGGACACAAGTAAGGCTTTCTACGTAGATTGACTTCGTGCGCCGAGGCGCCGATGATGAAGAGACCATGGCCCCGAAGCTGCTCCTTGCCGCATCGATGCTGGCGCTACCCCTGGCAGCGCGGGCGGGGGCGCTGCAGCTGTTCACCGAATACACCCCGCCCGACATCATGCGCGAGGGCGAGCGGATCGTCGGCATCTCGCCCGACAAGGTGAAGGAAATAATGTCGCGCGCCGGCATCACTTACACCATCGAGGTCATGGCTTGGCGGCGCGCCTACGAACTGGCCTTGCGCATCCCCGCTTCCTGTGTGTTCTCCACCTCGCGCACACCGGAACGCGAAGCGCTGTTCCAATGGATCGGCCCCTTGCGCGAGGTGGACTGGACGCTGTACGGCCTGGCCAAGCCGCCCTTCCGGCTGGCCACGCTGGACGATGCCAAGGGCTTGCGCATCGGCGGCTACAGCGGGGACGTGCGCGCGCAATACCTGACGGCACGCGGCTTCACGGTCGATTCCGCGGCCGACAATTTTTCCAACCCGCGCAAGCTGCTCGGCGGCCGTATCGACCTGTGGGTGACCAGCCACCAGTTGGCGAACGGGGTGCTGGCGCAGGAAGGCCTGGCGGGCAAAATCGTGCCCCTGCTCACCTTCCACACCTCGCGGGTCTACCTCGCCTGCAACAAGGCGGTGCCGGAAGGGATGGTGGCGGCGATGTCGGCCGCACTGGCCGCGATGGTGAAGGATGGCACCGCCGCCGCGATCGACCGCAAATATGCCAACTGGCGCGCCGCGCGCCAGGACAAATAGGCAGCCGTCCCCGGCACCTGCCTTGGGCAGCCTTCAGGCGCGCTGGCTTGCCGGTGCAGTACGCATGGAAAGTGCTTCCGTGGTCCAGTAAAGCAAGGCCGCAGCCGGAAAGGCGATGCCCGTCAGCAGGGCTGCGTGCCAACCGTAAGTGGCCAGCACCCAGGCGCCGGCGGCCGAACCCAGCGCGCCACCGGCAAAGAACAACGCGAAGTAAATGCCATTCAACCGGCTGCGCACTTCGGCGCCCAGCGCAAACAGGGCGCGCTGGCCCAGTACCAGGTTGGCCGCCACCCCCATGTCGAGCACGATGGACGCAATGACCAGCAAGCCCAGCGCGACGCTGCGCGAGGCCGGCACCCACAGCGGCAGCGCGAAGCCGAGGATGCCGAGCAGCAGCGCGGCCGCCGTCGCCGGCAACGTATGGCCTTTGTCGGCCAGCTTGCCGGCGATCGGCGAGGCGATCGCGCCGGCCATGCCGACCAATGCGAACAGCGCAATGCCGCTCTGGGACAACCGGAAGCGTTCGCCTTCCAGCACCAGCGGCACCACCGTCCAGAACATGCTGAAGGCGCCGAACAGGCCCGCATGGTAGGCGGCGCGGCGGCGCAGCACCGGCGTGTCGCGGAACAGTTGCCACAGCGATCCGATCAGGCGGCTGTAGGACAGCGCTGCCGAAGGCCGGCGTTCCGGCAGCTTTGCGCGCAGCACGAAGGCCAGCAAGGCCACTAGCACGGAGGCTGCGCCAAACACCACGCGCCAACTGGCGTGGTCGGCAATCAGGCTCGCGGCGGGACGCGCCAGCATGATCCCCAGCAGCAGGCCGCTCACCACTTTGCCTACCGTCTGCCCACGCGTCGCTTCGTGCGACAGGTGGGCCGCGAACGGCACCAGCACCTGGGCCGCGACCGAGCCGAGCCCGATGGCCAGCGAAGCCGCGAGGAATTGCGCGGAATTGTGGCTGGCTGCCGCTGCCGCCAGCGCTGCCGCGGCAAACAACAGCGCGCCGAACACCAGCTTGCGGTTTTCCAGCAGGTCGCCCAGCGGCACCACGAACAGCAGGCCCAGGGCATAGCCGGCTTGGGTCAGGGTCACGATCAGGCCCGCCGCCTCGGGCGAAAGGCCGGTCGCGGCGCTGATGGGGCCGACCAGGGTTTGCGCATAGTACAGGCTGGCGACAATGAGGCCGCTGGCGCCCGCCAGCAAGGCCACCATGCCGCGAGAAATATCGTTTTTCATCATGAAACTCCGGTAGTGGAAAGACTGGAGCCATTCTGCGCGACGGGCCAGAAAAGATAATTAGCAAATAAATGCTCTATACTTTTCACATTAAATGAACAATTGGAGCGCCATGGACCGCCTGAAAGCCATGCAAACCTTCGTTCGCATCGTGGAGGCGCACAGCTATACCAAGGCGGCGGAATCGCTCGACCTGCCGCGTGCCGCGTTGACCGCCACCATCCAGAAGCTGGAAGCCTACCTCGGCACCCAGCTCCTGCAGCGCACCACGCGCACGCTCGCGCTGACCAGCGACGGTGCCGCCTACTTCCGCCACTGCCTGGCCATCCTCGCCGCCGTGGACGAAGCTGAAGCGCCATTCCGCACCAGCGCAGCCGCCGCGCCGCGGGGCCGGCTGCGTGTGGAACTCGGGGGTGCCGTCGGCCGCAACGTGGTGCTGCCGCGGCTGGGTGAATTCCGCCGCGCCTATCCGGAAGTCGAGCTGGTGCTCGGTCTCAGCGAGCGCCTGACGGACCTCGTCCGTGAAGGCATCGATTGCGCCTTGCGCGTGGGTGAGCTGCAGGATTCGTCCCTGGTCGGGCGCCAGATCGGCACGATGCGCTTCGTGACTTGCGCCGCGCCGTCCTATCTTGCCGCGCACGGCACGCCGCGAACGCTGGACGAGCTGGCGCAACACACGGCAATCATGCATTTCTCAGGCCGCACAGGCCGCCCTTTCGACTGGGCCTTCATCGAGGGCGGCGCGGTACGCAAGATCGATATGGCAAGCACGCTTGCAACCAACGATGCGGAAGGCTATGTGACGCTGGGCCTGCAGGGCCTGGGGCTGGTGCAAACCGCCACCTACCTGGCAAGCGGCCACCTCGCCAGCGGCGCGCTGGTGCAGGTGTTGCCCGATACGCCGCCGACGCCGATGCCCATCTCGCTGGTGTATCCGCAAGGCCGCATGGCTTCGCCGAAGATGCAGGTATTCGCGCGCTGGCTGGAAGCGCTGTTCGCCGCCGAGCCCGATCTGGAGCGGCTGCCGTTTGCGCGACCCGCCTGAGCACGCGGGCCGGCATCGAGCCTTGGTCCGGCAAGGCTGCATCGTGCGTGAGATAAAAAAAAGCCCGGCAGAGCCGGGCTTTGATGTTAGCGGGAAATTAATCCCAGCTCAGCGCGCCGCCGGTCTGGTACTCGGTGACGCGGGTTTCGAAGAAGTTGCGTTCCTTCTTCAGGTCGATCATTTCGGACATCCATGGGAATGGATTCTCGTCCTGGTCGAACAGGGCTTCCAGGCCGATCTGGGTAGCGCGGCGGTTGGCGATGAAGCGCAGGTAGCCTTTGAACATGGCAGCGTTCAGGCCCAGCACGCCACGCGGCATGGTGTCTTCGGCGTAGCGGTATTCCAGTTCGACCGCTTGCAGGAACAGGCCCTTGATCTCTTCCTTGAAGGCCGGGGTCCACAGGTGCGGGTTTTCCAGCTTGATGGTGTTGATCAGGTCGATACCGAAGTTGCAGTGCATCGATTCGTCGCGCAGGATGTACTGGTACTGCTCGGCGGCGCCGGTCATCTTGTTCTGGCGGCCCAGCGCCAGGATCTGGGTGAAGCCGACGTAGAAGAACAGGCCTTCCATCAGGCAAGCGAACACGATCAGGGACTTCAGCAGTTGCTGGTCTTTTTCGATGGTGCCGGTCTTGAAGGCCGGGTCGGTCAGCACGTTGATGAACGGGATCAGGAACTGGTCCTTGTCGCGGATCGACGCCACTTCATTGTAGGCGTTGAAAATTTCCTGTTCGTCCAGGCCCAGCGATTCCACGATGTACTGGTAGGCGTGGGTATGGATCGCCTCTTCGAACGCCTGGCGCAGCAGGTACTGGCGGCATTCTGGCGCGGTGATGTGGCGGTAGGTGCCCAGCACGATATTGTTGGCGGCCAGCGAGTCGGCGGTGACGAAGAAGCCGAGGTTGCGCTTGACCA
>CBFGQI010000201.1:0-6812 GCA_965650885.1 uncultured Oxalobacteraceae bacterium
TCGTTCAGCAGCGGCTCGATGAACTGGTAAAGGTGGTAGACCTGCTTCAGCTTGCGGCGGCTGTCCTGGTTCAACTTGCCGTCGCGGGTCAGGATGTGCAGCTCCTGCAGCAGCGCGACCGACTGGCCGGGCTTGACTTCAGGGATGCCGGTCACGGTGGCGGGCAGCGGCGCCGGAGCCGCCTTGGCGCCGGTGGCGGCCTTATTGCGCTTCATCGATCCACGCCTGCTGGATCGCTTCCAGCACTTTTTCGCCGCCGCGCTTGTGGTCGTCGTCGAAGCCGTCCAGGTCGACGATCCAGTTGTGCAGGTCGACAAAGCGCACGGTCGTCGGGTCGACGTCCGGATACTTGTCGTACAGGGCTTCGGCAATCGCCGTGACATCACTCCATTTCAGCATGGTGCACCTCGGCTCAGTGGCCGCCTTCGCTGGCGTGGTTGATCGTGTACTTCGGAATTTCAATGACCAGGTCTTCGTCCGCCACGATGGACTGGCAGGACAGGCGCGAGCACGCTTCCAGGCCCCAGGCCTTGTCCAGCAAGTCCTCTTCGGTCTCGGATGCCTCGTTGAGCGAATCGAAACCTTCACGCACCAGCACGTGGCAAGTGGTGCAGGCGCAGGATTTCTCGCAAGCGTGTTCGATATGGATATCGTGTTCCAGCAGGACGTCGCATACGGACTTCCCTGCTTCGGTTTCGATCACGGCGCCTTCGGGGCACAGCTTGGCGTGCGGCAGGATGACGATTTGTGGCACTTCTCTTCCTCAGTCGATTAAACAACCTGGTCCAGCGACTTGCCGGCCAGTGCGCTGCGCACGCTGCGGTCCATGCGGCGCGATGCGAATTCTTCGGTGCCCTGGGCCAGGGCTTCGTAGGCGGCTTTCACCGCATAGTGGTCGGCTTCGCCGCTGCCGGACTTCACCAGCACGTCCATGGTGGCGGCCATCAGGGCTTCGATCTGCTTGCGCTCTTCTTCCGTCAGCAGCGCTCCGTCTTCGTCCAGCGCGGACTGGGTAGCCAGCATGATGCGCTCGGCTTCGACCTGTTCTTCGCGCAGGGCACGCGCTTTCATGTCGGCTTCCGCTTCGGTATGCGACTCGGCCAGCATGCGCGCCACGTCGTCGTCGCCCAGGCCGTAGGATGGCTTGACGGTGATCGAGGCTTCCACGTTCGAGCGCAGTTCGCGCGCCGAGACGGACAGCAGGCCGTCGGCATCGACCTGGTAGGTGATGCGGATACGCGCCGCGCCGGCCGCCATCGGCGGGATGCCGCGCAGCTCGAAGCGCGCCAGCGAACGGCAGTCGCTCACCAGCTCGCGCTCGCCCTGCAGCACGTGCACCGCCAGCGCGGTCTGGCCATCCTTGAAGGTGGTGAACTCCTGCGCGCGGGCGCAAGGGATGGTGGAGTTGCGCGGGATGATCTTCTCGACCAGGCCGCCCATGGTTTCAATGCCCAGCGACAGCGGGATCACGTCCAGCAGCAGCCAGTCGTCGCCGGCGGCGCGGTTGCCTGCCAGCAGGTTGGCCTGGATGGCCGCGCCCAGCGCCACCACCTTGTCCGGGTCGATGTTGGCGTGCGGGATGGTGTGGAAGAACTCGCCCACCGCGCGCTGCACGTGCGGCATGCGGGTGGCGCCGCCCACCATGACCACGCCGTCGATATCGTCGGCGTCGACATTGGCGTCGCGCAGGGCCTTCTTCACCGCGTTCATGGTCTTGGCGACCAGGTGCTTGGTGATGTCGGCAAAAACTTCCGGGGTGATGCGCTGGTGCACTTCCTCGCCCGAACGCAGCATGGCGTCGATGGTCACTTCGGGCTTGGTCGACAGCAGCTCTTTCGCTTCGCGCGCTTTCACCATCAGGGTCGCGGTGTCTTCGTCGGACAGCGGCGCCAGCTTTTCCTGCTCGTGCACCCAGCAGAACAGGCGGTGGTCGAAGTCGTCGCCGCCCAGCGCGGAGTCGCCGCCAGTGGCCAGCACTTCGAACACGCCTTTGGACAGCTTGAGGATCGAAATGTCGAAGGTGCCGCCACCCAGGTCGTACACGGCGAAGATGCCTTCGGAGCCGTTATCCAGGCCGTAGGCGATCGCCGCGGCGGTCGGCTCGGACAGCAGGCGCAGCACGTTGATGCCGGCTAGTTGCGCGGCATCCTTGGTGGCCTGGCGCTGCGCTTCATCGAAATATGCCGGCACGGTGATCACGGCGCCCACCAGGTCGTCGCCCAGCGAATCTTCGGCGCGCTGGCGCAGCGTGGCCAGGATCTGCGCCGACACTTCGACCGGCGACTTCACGCCCGCCACGGTTTTCAGCTGCACCATGCCGGGCGCATCGACGAAGTCGTACGGCAGGTTCTCGGCGTAGGCGATGTCCTTCAGGCCGCGGCCCATGAAGCGCTTGACCGAGACGATGGTGTTCTTCGGGTCGGTGGTCTGGTGCGCTTGCGCCTTGTAGCCGATGTTGGCGTGGCCGTTCGGCAGGTACCGCACCACGGAAGGCAGCAGCGGATGGCCGTCTTCGTCGTTCAGCACTTCGGGAATGCTGCTGCGGACGGTCGCTACCAGCGAATTGGTGGTGCCGAGGTCGATGCCCACTGCCAGGCGATGCTGGTGCGGGGCGGTCGACATGCCCGGTTCGGAAATCTGCAAGAGAGCCATGGTGAAACCTGTCTTATTCTTTTACGCCTCAATGGCGTCGTAAGCGAAGCGCACTTCTTCGCCGAATTTTTCGATGAACATCAGCGCGCGCACACCTTGCGCGACGGCGTGATAGTCACCGGCGTTGCAATGCTGTTCGATCTCCGCCAGCTGGGCCTTGCGCGCGGCGCGCAGCTGGCCGTCCAGCTTGTCCAGCAGCTCGCCATCCTTGCCGGCGCGCGCTTCGGACAGCTCTTCGCGCCATTCCATCTGCTGCATCAGGAATTCCATCGGCATGGCCGTGTTGGACTCCATCTTCAGGTCGACGCCATTCAGCTCGCACAGGTATTGCGCGCGCTTCTGCGGATTCTTCAGGGTCTGGTAAGCCTCGTTGGAGCGGGTCGACCATTGCATGGCGACGCGCTTTTCGGCGTCCGTGGCGTTGACGAACTTGTCGGGATGGACGCGGCTCTGGACTTCGCGGTAGGCGGCGTCCAGGGCGCCCAGGTCGACGGCGAACTGCTGGGGAAGCTGGAAGAGTTCGAAGTGGTTTTGCACGATATTAAATGCGGAAGCTTTCGCCGCAGCCGCAGGCGTCCTTCTCGTTCGGGTTGTTGAACTTGAAGCCTTCGTTCAAGCCTTCGCGCGCGAAGTCCAGTTCGGTGCCGTCGATGTACGGCAGGCTTTTCGGATCAACGAAGACCTTCACGCCGTGCGACTCGAAGACCTGGTCTTCGGCCGCCACTTCGTCCACGTATTCCAGCTTGTAGGCCAGACCGGAGCAGCCGGTCGTGCGTACGCCAAAGCGCAGGCCGATGCCCTTGCCGCGACGCTCGATGTAGCGGTTGATATGCTTGGCTGCTTTTTCGGTCAGGGTGATTGCCATACTTCCTCCGTGCGCAAATCAGGCGCCGTGTTTGGCCTTATAGTCGTTCACCGCCGCCTTGATGGCGTCTTCCGCCAGGATGGAGCAGTGGATTTTCACTGGCGGCAGTGCCAGTTCTTCCGCGATCTGGGTGTTCTTGATGGCCAGCGCTTCATCCAGCGACTTGCCCTTCACCCATTCTGTGACCAGCGAGCTGGAGGCGATTGCCGAACCGCAGCCGTAGGTCTTGAATTTCGCGTCTTCGATCTTGCCGTCCGCGCCGACCTTGATCTGCAGCTTCATCACGTCGCCGCAGGCAGGTGCGCCCACCATGCCGGTGCCGACGGTCTCGTCGCCCTTTTCAAAGGAACCGACGTTGCGCGGGTTTTCGTAGTGGTCGAGGACTTTTTCCGAGTATGCCATGTTGATGCTCCCTAAAATCTAAATTAGTGCGCTGCCCACTGGATGGTGGAGAGGTCGATGCCGTCCTTGTACATTTCCCACAGTGGGGACAGTTCGCGCAGCTTGCCCACTTTGCCTTTCAGCAGTTCGACCGCGAAGTCGATGTCCTGCTCGGTGGTGAAGCGGCCGATGGTGAAACGGATCGAGCTGTGCGCCAGTTCGTCGCTGCGGCCCAGGGCGCGCAGCACATAGGACGGCTCCAGCGAAGCCGAGGTGCAGGCGGAACCGGACGACACGGCCAGGTCCTTCACGGCCATGATCAGCGATTCGCCTTCCACGAAGTTGAAGCTCACGTTCAGGTTGTGCGGCACGCGGTGATCCATGTCGCCGTTGACGTAGGTCTCTTCGATTTCCTGCAAACCCTTGGCCAGGCGGTCGCGCAGCGCGCGGATACGCTCGATCTCGGAATCCATTTCCACCTTGGCCAGGCGGAAGGCTTCGCCCATGCCCACGATCTGGTGGGTCGGCAAGGTGCCCGAGCGCAGGCCGCGCTCATGGCCGCCACCGTGCATTTGCGCTTCGATGCGCACGCGCGGCTTGCGGCACACGTACAGGGCACCCACGCCTTTCGGGCCGTAAGTCTTGTGCGCGGTGAAGGTCATCAGGTCGATCTTCAAGTCCTGCACGTCGATCGCCAGCTTGCCGGTCGCCTGGGCGGCGTCGCAGTGGAAAATGATGCCTTTCTTGCGGCAGAAGGCGGCGATGTCCTTGATCGGCTGGACCACGCCGATTTCGTTATTGACCAGCATGACCGAGACCAGGATGGTGTCCGGACGCACGGCCGCTTCCAGCTGTTCCAGCGTGATCAGGCCATTGTCCTGGGTGTCCAGGTAGGTGGCGTCGAAGCCCTGGCGCTCCAGTTCGCGCACGGTGTCCAGCACGGATTTGTGCTCGGTCTTGACCGTGATGATGTGCTTGCCCTTGGACTTGTAGAAGTTGGCCGCGCCTTTCAGGGCGAGGTTGTTCGATTCGGTGGCGCCGGAGGTCCAGATGATTTCGCGCGGGTCGGCGTTGACCAGGGCGGCCACGTGGCCGCGCGCTTCTTCCACCGCGGCTTCGGCGGTCCAGCCGTACATATGGCTGCGGGAAGCCGGGTTGCCGAACTGTTCGCGCAGGTAAGGGATCATCTTGTCCGCCACGCGAGGATCGATCGGCGTGGTGGCCGAGTAGTCCATGTAAATCGGGAAGTGCGGCGCGGTCTTGAATTCTACCGGTGCTACCTGGGCGACGTTCTTTTCAGGGGCGTTCATCTACATTACTCCAATTCGGTTAACCGAGGGCTGCTTGGTTGCTGTTGCGGTGCACATGGACCGGCTGCTCTGCCGCGGCCTTGGCTTTCTGCTGGTCCACCAGGTCCTGCAGCGAGACGGAATCCAGGTAATCGACCATTTTTTCATTCAGGGTGGCCCACAATTCGTGGGTCATGCAGCGGGTGCCATTCGCGTGGTCGGCACCGTGGCAATTTTCCTTGCCGCCGCACTGGGTTGCATCGAGCGGTTCATCGACAGCGATAATGATGTCGGCGACGGTCACCTTGTCTGCCTTGCGGGCCAGGCTGTAGCCGCCGCCAGGGCCGCGGATCGATTCCACGATTTCGTGGCGCCGCAGCTTGCCGAACAATTGTTCGAGATAAGACAGGGAAATCGACTGGCGCTGGCTGATCCCCGATAGCGTCACTGGTCCCTTGCCCTGGCGCATGGCCAGGTCAATCATCGCAGTCACGGCAAAACGGCCTTTGGTAGTCAGACGCATCACAACCTCGGTTCAACTCAGTTAAAATATCGTTCTGTTCTCGCAAATCATCGCTGATTACTTGAACGATTTAGTCAAGTATAACAGAGTTGCGCAGACCTTGCCGGGCGCGCCCCAGAATCGCCCGAGGGCAGATGCGCACCACGCTTAACGCTTCAGCAATCCCATCGGGCCGAACAGGGCCTGCATTTCCTTATTGGCAATGAAACTGACGTTGTAGGGGTGTTCCGCCACGACTTGCGGCAGCGCCTTGACGCTTTCCAGTTTGTTCAATTGCTCGGCGATCTTGCCCCACAGGATCAGGGTCGGCTTTTGCGCGGCCAGCGCTTGCATCACGGTGTCGAAGAAGGGGCGCCAGGCTTTGGCGTCTTTCGCCGGGGAAACAGATTCGCGGAAGACCAGGGACGCGTTCAGCAGCAGGAAACCGTTGGCGTGCAGCTTGTCCTGGATGTGGGCCAGGGTCTGGGCCGCCCCCTCGCCGCCGCGCAGGCGGGCCGCGACGTCGGCCAGGGCGGCGCCATTGGTGGCTTCTTCGCTCAGGTGGCCGTCCGCCACCAGCAGCATTTTCATGAAATTGCGCAGCGACGTGGCCTTGTTGACCGGCTTGGACAGGCCGCCCCCCGCTTCTTCCGACCACAGGCTGCCCACGGCGCCATCCATGAAGCTGACGCCGGTCGCGCTTTCCACGCGCGGATAGGGGCCTTCGCCCACCAGCACGTACTTGACCTGGTCCAGCGGCTGCTGGAAGGCGGCGAACAGGCGCGCATCGGTCGGCAGGTAGCTGTCGCCTGCCAGGGCCGACAGGTATTCCAGGTCGGCCATCATCATGGCTTGCAAACCCTTGATCAGGACCGGACGCCAGCTGGGGTCGGCGCGGTCTACGGCAGAGAGAATGGGCGAAAGAATCGTCATGGGATCGCTTTGCTGCACAAAAAAGCAATGATTGTATCCCAAGCGCAGGGCGCGGCCTACCTCGGCCGCCGGTGCCACCGCCCGGGCGCCGGGCAGCCGCCGCCGGTCAGGTGCCGGCGAACAGATCGTGCGCGTCCAGGATGGCCCAGGCGATTTCGGGGTGGCGCTCCAGGCAGCGCCGCACGGCGGC
>CBFGQI010000202.1:0-6664 GCA_965650885.1 uncultured Oxalobacteraceae bacterium
TCGTCGGGCTCATAACCCGAAGGTCACAGGTTCAAATCCTGTCCCCGCAACCAGAATTCCAGAAGAGCCGTCATCAGCCTGTGCGATGACGGTTTTTTTTCGTCTGTATTTTATTGTATCAATCATTGCATTAATAAAGTAATTCACGCTACCATGCTGCACCAACTTTGTGCATGGGCAGCATGAAAAGCTTCACCTTTATCTTGCGGTATCAGTGTTTTGATACAGCCCTCGGCAATCATCCCGATATGCCGGGAATGTTATCCCTTGAATATATCCGGCAGGCCGGCAGTGCGCGCCAGGCGATTTTCGGTGCCTTGTCCGAATTGCGCCAAATAAATCCGCAAGGTTATCTCGCCGGCGTCGCGCCCGATCTGATCGATTTCCAGGGCGTGGCACGGTTATTTGGCGTGAACGCCAGGAATATGCGGGCGCTGATGGAAAAATATGGCGTACTGTTTCCCGCCCCGCAATTCGTCGCTGAAAATCCGATGTGGCATAGCGCCGATATTCTTGGCCTGATCGCGGCACAAGGCTTGCGCGAAATTCCCGAGACGGAGCTGGAAATGGCCCACACTGCGCGGGCCATTAACCGCAGCATCCTTCAACGTGCCGATTGATGGCATGTTCATGCCAATCTGTGGCATGAATCGCGGCTGTTATGCCCCAGAGTGCGCCTGACGCAGGAAGTCGAGCAGCTCGTCCGTCATCAAACGGCCCGCATTCAGCGCAGGTTCTTGTTCGTGCGCCCGGCGGAAACGCAAGCGGGCATCGGGATCGCTGCCCACCATGTCCGTAAATAATTCAAACCAGCGGCGCGCCAGTTCCCTGGCTTGCGGCGTGGCGGGGGAAGGATTAATTGCCATTTGTTCGCGCACGGCACCGATCAGCTCAGGCCATTCGCGTACACGGCATTGGAAATGTTTTCGCATGGTGGTAATTTCATGCGGAAGCATATATTTGGAATAAATCGCCAGCTTGGTCTCGCCATTGGCGGCGGCAATATATCCGCGCATGGCTGGCGTAATGCCGGTTTGCGCGCGGACCGATTCTTCATTGGCCCACATATTATCCAGCCGCTGCATGAATTCAGAATTATGGCCGGCATGATGTGAGAACGTCGCCATCCATTTTTCGGCCAGTTCCCGCACGGCCGGATCGGCTGGCGGAATTCCTGCCGTCATCTTTTCTCCGACGGCTGCTACCAGTTCTTGCCACTCGGTACGGGCCGAGGCTTGCGAATACAGCGGCATTTGCTGCAATTCCTGTTGCGAGAAATATTTGTCGTACACGGTCATTTGCTCCAAAGTATGTAGCCAGGAAGCCAGTTCCGGTTCCTCGCCCGCCATCAGCTGTCCGCGCAGGGATGCCAGCTGAGCGCGCAGCTTGGCGGCCTCGGCGATCTGTTGATCGAGGGAATCGATCTGACGGGCAATCAAGTCGGGCAGGGAAGTGCCGGGGCGGGCCAGGAAATGACCGATGTCGGCCAGCGTCATGCCGAACCGGCGCAGCGCTTGCACTTGGTGCAGACGCGCGACGTCGTCGCGGTTGTAAAGACGGTAACCGGCATCGGAACGTCCCGATGGCGTGAGCAAACCGATGCTGTCGTAATGGTGCAGCGTTCGCACAGTGAGGCCCGAACGGCGCGCCAGTTCACCTACCTTCAACATCATGTTTGCTCCTTGTCATCGTTACGTTACCGACATGCTGGAGCCTGACGTTGCGTGAGGGTCAAGCGCTTTCGTTGGGGCGGTCGGCCAGGCTGGCCCATAAGTGGGCAGCCGCCATTGTGCGGTGGGGTTGCCATTGCTGCAAGATCTGCTCGGTGCGTGCCATGTCGGGCTTGCTCTCTTCCCCGAGCAGGCGTTGCAGGGCGGCGCGGATGGCGACGTCGCCATGCAGCGAACAGTCGGCGTAGCCGTAGCCGCGCAGCAGGGCGTAGTTGACGGTCCAGGGACCGATGCCCTTGACGGCCAGCAGGTTCTTGCAGATGGCGGGGATGGGGTTGGCCGCGCTTTCCTCGATGTCCAGCTCGCCCGCGGCGACCAGCCGGGCGAACCGGATCAGGGTTTCCGCTTTGGCGCGCGAGAATTTGCGGCTGGTCAGGTCCTCCACCGCCAGGCGTGCCACGTCGGCCGCCTCGGGGTAGCACCACAAGCCGGCGCTGTGCTGGCGGCCGGCCTGCAGGATGAAGGTACGGCGCAGGGCGATCGCGAACGGCAGGTTGATTTGCTGGCCGATGATGGCCCAGGTCAGCGCTTCGAACACCGTGGCCGACTGCACGATCCGCAAACCCGGCTGGCGCGCCACCAGGGGGCCGAGCAGGGCGTCGTCGCGCGCAAAGGCGACAAAGGGCGCCGGATCGATATGCAGGCCGAGGATATTGCGGGCGGCAGCTTCGATCTGTCCCGCCAGCGCCGGTGGCGCTTTGCGGGCGCTCGGCAAATCGATGTCGGCCACGCAGGAAATCGCCTGTGCGCCAGCGTGGGCCGCGCCCGCCCGCGCCGTGCTTGCGCGCCCCTCAGCCTCGGGCAGCGCGACGCTGAGCACGACGGGCACACCGCCCAGCAGCATCCCTTTGCGGATCGCATCCGGACCGACTTGTTCGGCCACGCTTTCCGCATCGCGGCGATGGAAAGCCAGGACATCCTGCACGCGGTAGCCGGCGGGCAGGTCGAGCGAAAACGAATGTCTCATGCCGCTTCGGTCTTCCGCATCCAGGGCAGTTTCACCTTGTAGCCGGTGACCAGCATGGTCCCGGTGATCACGATGGCGGCGCCGGCGACGGTATGCCAGCCCACGACTTCGTGCAGGAACAGCGCGCCCCACAGGATGCCGAACAGCGGATTGAGGAAGGTCACCGTGAGCGCCGAAGTCGGTCCCACATCGCGCACCAGCCCGAAGTAGAGCAGGTAGGCGATACCGCTGCAAAGGATGCCCAGCGCCAGGGCGGCCGCCATGATGCCGACGGTGGGTTCGCCCGGCTGCGGGAAGATGGCCAGCGAAGGGATGGTCAGCAAGGACGCCGCCCACATGCTGCCATGGGCATTGGCAAACGCTTCCACGCCCTGGGCTGACTTGGCCACCTTGGTATAGGTGGTGGCAATGCTATAGCTGAAGGCGGCGAAGGTGGCCGCCGCGATCGCCAGTGCCGCGCCTTCCTTGCTGCTGACGTGGTCGAAGCCGACCAGCATGGCCACGCCGACCGTGCCCAGGGCCAGGCCCAGCATCACGCGGCCCGTCACCATATGGCGATGCCACACGGCGCCGACGATGGCGCCCCAGATGGGCGCCGTCGCATTCAGCACCGACAGCACGGAGGCGGTCAGGGTCTTCGCCGCAAAGGCGAACAGCAGGAAAGGCAGGGCTGAATTGAAGAAGCCCAGCACCAGGTAATGCTTCCAATGCTTGGCCACATCCAGCCGCTTGCGCAGCACCAGCGCCACGGCAGCCAGGAACAGGGCCGCAAAGGTCACGCGGTATTCGATCAGCACGCCCGGCCCCAGCACCGGCGCAGCAATCCGCATGAACAGGAACGAGCCGCCCCAAATGGCAGCCAGCAAGATCAGTTTAAGGAGGTTGGCAGTATTCATATGCCCAACATGATGTGGAAGGGGGGCGGCAGTGGCAATCCGGTTCTTGCTTTTGAATTCGCGCTCATGTCGGGCAGGCGGGGCTGGGCGGGGCGGCGAGGGCGGCGGCGTGGTTGATTTGCAGGACTTCGGGGACGCCGTTTTTCACCGCCGTCATTTCGGCCAGGATCGAGATAGCGATCTCCGGCGGCGTCTTGCTGCCGATGTAAAGGCCGATCGGGCCGTGCAGGCGGGCGATCTGGGCTTCCGTCAGGTCGAATTGCAGCAGCCGTTCGCGCCGCTTGGCATTGTTGGCGCGCGAGCCGATGGCGCCAATGTAAAAGGCATCCGATTTCAGCGCCTCCATCAGGGCCATGTCGTCCAGCTTGGGGTCGTGCGTCAGGGCCACCACGGCGCTGCGCGAGTCGAGCTTCATTTCCAGCACCAGGTCGTCCGGCATGGCGTGCACCAGCGGGACGTCGGGCAGGGCCCAGCCGGCGCGGTATTCTTCGCGCGGGTCGCATACGGTGACGTGGTAATCCATGGCGCTGGCGATTTGCGCCAGCATGCGCGACAGCTGGCCGGCGCCGATGACCAGCAGCCGCCAGCGCGGGCCGTGCTGGGTGACCAGCAGGTCGCCGCTGCGTTCCAGCACGGCGCCGGGACGGGCGGGCGCCAGGGTGACGGCGCCGCTGCGCAAATCCAGGCTGCGCGCGACCAGCTGGTGCTCGGCCAGGCGCTCCAGCAATTCGTCGATGCGGCTGTGCGGTCCGAGCGGCTCCAGCGCCAGTTCGATGGTACCGCCGCAGGGCAAGCCAAAGCGGTGGGCTTCGTCGGCGGTGATGCCGTAGCTGACCACTTCCGGCAGTTCGCGCACGATGCCTTCCTTGCGCACGCGCTCGATCAGGTCGTCTTCGATGCAGCCGCCGGAGACGGAGCCCACCACGCGCCCATCGTCGCAAATGGCCAGGGTGGCGCCGATCGGGCGCGGACTGGAACCCCAGGTGCGGATCACCGTCACCAGTTCGCAGCGGTGCCCGGCGGCGAGCCAGGCGGAGCAAGTCTTGAGTACTTCGAGGTCGATGCTGTCCATGCACCGAACTATAGCAAGGGTCAGGGCTTTTTGCAGACAGCCTTCAAGGCTTTTTCGGACGGGCCGCCGGGGACTACATTTTCCGGGTCGTAGGCTTCGTATTTGAAGGTGGCAACCGGTTCGCCCTTGCCCAGCACGCCGGCATAAAACGTTTCGCTGAGCAGGGTGCGGGTGCCGGCGTCGCAGCCGTACAGGTGCAGGGAGCGCACCGACAGATAAGGCTTGCCGTCCGGCGCCAGTTGCGGCTTGCGGTAGCTTTCCATGGTCCAGGCCTTGCGCCCTTCGGCGGCCTGGCGCACGGAGCTGCTGTCCAGCAGCAGGGCGCTGCGCTGATCCTTGGCCAGGGTCGTCCAGGGACCCGCCAGCGCCGCCGCCGGCGCCAGGGCGAGGACCAGGACGGCCGCTTTCATGGCAGCAGCGGACGTTTGGCGGCTTGCTTGGCCTTGATCTCGGACACGCTGCGGTCCATCGCGGCCAGGCGGGCGCTGACATTCGGGTGGATGGCGGTATAGCCGTTCAGCACCGTGGACGGGTATTTCTCGGACAAGCGTTGCCAGAAGCTGCGCGCATTGCCGATGTTGTAGCCGGCGCGCGCCAGCATGTACAGCGCCAGGTTGTCGGCCGCGACATCGTAGTCGGACGGCATCGGCCGCACGCCCGCACTGCCGACCAGCATGGTCAGGTCGGGCCGCACCGAGGCCAGGTTGTCGATGATGCTGGACATGGTGGCAGTGCTGCGCATCTGGCCCGCGTGGCCGAGGATATTGTGCGCCAGCTCCTTCGCCATCACGTAGGCGATCGCTTCATCGTTCTGGGCGAAATTGATCATGCCGCGCGTCAGCAGCACGCGGCCGCCGTCGTTGTAGGCGTTCACGTTGTCCGAATTGCCCAGGTCCACGCGGAAGGCGCAGGCGCGGGTCACCGGCACGTTCAGGGTCTGGTTATTGCCGTTGCGGGCAATCGTCATGTTCAGCGAAGCACTGCTGGCGGTCAGCGGGGCGAACACGGCGGCGGCCTTGCTTTCGGCATTGCGCCCCTTGGGCAGGGACTTGCCGCCGGCGGCCACCAGGTCGTCGCCTTTGCGCAGGCCGGCGCGCGCGGCGCCGCTGCCGGCCAGCACGCCGGACACTTGCAGCACATCGTCATACCCCAGCACCGCGCTCGACGCGTCGGCGTATTCGCCCGGATAGGAGTATTTGTTCTTGGCCGTGAAACCGAGCAGGTTGCGCGCCTGTGCCTTGCACAGGTCGGCGTTATTGATCAAGAGCGGCGCCGCCACACGGTACAGCCGTTCCTGCAAGGCCGCGATGACCTTCAGATTGTCGCGCGCGGCCTGCATTTGCGGCGTGACCACCTCGGGCGGCGGCGCAGGCGGCGCGACGGGTGCGGGCGGGGCGGCCGGCTCGCCGCCGGACTGGATGGTGGAACAGGCGGAGAGCAGGAAGGTGGCCGCCACGGCGGACCAGGCGAACCAGCCGGGCCGGCGCGCCGGCGAACGTTGATGAAGTTCGGTCGATACTTGCTCTACTGCCATATTTCTTTCCTCAGTGCTTGCCTGTGCTGCCGAAACCTCCGGCCCCGCGGTCGCTGGCTTCGAAGTCTTCGACCACATTGAAGCCGACCTGCAGCACGGGCACGATGATCAACTGCGCCAGGCGCTCCATTGGGTTCAGCGTAAACGTGTTGAAGCCCCGGTTCCAGGTAGACACCATCAATTGTCCCTGGTAATCGGAGTCGATCAAGCCTACCAGATTCCCCAAAACAATGCCGTTCTTATGGCCCATGCCGGAGCGCGGCAGGATCATGGCGGCGTAGCCCGGGTCGCCGATGTGGATGGCCAGGCCGGTCGGCACCAGCACGGTCTGGCCGGGCTCGATCACCAGCGGGCTGTCGATGCAGGCGCGCAGGTCGAGGCCGGCGCTGCCAGGAGTTGCATAGGCCGGCATCTGGTCTTTCATGCGCGGGTCGAGGATTTTGACGTCTACAGTTTTCATTGGAA
>CBFGQI010000203.1:0-6630 GCA_965650885.1 uncultured Oxalobacteraceae bacterium
CGTCTTCGCGATCTGGATGATGGCGAGGATGATGTCGCGTGCGTCCATGACCTGGCCCACGCCGGGTATCACCCCAAGCACGCCAGTAATGATGATGTGTGAGGGCGACGATCCGGCGCCGGTCACGAGGTCCTTCAGCCAGGTGCCGATGCCATCGTCCACAGTGCGCACGGCGCGCGCGGCGGGCGTCATGCTCATGCCTGTTCTCCTTCGTCTTCTTCGTGCAGGTCGCGGTAGCTCAATTCGTCGCCGGCGCTGCCGTGTTCTTCATCCTCATAGCGATAGTCGTCGTGATGGAACTCGTATTCGAGTTCGCTGGTGCCTTCGGCCGCCGCCAGCATGTCTTCGACCTCGTCGGGGAAGTAGTTCTCCTTGAGGTAGGCGTCTTCCTGTTCGATGTATCTGGCCAGGATGGCGCTGGCTTCTTCCTGCGTGCTTGCCTTCATGCCGTAGACAGCGTTCGGTTTGCGCTGCTTGCGCAGCTTGGCGTCCCGCTCGTCTTCGCCATACACGACGGTCGCGATGCTGTTCGGTATGCTTTCGAGGCGCGCAAATCCACTCGCGTCAAGTTTGCCTTCGCGGCTGGTGCCATCGGCAAACGTGACTTTGTAAGGGGCGCCGACCATCGGTTGCAAGTCGTCCCAGCGATAGTTCAGCTCCAGGAAATTGTCGGCTTGTGCGGCTTTCGGCAGTGCCGGGAGCGAGGCTTCACTGCTGCCTGCGCCGGTCAGCTCCTTCATGCTGGCTTTGAATTCGATCTTGCCTGGCGCATTCAGGGTGATATCGCCGCCTTCGATGTGGATGCCGGCGCCTTGCGTGGTGAACTGGACGTGCTTGTTGGCGGCGATCGTGATGCCGGCATTGATGCTGGCGACGGTCACCAGCTTGTCGGCGCTGAATTCACTCGTGCCTTCCTGGCTCTGGCTGCTCCACTTCCCGCTGGCTGCATGCAGGTGAAGGCCGGTGGCTTTACCGTAGGTGAACAGGCTGATGCCGCTCTGGGCGGCATGGAGCAAATTGGCCTGGCTGACGAAATTGATGTCGCTGCCTGCCGCGACAGCACCGGACAGGCTGCCGGCGAGTACTGCGTTTGCGGGTGTGGCGGCCACGATGCCCGCCGGGCTTTCCACCTGCAGCAAGGGTGTGCTGTAGGCGAAGACGCCGCCCGGCGTTTTGGCATCCTGCGTTTCGGCGGTACGTGCCAAGCCTTCGATCGACGGCTGCTTTTCGCTAGCCGGCTCCTGGGGCAGGTCCGCCTTGTGGGCGGCGGCGCGTTCCGTGAGTTCTTTTTGCAGCGCGTGGCTGTCCCTTGCCATGCTGTGCGCCGGGCGCGAATCCAGCAGTTGGTCGGCACCACCTTGCGAAGCCTGGCTGGTGAGCAGCATGCCCTGCCCGGCGCGCAACGCGAGCGCATGTTCGGTCTTCAGCTCGGCGCCGAAGCCAACCGGATGCAGGCGCTGGTTGTCGCTCTGGTGGCGCAGGTGGCCGAGGTTCAGTTCCGCCGTGCCCTGATGCGGCTTGGCGTGCCGCTGCAGGGCCACGCGCGACTGGCCGGGCGTGTCGTCGAATACGAGCTGGCTGTAGGCGCCGGAGCCGGCCTGGCTGCTTTGCATGGCCTGGCTTTTCAGGCCGGACAGCGCGGCGGGATGGGCGTGGCCACCGGATTCGCCGGGGAACCAGGCGGGCGCGTTGCCGGTGGCGGCGCCGGTGCCGGCAGCCACCTTGTTGTGCTGCGCGTCGGCCTGGCCGTCGCCGTTGTACAGGGCGCCGATGATGACAGGACGGTCGATATCGCCTTCGAGGAAGTCAATCAGCACCTCCTGGCCCGCGCGCGGCAAGGTGTTGCTGCCCCAGTTGGCGCCTGCGATCGGGGCCAGCGGGGTGGCGACGCGCACCCAGGTGCCGGCGCTGTCGTCGGCGGGGGCACCGGTGTCGCCTGCTTGCAGGGCCGGGCCGAGGCGGCTATGGCTGCTGTCACCGCGCTGCCAATGGAATTGCACCTTGACGCGGTGGTCGCGGTCGGTATGGATCGGGGCGCCGGAAGGGCCGACCACGATGGCGGTCTGCTGGCCTTGCACGGTCGGGCGCTTCCATGGCGCGGGGCTGCGGTAGGGCAGGGCGGCATCGATGGCATCGACGCGGTTGCGGTACAGCGGCCGCTCGGCAATGCCCGCGCCGACGGCGTGGCGGCTCTCGGCCAGGTCGGCGTCGTTCAGCACCTGCAACGCTGCATTGCCCAGCTCGCGCTGGATGTTCGAGCGCATTTGCGCCGCGAGGTTGTTGTGCATCAGGTGCAGTACGCGGATGGCGATGAAGCCGCCGCTGTCGCCCGTGACCGGTTCGCCCTGCAATGTGAAACGGGTGGCGGGCGCCATGGTGCGCACGGTGCCGGCGCCGGTGAGGTTGGCGCGGGCAACATCGAGCGCTTGCAAGCGGCGTTCGGCCAAACGCTGGCCGTGTTCCCGGCTGGTATAGGCATAGACGCCGGGCACGTCGCGGGCGGCCAGCGTCAGGCCGCTGGCGACGGCGCTGCCGGCGCTGGCTGCGCGCTGGTCGAGCGTGCGGTAATCCCAGCTTTGCAGCGCGACTTCGCCAGTCAGCAGGCTGGTTTGCATGCGCCAGCGGTCCATGCTGTCTTCGCGCATGACGGCGCCGGGCTGGGTGAAGCGCACCATGGCCTGGGGATTAGGCGGGAAGGCGCCGTTATGGTCGGCGATGACCAGCACGTGGCCGTCGGCGCGGTGTTCGTAGTAATAGAACAGCCCTTCCTCGGCCATCAGGCGCTCGGCGAAGGCCCAGTCGCTTTCCTGGTATTGAGTGCATAAGCTGCGCTTTGGATAGATGGCGCGGTCGGCCAGTTCGAAACGCCACTCGGGCACCAGCGTGCCCTGGCCCTGCCAGCTGCCAAGCACGGCGTCAAGGATATCGCACACCGACATGTCCTGGAAGATGCGGCTGTCGCGGTTCTGCGCCAGGAAGGCGGTCCACGGTTCCAGCCGCAGCGCATAGCGCGCCAGCCCGCCATTGGAAGCGCTCAATTCGATGGCCGTGATATGGCCGTGGAAGGGACGCAGCGCGCCAGGGCCGGCGGCCGTCACCAGTTCCAGCAGTGCCGGCTGGCCAAGCAGGGATTTCAGCGGGATGGCGGCGTCCGTCGACAGCGTCGATATGTCGAAGGCGAACGGCTTGCCGATTGCCTCCTCGCCGCGCACGCATTCCACCAATAGCTGCGCCGCGCCTTGCGGCGTGGTCAGGCGCAGCAGGCGCGTATCTTGGGTGAGGCGGTCCAGCATGTCATTGTTTTTTCGATAACCATACGGATCGCCATTACATCGTAGAAACATGTTGCCCGCAAGCCCGATTTCAATCGTGCGCGGGTTACTTTCAGAATTTAAGCCGGAGTCCGGCCCGGTTGCCCAGTGCCACCAGCGCGAGCATCAGTGCCGTCATGGCGGCGGCATTCAACAGGCCCGGCACGCCGCCGCTTTCGAGGAACGGCCACCAGGCACGCGGCAAGTGCAGCACGGCGGCGGCCTGCTCGAACAGGTCGGGCAGGATATAGGCCAGCAAGGCATTGCTGCCGGCCGGCAGCAGCCAGGCCACGGCGCCGCGTTGCTGCCGCACGTCGACCAGCCAATAGAAGAACAGGAACACGGCGAGCGCGATGCCCGCGCACACCAGGGTGTAGGCGGCGGTGGCGTGGATCTTGTTGATGCCGTGGTAGGGCCGCAGCAGCAGTCCGGCGGCGAGGAAGGCCAGCGCCATCCAGGCCATTTGCCGCATGCGCAAGCGGTGCGGCATCTCGGCGCGGAACAGGTTGCCGACCAGGACGCCGGCCATCACATTGGCGGCCGTCGAGCCCAATACCTGCGGGATATTGACGAAGGCCCGCAGCGATGCCGGCAGCCAGTCCAGCGCACCGGCCATGCCGCCCAGGTAGAGCGCCAGCATGGCGGCGAACACACCCGCCAGCGGTGCACTGCCGCCGCCTGCCAGCACGAACGCCACGCTGCAGGCCAGGTAGCCCCAGCCGATCATGCCCAGGATGCCCCACCAGCTGGTTTCCAGCGCGGGACGGAAGGCCAGCACCAGCGCGAGCATCAGGGCGCCGCCCAGCCACTTTGGCCAACGGCGCGCATCGTCCTGGCGCCACAGCAGGATCATCGCGATATAGAACAGCAGGTAATACCAGGCGCGTGGCAAGGCAGCGCTGGCCGCGTCGTAGTTGCCGGCGTTAAGGAGCATCACGCCGGCCAGCATCAGGCTGGCGGAGCGCCACAGCAGTTTGCCGAACAGTCGCACGCTGATGCCATCGGCGGCCGCGCGGCGCAGGGCCAGCGGGATCGCCACGCCGACGATGAACAGGAAGGCGGGGAATACCAGGTCGGGCAGCGTCACGCCATCGGCGCGTGGCCCGCTATGTTCCAGCCAGTAAGGAATGCCGGGCATGCCCGCGATATAGTTCACCCAGATCATCGCCAGGATGACGAAACCCCGGAATGCATCCAGGCTCACTAATCGCTGCATGGTTCTCCTCAGGCGTAAAAAAAGCGGGAAGGCCCGAAAGCCATTCCCGCTTGGTGCGTCGCTCAGGACGACAGGATCAACCCTCTTTTTTCTCGTCGTCGCCAGCGGTTGGCGCGTATGGGCGGTTGATCCACAGGATCCAGTAGCGCGCCAGGTCGGCACGGCCATCGGCGCCCTGTACGGTTTCCAGGATCTTGATGGCGTCTTCCTTCTTGCCGGCCATCGCGTAGGAGTAGCCCAGGCGCAGCTTGGCGTCTTCGGCGTTTTTCAGGCCGCCCTTGGCGATGCCTTCCTGGATCAGCTGGATGCCCTTGTCGTGCTGGCCCATGGTCACGAAGGCGTAACCCAGGTTGACCAGGCCGGTGCCGTTCTTGGCCTTGCGGGCCGACGATTCGGTGGAGGCGATGCTCTTCATGTCGTCGGCAGCCTGTTTGTCCAGTTCAGCCTTCAGCTTCTTGACCTTGGCGTTCATGGTCACGGCACCGTTGGCGATGCCGGCGTCCAGCACAGCCTTGCCTTCGATGAACTGGCCTTCCAGCTGGTCGACTTCAGCCAGCTCGATGTAGTCCTGTTCTTCCATCTTGGTGGTCGCCACTTTCTGCAGGCGGATGATGTCAGCCGAGAAGCGGGTGGAATAGTTTTCCTTGCCGCGGGTGCGGTACAGCATGTCCGACCAGTAGCGGTCGCGCGGATGCCAGCGCACCAGGCCTTCCAGCGCGGTCAGGTAAGTGTTCTTGTCTTTCAGGCGGTGCGACGCGTCGGCCAGCATGTGCAGTTCTTCGCGGCTCATCGGCTGGTTCGACTTGATGCCTTCGTTCAGCTTTTGAAGCAGGTCGGCCTGCACACCCTTGTAGTCACCCGATTCGAAGCGGATCGCCATGATCTGGCGCGGGACTTTCGGGTCGCCCGACATTTCGCCGTACTTCTTCAGGTTCTCGATCACTTTTGGCCAGTTCTTCTGCTCCTGGTAGTAGCCAGCCAAGGCCTGGGTGAACTTGGTCTTCTCTTCCTTTTCCAGACGGCCGGAACCAACGGCGTATTCCAGCATCTCGATCAGCTTGGCCTTGTCATTGCTGCCCAGGGCAACCGCCAAGCGCATACGGTTGATCAGGTATTGCTCGTAGCCGGTCTTGTTCTGCATGGCGTCCGCCTGGTCCAGCAGGGCGGTGACTTCGCCATACTTCTTGGCTTCCAGCAGGGGGCCCAGGACTTTACCGTCCAGGAATTTGTACATTTCCTTGCGCACAGTCTCCTGTTGTGCGCCGGCGATGGCCTGTTTGTCTTGCGCGTGCGCGGTCTGTACCAGCGCTGGGACGCCGCCCAGGCCAATGGCTGCCAGCAGCAGGCCGATACGTGCGAAACGGTGTTGGGTCATGATCTGAGATCCTTCTTTTGGTTGAGGCAAACTTCTATTCTCCCATAATTTCGGCATGGGACAGCTTTTCTGAAGTAGCCAATTGTAACGATTTCTCACGGCCGGGCAAACGCGCTGCCATCGGCCGCAAACAGCATGCAGCGCTCGGGCGGCAGGAATAGCGTGGCCGGCGCGCCGGGCTCGGGCACGGGGGCATCCTGCGCCAGTTTCGCGGCCAGCGCCTCGGCCATGCCCGGCAGGCTGGCGTACACGATGGACTGGTCGCCAAGATACTCCACGTGGCTGACCGCGACGGCGGCCGCATTGTACGCCTCGGCGCGCATTTGCACGTGTTCCGGACGGATGCCAAGCGTCACCACGGCGCCGCGCTCCGCATCGCCGGGCAGTGCGGCCACTTCGGCGATGGCGCCGCCGGGCAACTGCACCGCGACGTGGGTGGCGCCCAGCGCTACCACTTCCGCCGGGATGAAGTTCATCCGGGGAGCGCCGAGGAAGCCGGCGACGAACCGGTTGGCCGGTGCGTTATACAATTGTTGCGGAGTGCCGGCCTGTTCCACCTTGCCGCCATTGAACACCACGATGCGTTGGCCCAGCGTCATGGCTTCCACCTGGTCGTGGGTCACGTAGATCATGGTGGTGCCCAATTCCTTGTGCAGGCGGCCGATTTCCAGGCGCATCTGCACGCGCAGGCCGGCATCGAGGTTGGACAGCGGCTCGTCGAACAGGAA
>CBFGQI010000204.1:0-6581 GCA_965650885.1 uncultured Oxalobacteraceae bacterium
CGGGCTCCGTTCGTCTGGTTGACGCGAGAGCCTATGGTTGCATGCGTAAGAAATGGCGACGTTGATCTTTGGCAAAAGGTCGAGAGAACAGTGTGGGCGCCGGCGCGGCGACTTGACCAATTCGGCGCGCCGGCCAAGCCCCTGGTGGCCAAGCCGGCGCACATCAATGCATCAAGGTTGCGAAGCTTTGGCCAGGGTGCCGCTCAGTGTGCCCTTCACGCCGTAATAGCCAAGCGAGGAGTAGTTCGAGAAGCCATTGGCCGGAGTTCCTTCGGCGCCACCGCGGATCACCAACCGGTAAGAGCCCGCCGGCAAAGTCAGGTTGGCGAATTCGGCGGAGCGGTGCACATCGAGGTTGCTGTGCGCGACCGCTACGTTGGCGGAGTTGTAGATCGTTGCGTCGACGTCCAGCATCCGCAAGTACTCGAGCGGATCGATGCGGAGGTTCAGCGTGCCGGTCGTGGCGAGCGTGAACGTGAAGGTATCCGTGTCGCTGGTGCGTTCGATCTGGCCGAAGTTGCTGGCTGAGTCGATGACGCCGTTTGCGCCGAAGGCAATCGGCTTCGACGTCGCGTTGTCGTCGGCCATGTAAGGCACGGATTCTTCCACGTTCATGATGTTGAGGTCATCTTCGAAGTTGGTGGCGCTGGTGTATTCGCCTTTGCTCCAGGTGAAGAGCTGGTTCGCCCAGCTGGCGCCATACCAGTAATTGCCCATGATGGGGCCCCACTGGTAGGCGGGAATGCCTTCGAAGTACTCGCCGCCCGGCTCGCCGCGGTCGTGGTTCATGCCCATCTGGTGTCCCACTTCGTGCGCGCCGGTCATGCCGATGCCGTAGCCGTAATCGAATCCGGTGGCGGGATTGCGGAACAGCGTACCGGCCGACGTGGTGCCGAAGGAATGCAGTGGGGCGTACGAACGGCCGTCGCGGTTGACGAAGTTGATCACGCCGGTTCGCAGAATGTTGGCGGTCTTGGCGGCGTTGTAGACATTGACGTTGGTCGTCACGTTCATGTTCAGCATGGAGAACTGGTCGGCGATCGATTGCCAGGCGCGGTACATCTGTTCCTTAGTCACGCCATTCAGCGGTTCGCCGTTGCGCGTCACCTTGGAGACGTTCAGGTAGAACACCCAGGGGCTGCCTGGTTTGCTTTGCAGGGTGAGGATGTTTTCACCCTTGTAGGGACCGATGTGGACTGCCTGGCGGTTCGCCATCGGGCTGTAGACTGGGTGGATGACGGCTGCGTCGGCAATCATTTCTTGCGTGCGTTTGTCCCGAAATTCAGGGTCGAGGTCGGGAACGATTTTCTTGATGGGTACCTCGCTCAACGTCACCTTGCCGGAAGGGTTGGTGGTGAACTCGTAGGCTTTCATCGTGTCGTAGTTGAGCAGGTAGCCGTAAAGCTTCTTGCCTTTCCCCTTGAGGACAAAGGTGGAATTTGGCGTGTCGAGCGCAGTACCCGAGATGGACAGCGCGCCGTCTTTCTCGAAGTAGTCGGTAATCTTGGCGGCGACCAGTGCGCCGGCAACGGAGTGCGCAACCATCGAGCGGGAGTTCGCGTGCTGTGCGGCGAAGCTCTTTTTCACCGATTCGACGGTGCCGATTTCTATGCTGTTTGCGGAGGGTGCTTCTTGTGCCAATGCGGCGGTGGAGAACAGCGTGGCCAGGACAATTGTTAGTGTTTTACGTGTGGACATATCGCTTCCCAAAAGGTTTTCCCTGCAAGGGCTGCAGGAACCATCCGGCGTTGTCGAACCGGATGAGAAACGCTAACACGCCGGGGGTGAAATACTTTTGCCGGATTGGCGGGGCGTGGGCTGCAAATCAGCACAAGGCCGCAACGGTTCTCAGTTGAGGGGCCTGGTGCCGATGCGTGTTGCGGCCCGGAGCAGGATCCGGCCGTCCCCGTTCGCGATGCGGACTTGGGCGAAGCGGTTTTCGCGCAGTTTGTCGGCCAGGCAGATGGCTGATATTTCGGCGAGTACGTGGATGCTGTGTCCGCGCAGACCCGCTTCGTCGACGACTACCGTGAATTCGGTGCCGTGCATGTGGACGCGACCCATGGGGTGTTCCAGCCAGGCGGTGGATGGTTTCGTAATCAGGTCTTTCATGCTGTCGGCGTAGTGGCAGCCGTGCAGCTCAAACGCTTTGCGCAGGATCTGCAGCGTCACGCGCTCCTCATATAGAGCCTCGCAGAGTTGGCTGGGTTCCGCGAGCCGTGCCGGCTGGGTGGGGCCGTGGCGGAATTGCACGGGGAAGCCGGCGACGAATGCTTCGGCCGTCAGCGCGGCGTCGCGGTGCGGAGGGTGGTTGTTGGTGCAGGTCAGCTGCGCGAGGATGGTGCCGGCCTCGAGCTGGACGGGGCGCTGCTCGCGGTCCACGAAGCTGATGGCGCAGCCTTCCTGTTCGTCCAGCTGCCAGTAAGAGCCGCGCGCGTCGTGGGACAGGCCATGGAAGGGCATGACGACGTCCTCGCCGCTCCAGGCCTTCAACACGACCGTGTCGATGCTGTAGATTTCGCAGCCATCGTGGGCTGGCGTTACGGGATAAGGCCCCGTTCGGCCATCGGTGCGGATCGGTGCAGCGGCTTCTGGGAAGAGGCTGACGACGGGCGTACATCCAAGTTGCACGCTTTCGGCAGTGACCTGGCCGAGCACTTCGGCGCGGCCGGGCAGGACGACATGCAGGGTGATGCGCTGGCACTTCGGCGGGCAAGCTGCTGCGATGGCTTGCAGGTCGAGGTCGACGAAGCCGAACATTTCGGGCAGGTGGAAGAATTCCGCCATGAGACGGGCACTTTGCGGGCCGGGGCGAACCGGGAGGAGCGGTTCCCGCGGGCTTGCGCTGAAGGGCCTTCCGGGCAGGGTGCACCAGGTGCCGCCAGCTTCAAGGCAAACGCACAGGCTGTGGGCGAGGATGGCGTCGAGCAGTGCAGCGCGCAGCGCCGGCTCACCATCGAAGAACATCCGGAGATTGCCGAGGGGCGGCTGGTCGAAGCCAGCGCTGCTGGCTGTGGTTTCGAGGCTGATGGCCAGGGTGGACGTGGATTCGCTGGGGAGGCGCAGCGTTGATGGCAGGTCGATGGTGGACCGGCACCTTGCCTCGGCGACGGCGATGGGTGCGACGGACGTTTCGTATGCCGTGGCGAACCTGCTCAAGCCGGAGCGGAGGATTGTGCCGCGCGGCAGGCGGGTGACGGTGCTGATTTCGTTCAGGCGGGTGCCGGATGTGTCGACCTGGACGATCCCGCAGGCCGGCATCGGCCGCAGGTAGTGCGGTTGCAGCGTCTGCAGCAAGCCACGGTGGAACTCGCTGCGGCCTTCCTCGATCCGCTGCTGCATGCTGGCGTTGAGCAGGGCGACCGATTGGAACAGGCGTTCTACTTCGGGATCGGTACTGGCATCCGGACCCAGTTCCAGCGCGGCCGCGGTGTCGGGGTGGCTGTCCGCAAACTGGCGCGCGGCTTCGCGCAAGCGGCCCAGCTCTCGCTCGTAATGGTGCAGGAGCTTGTCCATGATTAGCTATGGCGCAGGTGCACGTTGATCTTGAAACCAACTTCGCGTTCGAAACGGCGAAGGCGGTAGATCCAGAGGTAGGCGTGCACCGCCATGCGGGAGATGGCGTGCATGGCCATCGGCGTGGTGACCAGCGCGCAGATCGCCAGGCTGCTGCTGGACTTATCGTAGGCGACGTCCGCGCCGAGGATCGGCGCTCCGGCCGCGATTGCGGCGACCATGGACCAGCCGTCGATGCGGGAGGGCTGGATGGCGTGGCGGCCAATGTGGTTCAGCAGGCCGCTGATGGAGTCGGCGGTGATGGTGTCGCTTTTCAGCCGGTCGGCGAGGAACAGTTCGAAGCGCCGGCCAGTGTCGACGTCGGCGCCCGTGCTCAGGATGCGCAAGCCGGCGAGCATGGCCGCTGCGAGCAGGGTGATTGCGATGACGGTTTGCCAGGCCGGGGCGGGTAGCGCGTAGGCCGCCAGCACGATGACGGGGGCGACCAACATGGCAAGCGGCACCAGGTAGATGAAGACCAGGGTGACGATGGCGATATGCATCAGCCGCTCGGGGTTGCCGTGCCTGGCGAGCCGCCACAGGTAGAACACGCCGGCGAAATGGGCGAGCGTGAGGGCGAGCTGCGCGCGCATGCCGGTCCGGTTCAGACAGATCGGCAGGGAGAACAGGCAAAGCAGCAGGATGGATGTGCCCCATACCACGGCGGAGATGTGCCAGAGGTTGGGGCCTGCCTGCACTGCGGGTCGTGGAGTGCGCATGTGATCACCATTAGTCGGGCCTTGACCTGCTAATGGTGTCACTCAAGAGTTTGCCGGCCTTTGAGATGAAGCAAAGGTGTGGCGAGCTGCGCTGTGGCAACTACATCAGGACAGGATATCGCTCCAGATATTCTGGGCCCAGCTATTGGCGTAATGGCCTTCAAGTTCGGTCGGGCCGGGGCTGACGCCGCCGCTGCCAGGGACGACCAGCAGCGTCTTTTTCTCGGCGTTGTAGGCGTGCACGCTGGCGACGTGGATCACGTCCTTGTCGCTCACATAGCTGTAGCAGGTGTTGGTCAGCATGGGGGCTTGCTCGGGTAGGCGGCCGTGCAGGAGATCCACTACCGCTGCCGCACAGACCTTGGCGTGCTGGTTGGCCATGTGGCCGGATTTCGGCATCAGTGGCGAGACCTGGATGGCGTCGCCGATCACGTGGATATTCTTCGCCTGCGTGGATTCGAAGGTGATGAAGTCCACTTCGCACCAGCGCTTGTTCATGTTGGCGAGGCCGGTCTGCGCGGCGATGGCGCCGGCACGGTGCGGCGGGACGACATTCAGCACGTCTGCCTTCACCTTGTCGCCCAGTTCGGAGACCGCGGTGCGGGCGGCAACGTCCACGTCCACCGTTTTGAAGCTGGGCCGGTATTCGATGATGCCGGCGTAGCGTTCTTTCCAGACCTTCTTGAACAGCGGCCCTTTGCTGACCACGTCCTCGTTGGCGTCGAGCAGCAGCACTTTGGACTTCGGCTTGTGCTGGCTGAAGTAGTGGGCGATCTGGCACACGCGCTCGTACGGCCCGGGCGGGCAGCGGTATGGCGCCGGCGGGACGGTCATCGCGAATACGCCGCCGTCTTGCATGGCTTCGAGCTGGGCGCGCAGGGCGCTCGTCTGCGGGCCGGCTTTCCAGGCGTGCAGGATCTTGTCCTGGGCGCCAGCCACGCCCATGCCGGGCAGCTCCTGCCACAGGAATTCGATGCCGGGGCTGAGGATCAGGCGGTCGTAGCCGAGCACTTCCCCGCTGAGCAGCTTGACGGTGCGCTTTTCAGGATCGATGCTGGAGGCGCTGTCGTGCACCACCTTCACGCCGTGCTTGCGCTGCAGGTTGTCGTAGCTGCGGGTGAGGTCTTGCAGCTTGCGCGAGCCGCCCAGCACGAGGTTCGACAGCGGACAGCTGACAAAGTTGGCGTCCGGTTCCACCAGCGTCACGTCGATGCTGCCCTGGCTCCACAAGCGCACGTACTTCGCGGCAGTGGCGCCGCCATAACCACCGCCGATCACCACCACATGCGGGCGCGCCTGGCCGCCGATGCTGGCGCAACCCGTCGTGGCGGTCAGTATTGCTGCGGCCTGGATGAAGGTTCGTCGGTCCATATCGCCTCCTTATTGAACTGAAAGGGATGCCGCCGCATAGTTAATGCGGTCGCGGCCTTCATGTTTCGAACGGTACAGGGCTTCGTCGGCAAGGCGCAGCAATTCGGTCGCGCCGTCGGGCGATTGCGGCGCGAAGGCCACTGCGCCAATGCTGGCGGTCACCCTGATGCTGGTTTCGCCGTCGATGCGTACCGGTTCCGCGCGGATGGCCTGGTGCAGCGCTTCGATCCGGCCGGCGCCGGCGGGCAGGGCCAGCCCCGGCAGCATGACCATGAACTCTTCGCCTCCATAGCGGCCAAGGCAATCATAGGCGCGCATGGATGCCGTCAGGCGCTGCGCCACTTCGACCAGCACCGCGTCGCCGGCCAGGTGGCCGTGGGTATCGTTGATGCTCTTGAAATGGTCGAGGTCGAGCAGTGCGAGGACGAAGCTTTCGCCGGTCCGCATGCATTTATCGATTTCGCGTTCCAGCATCTCCATCATGGCGCCGCGGTTCCAGGCGCGCGTCAGTCCATCCTTCAGGGCGCGCACACGCAATGCCTCCTGCGATTGCTCCAGTTCGCGCGTGCGCTCCTGCACCAGCACTTCGAGCGCGGCTTCACGGCGGGTGTGGGCCAGCATGCGGATGCGGTGGAACAGCAGGAAAGCAAACAGCACGGCACCGGCGCACAGGGCGTAAAACGGGTAGCTGCGCCACCATGGCGGCGCAATGGAGAATGCGAGTTCGACCGGCTTGGATTGCATGCCGTTTTCACTGTCGACGGCCAATGCCTGGAAGCGGTAGTCGCCGGCCGGCAGTGCCGTGTAGCGTATTTCCGGCAAGGCGGATTCGTTCCACTGCTCTTCCATGCCGGCCAGGCGGTAACGGTAACGCAAGCCCAGGCGGTCCTCGTAATTCAGGCTGGCCAGGCGGATCACCACCGGTTCGCGCGACCA
>CBFGQI010000205.1:0-6571 GCA_965650885.1 uncultured Oxalobacteraceae bacterium
GCGCTTTTTTGTTTCCTGAAAATTGGGGACGTACCCCATTTTTTTGTTTCCTGAAAAATGGGGTACGTCCCCAATTTTCAGGAAACAAAAGGCGCCCGCTTGGGGCGCCCTGGAATTCGGAGGGGCGAGCACCAGGTATCTCCTGGCGTCGCCTCAGCGCCGGTTGCACCCGGCGTTCATATCGCCTCAGTCGGCTATGAACTGCTTCCAGACGGGGTCGTTTCTTCAACGTCGCTCTGCGGGTCGCGTCACACTATCGGTGGTGACTGCGGCAGAACCCGGTCCGTGTGAGCCCAGTATAACGCAGGTAAAAATTTCTTGTCTAGCGCGGGAACGCAACACAAGTTACCCCTCAGCAGCCACGGGTTCTTCCAGCACCGGCTCCTTGGCCTCGGCATTGCCCTTCTTGCGGAACGATTGCCAGATCTGGAGCGGTCCCTTGCCGCGGCGCTTGCGCAGGAAGTAAACCAGGCCGCCCAGGATTGCGAGGGCGCCGATGACGGCACCGGCTATGATGATCAGGTTTGACTTCGATTTTCCTGCGAGGTCAGCGGCCACCCCGGGTTTGATGGGGGCGGCGCCGGGCTTGGCCGGGGCAGCATGGGACATCGCCGGCGCGCCGTCGGCCTTGGTGGCGGCGGGGGGCGGTGCGGCAGCGCCGGGCGCGCCGAGCGCAATTTGCAGGCGTTTCACCTTGCCTTCGATGTCGGCCAATTGACTGGTCATGGCCTGGCATTGCTGCATCTGCGCTTCCACCTGCTGCGCCGGGGCACAGGCTGCAGCCGGCGCCGCCACCACCGGCTTGGCGGCGGAGGCTTCACCGATCGCCGGCGCCTGGGTCGGCGCGGCGGCGGGCTTGGGCTGCTCTTTCCGCACCATCGGCTGCGCGGGCGCCGGCGAACGCTTCGCAGCCACAGGCGCCGGCGCCAATGCAGGCGCGGCGGCCGGCGTGGCGGCCTGGGCTTGGGCCTGCGCCATTTCCCTCCGGTGCGCAAATGCGCGCTGGGCGGCTTCGTTCAACGCCGCGTCAAGGTTCTCCGGCGCCGCCTGGGGAGCCGGGGCCGGGGCCTGGGGCGCTGCCGCTGCAACCGGTGCCGCGGACGGCGTTGGAGAATATGGCATCGCTGCCGGCACCGGACTGGCCCGCGCGACTCGCGGCGCTGGCGGCTCCGGCGTCAGCCAAAGCGAGGCGGCGCGGATGATCTGCCGCCCGCCACTGCTCAATTCGAGGAACAGATGCAGGGCGTCGGCAGTCACGGGTTGCAGCGTCGTCAAGTGCAGGAAGCGGCGGTTGTCGCGCTTGGCAACCGAAATGTACAGGCCGCCCAGCACCGGCGGCATCGACAGGTTGGCGCCTTTGAACACGTCGGGATTGGCCAGCTTGGCTTGCAACTCGGCCAAATCGGCAGGGGTCAAATCCACCAGTTCGATATCGGCCGACAATTGCTGGCCGATGTGCGAGTTGACCTTCACTTCGCCAAGCTCGGCCGCTTGCAGCGGGCCGCACAGGGCGCCGGCAAGCAGGGGCAGCGCCAGGGCGCGGATGGTCAATCGTTTGCTTAACATGGGGAACAGGCCTATTTCCTTAATGAATCCATTAACGGCAGAAATCCGCAATTTTGAAGCCCCGGCAGAGTGGCAGCCAATCGCGTTAGAATCCAGACATCACTTTCCATCGAGGGAGCCCCGCATGAATAGCAGAACCGAGCGCGACAGCTTTGGTCCGATCGAAGTTCCCGCCAGCCAGTTGTGGGGCGCGCAAACCCAGCGTTCGCTGGAACACTTCCGCATTTCGAGCGAACGGATGCCGGCGGAACTGATCGCCGCGCTCGCTAGTGTGAAGCGCGCGGCAGCCCAGGTCAACGTGGACCTGGGCGTACTCGACAGCGGCAAGGCCAAGGCCATCATGCAGGCCGCCGATGAAGTCCTCGACGGCATGCATCCGGGCGAATTCCCCCTGGCGGTCTGGCAGACCGGCTCGGGCACGCAGTCGAACATGAACATGAACGAAGTGCTGGCCAACCGCGCTTCCGAGCTGCTGGGCGGCGAACGTGGCGAAGGGCGCAGGCTGCATCCGAACGATGACGTCAACAAAGGCCAATCGTCGAACGATATCTTCCCCACCGCCATGCATGTGGCGGCGGCGCAGGCGTTGGCGCACAACGTCCTGCCGGCCTTGCGCCAACTGCGCGCGACCTTGCAGTCCAAGGCGCAGGCATTCGAAGGCATCGTCAAGATCGGCCGTACCCACCTGCAGGACGCGACGCCGCTGACCCTGGGCCAGGAATTCTCGGGTTATGTGGCGCAGCTGGATTATGCGGAAAACGCGATTGAAGCCACCCTGCCCGCCGTGCTGGAATTGGCCGCCGGGGGCACCGCGGTCGGCACCGGCCTGAACTCCCACCCCGAATACGCCACCCGCATTGCAGCCGAGCTGGCGGCGCGGCTGCAGCTGCCCTTCCGCAGCGCGGACAACAAATTCGCCGCCCTGGCCGGTCATGACGCCCTGGTGTCCGCCCATGGCGCCCTGAAAACGCTGGCGACCGCCCTGATGAAACTGGCCAACGACGTGCGCTGGATGGCGTCCGGCCCCCGCTCCGGCCTGGGCGAAATCAGCATCCCGGAAAACGAGCCGGGCAGCTCGATCATGCCGGGCAAGGTCAACCCGACCCAAAGCGAGGCGCTGACCATGCTGTGCTGCCAAGTGTTCGGCAACGATGTGGCCATCACGGTGGGCGGCGCGTCCGGCAACTTTGAACTGAACGTCTTCAAGCCGCTGATCGCCCACAATTTCCTGCAAAGCGCCCGCCTGCTGGCCGATGGCATGCGCAGCTTCGATGAGCATTGCGCGCATGGCATCGAGCCCAACTTGGACCGCATCGGGGAATTGATGGAGCGTTCCCTGATGCTGGTGACCGCGCTGGCTCCGCATATCGGGTATGATCGCGCCGCGCAAATTGCGAAGAAGGCACAGCACGAGGGCACCACCTTGAAGGAAGCAGCCTTGGCCCTGGGTTTTGTCAATGAAACCCAGTTCGATGAGTGGATTGTCCCGCTGGAGATGACCAAGCCCGGCGGCAAGGGTTGATGCCTAGCGGAAATACAACACCCGGCGCCAGCCCAACAGAAAGAGGATTAAAATGCAGAAAGTAGATTTCGAATTGACAGGCGAGTACATCGAACTGAACCAGCTCTTGAAGGTGGTCGGCCTGTGCGACAGCGGCGGCGCCGGCAAGCAGATCGTGGCCAGCGGCGACGTCAAGGTCGACGGCAAGCAGGAGTTGCGCAAGACGGCGAAAATCCGGGCGGGCCAGCGGGTGCGCCTGGGCGACGTCCAGATCGACGTCCATGCCGAGGGTAGTGCTGCCTGAGGAGACCACTCCATGAACGGCCCCAACGACAAGCAAGTGCAGGCGCAAGGTCAATTGATCGGCGACCTGCGCCAGGTCATCGAGAACGCCGAGGAGTTGCTCAAGAGCACCGACCACTATACCAGCGTGCTGTACCAGTCGGCCCGCGCCAAGCTGGCGCAAGCTTTGCTCGCGGCGAATGAGGAGCTGGAACGCTGCGAAGATGCGCAGTTGCTGCGCATGATCGAGGCCACCCATCGCGCCAATATCCTGCATCGCGACTTGTCCGGCGAGGACAAGTTAATGCGGGCGTTTCATTAGGATTTGCTGCCGCAGCCATTGCTGGAGGCTGGCGGCGACGTTGAAGTGCTCATCCAGCGCAAAGGCGGCATCCAGGGCCGCGCCGACAGTTTCCCCATTCTGTATCGACTGCAAGGCGGCGTATTCCGGCGCTTGCAGCGGCGTCACTTGCGCCGTCCATTCAGGCCGGCTCAGGAGGGCGTGGCTGGGCTCGTCCATGACTTGCGGGAAGGCGGTGCCAGTGGCCGTCTGGTGCGCCAGCCACAGCGGCACCACCGCCCATTGCGAGGCGAACAGCTGGGCGGTGGCTTGCCAGCGGAAGCTGCGCTGCTCCACCGTTTGCGGATCGATATCCTGCGCTTGCAGGGCTTCCGCGTGGGGGGCGTAGTGGATGCGGTGCAGTTGCCATTCCAGCCGCGCCATGTCAGGCAGGTAGGGCAAGTCGCGCACATGCTCGAAGCCGCGCAGGAAGGTTTCGAAATCGGCGCCGAAGCGGTTCAGGTCGCCACTCGCCGAGGGGTGGGCGCGGCCGTATTCGCGGGCTAACGCGGCGAAGAATTCTTCGCCCACCAGTTGGGCAATGACGGGATAGGCAGCGGCCAGGGCCTTGGACCAGGTCGAGGTGAGGTTGCCACGGTAGAGGCCGAAGCGCTCGGCATGCTTGAGCCGCAAGCCGCCTTCCGCTGCCGGCGCGAAGAGCGCGTCGGCGAAAGCTTGCTGCTGCCGCGCCAGCGCGTCGCTGCCGGCAGGAAAATGTCCACCTCCGTTCCTGACCCCAGGGTGGACAAAAGTCGTTGGGGGGAAGCGTGCGGCGATGGCGTTGGCCTTGTCGGCTTCGCCGAGCAGCACTTCCAGGGCGGGGATGCAGGTGTCCCATTCGATCAGGGTGGGGAGGGCGCCGAAGCGGGCCAGGGCGGCTTCGTACAGGCGCCAGACGGGGGCGGCGACCGTTGCGCCGTGGTGGTCGATGACAGCGCCGGGCGTGACCAGGTGGCCGGCAAGGTGGATTTCGCCGACGGTGCCGGGGGCGATGGCAGCCAACGCGGCCAGGGCGTCTTCCTCATGGTTGCATTGGTTGACGTACAGGTTGTTTACGTCCAGCAGCAGGCCGCAGCCGGTGCGGCGCGCGAGGGCGGCGAGGAATTCGGCTTCACTCATGGCGTCGTCGGCGAAGCGTACGAAGGATGAGACGTTTTCCAGCAGGATGCTGCGGCCGAGGACGTCCTGCATGCGCCCTACCCGTTCTTCCATCAGGTCGAGCGCGGCGTGGTTCAGCGCCAGCGGCAGCAAGTCGTTCAGGTGGCGATCGAAGACGGCGCCCCAGCACAGGTGCTCGGATACCAGGGCCGGCTCGATGCGCTGCGCCAGGCTGGCGACGCGCCGCAGGTGCTCGTCGCTGAAGCCGCGTGCGGAACCAAGGCCAAGGCCGACGCCATGCAGGCTGACCGCATAGTCGCGGCGCAATTCCTGCAATACGTGGAAGTCGCCGCCGGCCTGGTCCAGGTAGTTTTCCGTGTGCACCTCGAGCCAGGCGGCGCGTGGCCGCTGCTCGAGGAACTGGCGATAGTGCGCTGCCCGCAGGCCTACGCCGGCGTGCTGCAGCATCGATTACTTGGCTGGCGGGGTGGTTTTGCCGCCGGCTTTTTCGCAGGTGCCTTTGGCGACGTACTTCCATTCACTTGGCATATTGTCGCTCTTGGCCTGGTTGGAACAGCCGTGGGTGCCGGTGGCGCAGTCGTTCTGACCGGCTTTGGCGATGCCGTAGCACTTTTCCTTTTCGGCCGGCTTGTCCTGGGCGGCGGCGACGGTGCTGGCGGTGGCGCATACGGTGGCCAGGGCGGCTGCGATCAGGGCTTGACGATTTTTCATGCGGGTCTCCTCTGTAGGGTTGGGTGTGCGATTAGACCATAAAAAAAACCCGCTGGCACCGGGTCGCGGTGCGGCGGGTTCCTTGGCGCCTGGCCGGCGCGGGATTCAGGCGGTGGTGTTGATGTTTTGGCCGAGGTGCGATGGCAGGTTGCTGGCCGCAGGGGCCGGCGGGATCGCTTCGATCAGGGCCTGGGCACTGGACGCCTGGACGTCTTGCGCCTTTTTCAGCACGGCGTAACCGACTTCGACACGATTGCTCGTCTCGGCGATTGTCGTTGCTGCTTTTGCAATGCTTACGGCGTCCATTTGATCCTCCCACTTGGTCTTATCCTGATTTACGGATGACTTTTGGCGAACTTTAGGCCGGACGCGGGATTTTTTTCACCAGCCAGGCCAGTACGGCATCCGGGCGGTTCAGGTCGAGCCAGTGCAGGCGGGGCGGCAAGTCTGCCGGGGCGGGCTGGTCGGAGGCGACGGCGACAATGCTGTGGTCGTCCAGATAACGCGGCGGCTGGCCGCACACCGGGCGGTAGACTTCGATCTTGTCGATTTGCCAGGCATGGAAGCCTTCGACCAGGGTGAGGTCGGCCGGTTGCAGGCGGGCCAACTGCTCGTCGGCGCCTGGCTCGGCGGCTCCGCGCAGCTCGTGGATGATGGCGAAGCGGTAGGGCGAGGCGATCATCACTTCGGCGGCGCCGGCGTGGCGGAAACGGGCGCTGTCTTTCCTTGGCGGCTCGAGTTCGAAGTCGTGGTGGCTGTGCTTGATGACGTTGACCTTCCAGCCTCGCGCGGACAGCGCGGTGACCAGGTATTCGATCAGGGTGGTCTTGCCGCTGCCGGATGGACCGGTGACGCCGATGACGTTTTGCCGGCTTGTCATAGCGGCACCCGGTAGCGGTAGCCGCGGAAGCTGAAGATGGCTTGCTTGGGCAGCAGTTTGTCGAGCACCAGGCCGGGGGCGACTTCCTCGCCTTCCCGCCGCAGGACTTTGTCGATCAGGAGCAGGCGGTCGGCGGGGTTTTTCGAGTACATGTAGCCGCCGAGCGCAATCG
>CBFGQI010000206.1:0-6393 GCA_965650885.1 uncultured Oxalobacteraceae bacterium
TCGCAGGCCACGCCGAACCAGCTCATGAGCTGCACCCCGGCGTCCTGCATGCGGCGCCAGGCGGCATCGCGCGTGATTTCATTGAAGGTGCCCGAGGCGTCGGTCACCACAAACACGTCAAAGCCTTCGTCGATGGCCGCCAGGGCGGGGAAGGCGACGCACACTTCCGTCACCACGCCGGCGATGATCAACTGCTTCTTGCCGGTGGCCTTGACGGCTTTCACGAAGTCCTCGTTATCCCAGGCATTGATCTGACCCGGACGCGGGATGAAGGGCGCTTCGGGGAACATCTGCTTCAGCTCCGGCACCAGCGGGCCGTTCGGGCCGTTCTCGAAACTCGTGGTCAGCACGGTAGGCAGCTTGAAGTACTTGGCCGAGGCGGCCAGTGCCAGCACATTGTTCTTGAATTTGTCGGGCTCGATGTCGCGTACCAGGGACAGCAGGCCCGCCTGGTGGTCGACCAGCAGCACGGCGGCATCATTCTTGTCGAGGCGTTTGTACATGGCGTTCTCCTTCAGCGGTTGTGGGTGTAGGTACAGGATAGGCGCGCAACAATCGCTCCGCTAGTGCCGTAAAATGGCTTCAGTGTTCTTTTTAAGGAACAATGATGGATGACTTGAACGATCTTTATTATTTCGTGCAAGTGGTCGACCATGGCGGCTTTACGCCGGCGGGGCGGGCGCTGGCCATGCCGAAATCGAAGCTGAGCCGGCGCATCGCCGCCCTTGAGCAGCAATACGATGTGCGGCTGTTGCAACGGACCACGCGCCATTTCTCCGTGACCGAGACAGGGCGCGAGTTTTACCAGCAATGCCTGGCCGTGCTGGCGGAAGTGCAGGGCGCGCGCGAAGTGATGGAACGCCAGCGCTCCGAACCGCAGGGCGTGGTGCGGGTCAGTTGTCCGACAGCCTTGCTGGAATACCGCATTGGGCCACTGGTGGCGCGCTTCATGCGGCAATGGCCGAAGGTGCGCGTGGTGCTGGAGGCAAGCAACCGGCGCGTCGACGTACTGAACGAGGGATTCGATATTGCGCTGCGCGTGCGTTTTCCACCGCTCGAATCGAGCGATCTGGTGATGCGGGTTCTGGCGCGCAGCCCGCAGCGGCTGGTCGCCAGCCCGGCCTTGCTCAAGCCGCGCAAGGCTTTCAAAGACCCGGATGCGCTGGCGGTGGCGGGCTTGCCCAGCCTCGATTGGGGGCCGCCGCGTGAACATGTGTGGCAGTTCGAAGGGCCGGGCGGGGCGCAGGCGGCGGTACCGCACAAGCCGCGCTACATCACGGACGACATGACGGCGCTGCGCCAGGCGGCGGAGGAGGGCATTGGCGTGGTGCAGTTGCCGTGCATGGTGGCCGAGGAGGCGTTGGCGCGCGGCGCGCTGGTGGACGTCATCCCCGGCTGGGCGCCGAAGGGGGGCGTGATCCATGCGGTGTTTCCGTCGCGGCGAGGTTTGCTGCCGGGCGTGCGTTTGCTGCTCGATTTCCTGGCGGTGAATATCCGGCAGGATTGAACCAGAACCGGTAAACCGGTGTCAGACCCGATGGGTCTGACACCAGTGCGGGTTCTCCAAAAAGAAAGCCCCGCACTCGGCGGGGCTTGGTGGTGCGGGCGGCAGCTTACAGCACGTCGCTCGCGTGGTCGGCCAGGCGCGAACGCTCGCCGCGCGCCAGGGTCACGTGGCCGCTGTGCGCCCAGCCCTTGAAGCGGTCGACCACATAGGTCAGGCCGGACGAGCCTTCGGTCAGGTACGGCGTGTCGATCTGCGCGATATTGCCCAGGCAGAGGATCTTGGTGCCCGGACCGGCGCGCGTCACCAGGGTCTTCATCTGTTTCGGCGTCAGGTTCTGCGCCTCGTCGATGATCAGGAACTTGTTGACGAAGGTGCGGCCGCGCATGAAGTTCAGCGACTTGATCTTGATGCGCGAGCGGATCAGGTCCTGCGTCGCCGCACGGCCCCATTCGCCGCCTTCACCGTCGGACTTGTTCAGCACTTCGAGGTTGTCGTCGAAGGCACCCATCCACGGGCCCATCTTCTCTTCCTCGGTCCCCGGCAGGAAGCCGATGTCTTCGCCCACCGGCACCGTGACGCGGGTGACGATGATCTCGTTGTACAGTTTGGTCTCCAGCACCTGGGCCAGGCCGGCGGCCAGGGCCAGCAGGGTCTTGCCGGTACCGGCCTGGCCCAGCAGGGTGATGAAGTCGCACTCGGGGTTCATCAGCAGGTTCAGCGCGAAGTTCTGCTCGCGGTTGCGGGCCGTGACGCCCCACACGCTGTTCTTGTTGTGCGAGTAGTCGCGCAGGGTTTGCAGCACGGCGGTCTTGCCGTTGATCTGCTTCACTTGCGCGTAGAACGGCGCCTCGCCGTTGTTAGGCTCCAGGAACACGAACTGGTTCACCAGCAGGGAAGGGATGAAGGGGCCGGTCACGCGGTAGAAGGTGCTCGACTGGCCGTGCTTGTTCTCCTGCCAGGATTCCATGTCCTTGCCATGCTTGTTCCAGAAATCGTCCGGCAGCTGGACGATGCCCGAGTACAGCAGGTCGGTGTCTTCCAGCACATGGTCGTTGAAGTAGTCTTCCGCCGGCAGGCCCAGGGCGCGCGCCTTGATGCGCATATTGATGTCTTTCGACACCAGCACCACGGCGCGGCCAGGCTGCTCGGCTTCCAGCGAGCGCACCACGGCCAGGATCTGGTTGTCGGCCTTACCTTGCGGCAGGCCTTCCGGCAGGTCGGCGACCTGCACCTTGGTCTGGAAGTACAGGTGGCCCTTGGCATCCTTGTTGCCCAGCTTGTTCAGCGGGATGCCGGTTTCCATGTCGTCGTCGTCGGTGTTGCTGACCAGGGCATCCAGCGTGCGCGAGACCTGGCGCGCATTGCGGGCGACTTCGGACATGCCTTTCTTGTGGTTGTCCAATTCTTCCAGCGTCATCATCGGCAGGAAGACGTCGTGCTCCTCGAAGCGGAACAGCGAGGAGGGGTCGTGCATCAGTACATTGGTGTCGAGCACGAACAGCTTGGTGCTGCCCACCACGTCGGCCTTGCGGCTGATGGCGGACTTCAGCACCACTTCGTGGGCCTTGTGCTTGGCCGGGTGCGGCGCATCGGCCTTGATCGGCGTGACCTTGGCGCGCGCCTGCGGCGCAGCCTTGGTGCGCGGCGGGGCCGGTACGTCGTCCGGCAGCTTGACGGCCTTCAGGGCTGGCGCTTTCTTCGCTGCCGTCTTCTTCGCAACTGGTTCTTTTACTGCTTTGGCAGCAGTCTTGGTGGCCGCTTTCTTCGGCGCTGGTGCTGCCTCTTCTTCGGTAGGGAAGGGAACCGGATTCGCTCCGCTCGCCTTCGGGTAGTCTTTAGCCAGCAGCAGGGTGGCTGGCTTGCTAGGCAGTTTTGGCAGTGGCATCAGGATCTCAATCTCAAAAAGTATGCGCCCACGCGAAGGCGGAGGCCTGGCATGGACGTATGCGGGGGTGGTTCGGAAAAACTAAAGGATGCCTGGCGGGCGTCTGCGTCGCCCGAAAGCCGGTGGGCATTGTGCCACCGGGGACAGAGGGTGGATGGACTTACTCGACTCAAAATCTGGCTGACACGATCAAATGACAAGCTCCCGTTGAGCTAACACATTCGCGGCGGGGCCTTGCCATCAGCCCAGGTTTGCCACGAATTCCAGCACTTCATCGACGTGACCTGGTACTTTCACGCCTCTCCATTCTTTCACCAATCGGCCTTTTGCGTCAATCACAAACGTGCTGCGCTCAACGCCGCGTACATCTTTACCGTACATTTTTTTCATCTTCATGACATTGAAGGCCAGGCAGACCGCTTCGTCCGGGTCGGAGATCAGCTCGAACGGCAGGCCCAGTTTTGCCTTGAAGTTTTCGTGCGAGCGCAGCGAGTCGCGGCTGATGCCATAAATTTCGGCCCCGGCCGCGGTGAATCGCTCGTGCAGGTCGCGGAAGGCCATGTTCTCGGTAGTGCAGCCCGGCGTGTTGTCCTTGGGGTAGAAGAACAGTACGGTGGATTTGGCGGGGCGCCCGGAGAGCTGGAAGGTCTGGCCGCCGGTCATGGCGGCGCTGAAGTCGGCGATGGTGTGGGTCATGTGCGTTAATATGGGGGCAACGTTCTTATTTTTCAATGATCAATGCCAGCAAGGCCTTGCGGCCTTCGCCCATCAGGATGTTGTAGGTGCGGCAGGCGGCATTGGTGTCCATGCATTCGACGCCGATCTGTTTGCCGATCAGCGGGGCGGTCAGGCGCGGATGGACGAAGCGCTGGCGTTCGCCGGTGCCGAGGATCACCACGTCCGGCAGCTCGGCCAGCAATTGTTCGAAGTGCTCCACCGTCAATTCCTCGAAGCGCGCCACCGGCCAGGCGCGCGGCGGGGTTTCCGGCAGCACCAGCAGGCTGTAAGCGAAACGCTGGCCGTTGATCTCGACGCCGCCGTCGAAATAGCCCGAGACGGTCTGGTATTGGTTGGTGGTGCTGGCGTGGAGCTTCATGAGTTTTAGCTATATTTAAATGCAATACAGATCTTATTGTAACGTTTTGCGTATATCGATGGTTGATTAAACCAATTTAATTCGGCAGAATGGGTATTTTCGCATTGCAGCAATTACATCTAAGGGATTGATTTTGCGTCCGGTTCAGAAATCCAACAAGCTTAACGAGATTTGCTACGAAATCCGCGGCCCTGTGCCGGAGAAGGCCCGCCTGATGGAAGAAGAGGGCCATAAGGTCATCAAGCTCAATATCGGCAATATGCAACCGTTCGGCTTCGACCCGCCGGACGAGATTGTGCACGACATGATCGTCAACCTGCCCAATGCGGCCGGGTATACCGATTCCAAGGGCCTGTTCGCGCCGCGCAAGGCGGTGATGCACTACACCCAGCAAAAGAAGGTCGCCAACGTCACCATGGACGACATCTACCTGGGCAATGGCGCGTCCGAGCTGATCGTGATGTCGATGAATGCGCTGCTGAACAACGGCGACGAAGTGCTGGTGCCGGCGCCCGATTACCCGCTGTGGACCGCGGCCGTCAGCCTGTCCGGCGGCAAGCCGGTGCACTATGTCTGCGACGAAGCCCAGGACTGGTTCCCGGACATCGACGACATGCGCAAGAAGATCACGCCCAACACCAAGGCGATCGTGGTCATCAACCCCAACAACCCGACCGGCGCGCTGTATTCGGACGAGGTGCTGCTGCAGATTATCGAACTGGCGCGCCAGCACCAGCTGATCATCTACGCCGACGAAATTTACGACAAGGTGCTGTACGACGGCGTCACCCATACCTCGATCGCCGCCCTGTGCGACGACGTGTTCTGCGTGACCTTCAACGGCCTGTCCAAGAGCTACCGTTCCTGCGGCTACCGCGCCGGCTGGATGGTGCTCTCGGGCGAAAACAAGAAATATGCGAAGGATTACATCTGGGGCCTGAACATGCTCGCCTCGATGCGCCTTTGCGCCAATGCGCCGGGCCAGTTTGCGATCCAGACTGCGCTCGGCGGCTACCAGAGCATCAACGACCTGGTGGCCCCCGGCGGGCGCCTGCTCAAGCAACGCGACCTGGCATACAAGCTGTTGACCGAGATTCCGGGCGTCAGCGTAGTCAAGCCAAAAGCTGCACTGTATATGTTCCCCCGCCTCGATCCGAAGATCTACCCGATCGCGGACGACCAGCAATTCGCATACGAGCTGCTGGAAGAAACCAAGGTCCTCATCGTGCAGGGCACGGGCTTCAACTGGCACAGCCCGGACCACTTCCGCGTGGTCTTCCTGCCCAATTCGGACGATATGGAAGATGCATTCGGCCGCATCGCGCGCTTCATGGAAGGCTACCGAAAACGGCACGGGCACAGTTAACACAATCCAGGGAATTTGAAAGATGAAATCGATTAAAGTAGGTTTGCTGGGCGTCGGCAATGTAGGCGCCGGGACGTTCAGTGTATTGCGACGCAACCAGGAAGAGATCCGCCGCCGTGCCGGCCGCGGGATTGAGATCGTGGCCGTATCGGCCCGCAACCTGGAGCGCGCAAAGGAGCGCACCGAAGGTCAGTGCAAGGTAGTGGCAGACCCGTTCGCGATCGTCAACGATCCGGAAATCGATATCGTCGTGGAGCTGATTGGCGGCTATGACACCGCCAAGGAACTGGTGATGCAGGCCATCGCCAACGGCAAGCATGTGGTCACCGCCAACAAGGCGCTGCTGGCCATGCATGGCACCGAAATCTTCGCCGCCGCCCAGGAAAAGGGCGTGATGGTGGCCTTCGAGGCGGCCGTCGCCGGCGGCATCCCGATCATCAAGGCGCTGCGCGAAGGCCTGACCGCCAACCGCATCGAATGGATCGCCGGCATCATCAACGGCACCACCAACTTCATCCTGTCCGAGATGCGCGACAAGG
>CBFGQI010000207.1:0-6393 GCA_965650885.1 uncultured Oxalobacteraceae bacterium
GGCTTCACGCTGGGGTTCGGGATCACGGTGCCGTTTTGGGTCGCGGTGGCGGCCCTGGTGCTGGCGGCTGCCCTGGTGGCGCTGACCGTGCCGCGCGCCGCACGGGCGCCGGCCGATGGCGCTTCGTGGTGGCAGGTGGCGCGCTCGCACCATGCCATGAACCTGCTGCGCTTTCCCGAACTGCGCACACTGTTCATCGTGCAGCTGGCGCTGACTTGCGGCATCACGGGCTTTTACGAGTACTACCCTTTATGGCTGGTGGAGCAGGGCGGCTACGATGCGCGCGGCATCGCGACCGTCAATATGGCCATGTGCGCGATCATGACGCTGGCCGCCATCATCGCCGGCCGGCCAAGCGGCATGGAACCGCTGCGCCGCGCAAGCTGGCTGGCGTTCGCCCTGGCGGCTGCGGTGGCCGGTGTCGCACTGGGCAACCTGTGGGTTGGCATGGTGGCGATCTGCCTGTTCGGGCTGCCGAATGCCTTCTATAACGCGACGGTGCAATCGTGGGCGGCGGACCGCTTCGCCGCCCACGGCCAGGGTTCGGTCATGGGGCTGCTGTCGATGACATTCTGCCTGGCCAATATCGTGATGGCGGCGATCGGCTCGGTCCTGACGCTGGTCGATACGCGCCTGATCCTGCTGCTTGGCGCGCTGCTCGCGGCATGGGCCGGCTGGCGCTTGCGCGGCTGGCGCGCGGCGCTGGCGGCGCCGGCAGCGGCATCGCCGCGCCCGCCGGCCGGCACGGAAGGGGTGGGCGCATGAATACCGCCGACCGCATCCTGTTCCTGCTGAAGACGCGTGGCCCGCGCACCGCGCAGCAACTGGCCGATTTGCTTGGGCTGACGTCGATGGCGGCGCGGCGCCATCTGGAAGCGGCCGAGGAGGCGGGCCAGGTCCGCCACGAAGACGTGGCGGAAAAGGTCGGCCGCCCGACGCGCCGCTGGCTGCTGACGGATGCCGGCCATGCGCGCTTCCCCGACCGCCATGCCGACCTGACGCTGCAGCTGATCACCCAGGTGCGCGCCCTGTTTGGCGAGGAGGGCATGGACAAGCTGATCGCCGCCCGCGAGCAAGCGAGCGAAGCGTTCTACCGCCAGAGCATCGGCGACGGCGCAGCGCTGCCGGAGCGCGTGCAGGCATTGGCACTGGCGCGCGACGTGGAAGGTTATATGGCCGAAGTCGAGCCGCAGGACGATGGCTCGCTGCTGCTGGTGGAAAACCATTGCCCGATCTGCGCCGCCGCGCGCGAATGCCAGAACTTCTGCCGTTCGGAACTGGAAGTATTCCAGCGCGTGCTGGGTCCCGGCTGCGACGTGCGGCGCGATGCGCACATCCTGTCCGGCGCGCGCCGCTGCGCCTACCGCATCACACCACTGCGCAAGGCCGTGTGACAACAATCCCGCCGCTGGTGTAGAGTGGCCAAAACGCGACGGAGGCGGCAATGGACGATGCAACGCGGCGGCAATTCGTGACCGAGGTATGGCGGCGGTTCGAGGAAGTGCAGAACTGGGCAATTGCCAATTGGCCCGACAAGGAACACCCGATCAGCAGCTCGGAATTCGTGGAGGGGCGGAAAGAGATTCTTGGCCTTGGGCTACCGGCCGAGCGCCGGCTGGGCCATGCCCCGCCCCAGCCCGCACCGGAGCCGGAACAGGGCGGTCCCCAGTATCAGGACGTGACGCCGGCGCCCTGGCCCTGATCCTGGGCATGGCTGCGCTGGGCCAGCGCATAGGCCAGGTAGCTCGCCGCCAGGCAGCCGGTCAGGCCGAAGGCCAGATGCAGCGCGCTGTCGAACAATAGCGGCGCCACCAGCCCCGACACCAGCGCGAACAGCATCATCTGCAGGAACGATTGCATCGACGCCGCCAGGCCGCTGTGCTGCGGGAACAGGTTCATGCCGGCCAGTGTCAGCGGCGGCATGGCCAGGGCCAACGCGAACGAGAACAGGAACAGCGGCAGCACGGCCCACGGCACCGCCGCGGCAAAGAACCAGTTGTAGCCGACGTTCAGTGCCGCCGCCACCGCCATCAGGATGAAGCTGAGGCGGATCAGTGCCGCCGGCGCCAGACGTTGCGCCAGCTTGCCGCTGGCCGTGGCGCCCAGCACGTGGCCGCTGATCAGCGGGATGAACAGCCAGGCGAAGGCCGTTTCCGGCAACTTCAGGATGTGCATGATGAAGTAGGCGGCCGAACCGATGTACAGGGCAAAGCCGCCGAAGGCCGCGCCCAGCGATACCGACAGCAGCAGGAATTCGCGGTGCCTCAGCACCATCCAGTAATTGCGCGCAATGGCGCCCAGGTGCAGCGGGTGGCGCTTTTCCTGCGGCAGGCTCTCGGGCAGCCAGCGCCAGACCGCGACCCACATCAGCACGCCGAAGCCGGTCAGGAACCAGAAGATCGAGCGCCAGCCGAAGGCCACTTGCAGCCAGCCGCCCAGCACCGGCGCGATGGCCGGCGCCAGGCCGAACACCATCATGATGTTGGCCAGGATTTTTTGCGCGGCGATGCCTTCGAAGCGGTCCTGCACGATGGCGCGGCCGATCACCGAACCGGCGCCCGAAGCCAGGCCTTGCAGCACGCGCGCGCCGAGCAGGAAACCGAAGGAGCCGGCCAGCGCGCCGCCCAGCGAAGCCAGGACGTACAGCACCAGCGACCACAGGATGACGGGGCGGCGGCCAAAGCTGTCCGACAGGGTGCCGTAGAACAGCATCATGAAGGCGAAGGTGAACAGGAACAGGCTGAGGGTCTGCTGGATGGCCATCGGGCTGGCATCGAAGGTTTCGGCGATGGCCGGGAAGGATGGCAGGTAGGTGTCGATGGCCAGCGGACCGACCATGGTCAGGCCGGCGAGCAGCAGGGTAAGCAGGATGTTCTTCATTGGGTACCTGAGGGGTGAGCCCGCCATTTTAAGGCAAAGCCTTTATGCCTGCAGGGCATAAGCTTGTGCCTATACTTTCTTTCGTTTTCCGCCGCCGGCTCGATATGCTGGTGCCTTATGGCTAACGACTCCTACGGCGCCGGCGACGGCGCAGCGCGCTGGAACCTCGACGAGGTAGTGCACCAGCTGCGCGTGTCGCGCGAAGCGACCCACAATATCCGCCACCAGCGCCGGGTGCGCGAGCTGCCATCGCGCGCGGAGCTGGTGCAAATCCTCGAAGGGCTGTCCGCCGTGTTGTTCCCGACGCATTACGGACGGCCCAACCTGACCGACGAAAGCATCGACTACTTCGTCGGCGATACCCTGAACACCACGCTGGACCGCCTGCACGAACAGGTGCGGCGCGGGCTGCAGTTCGGCGGGGAGCGCGATGCGCAGGCCATCACGCGCGATTTCGCTGCGTCGTTGCCGGCCATCCGCGCCCTGGTGGTGTCCGACGTGCAGGCCGCCTACGCCGGCGATCCGGCCGCGACCTCGATCGCGGAAATCCTGCTGTGCTACCCGGGCATGGTGGCGATCCTGCATTACCGGCTGGCGCACAGCCTGCACAAGCTGGGCGCCCCCTTCATCGCGCGCCTGGTCAGCGATATCGCCCATTCGCGCACCGGGATCGACATTCATCCGGCGGCGCAGATCGGCGCCAGCTTCTTCATCGACCATGGCACCGGGGTGGTGATCGGCGAGACCACCATCATCGGCGAACGCGTACGCCTGTACCAGCACGTGACCCTGGGCGCGAAGCGTTTCCCGGCCGACCAAACCGGCCAGCTGATCAAGGGGACGCCGCGACATCCGATTGTGGAGGACGATGTCGTCATTTATGCCGGCGCCACGGTGCTGGGCCGCATCACGATCGGCGCCGGATCGACCATCGGTGGTAATGTATGGCTGACCCAGAGCGTTGCCCCCGGCAGCAATGTGTCGCAAGCCCAGACGCGCAGTGATTGAACGCGGGCGCTTTATTATCGAGAAAATCGATATATAGGGCGGATATTATGCGTTTTACACTGATCGGTTGCCGAATCATAATGAGCCACCATTATCCAGACTGGAGTACTCACGATGAAAAAACTGATCGCTTTCGCCCTTGCAGCAAGTTTTTCCCTGGCCGTATCCGCAGCGCCTGAAACCTTCAATATCGATCCTACCCATTCCTTCTCCCGCTTCGAGTACAGCCACTTCGGCTACTCGACCCAGGTGAACAAGTTCAACAGCACCGTCGGCAAGATCCAGATCGACCGCGCCGCCAAGACCGGTTCGGTGGAAGTGTCGATCGACCCGAAGAAGGTCAACACCGGTTACGACACCTTCAACGAACACCTGCAAGGCCCGGACTTCTTCGATACCGCCAAATACCCGGCGATCACCTACAAGTCCTCCAAATTCAACTTCGTCGGCGACAAGCTGGTGTCGGTGGACGGCATCCTGACCATCAAGGGCATCGCCAAGCCGGTGAAGCTGGAAGTGACCTCCTTCCACTGCGCCCCGCACCCCATGCTGAAGAAGGAAGCCTGCGGCGCCAACGCCACCGCCAAGATCCTGCGCTCCGACTTCAACGCCGGCAAATACGCGCCGAACGTGAGCGACGAAGTGACCCTCGGCTTCTCGGTCGAAGCGATCAAGGAATAAGCCCATGAGCCGACCGTTGCTGGCCGCAGCCTTGCTGGCTGCCGGTCTGTCGCACGCCCAGGCGACGGACATGATCATCACCAATGGCAAGATCGCCACCATGACGCGCGAAGGCAGCTTCGCGCAGGCGCTGGCCATCAAGGGCGGCATGATTACCGAAGTGGGCAGCAATGCCCAGGTGCTCAAGCTGAAAAAGCCGGGCACGCAAGTGATCGATGCCGGCGGCCGCACGGTCATTCCGGGCTTGAACGATTCCCACCTCCACATCATCCGCGAAGGCTTGAACTACAACGCGGAGCTGCGCTGGGACGGCGTGACTTCGCTCAAGCGCGCCATGCAGATGCTGCGCGAGCAGGCGGCGCGCACGCCGGAAGGGGCGTGGATCAAGGTGGTGGGTGGCTTCAACGAGTTCCAGTTCGAGGAAAAACGCCTGCCGACGCTGGAGGAAATCAACGAGGCGGTGCCGGACAAGCCGGTCTTCATCCTCTACCTGTACGGCCTGGGCTACCTGAACAAGAAGGGCATCGAAGTCCTGGGTTATGACCAGGACACGCGCTACAAGGATGGCGTGGTGGAGCTGGGTGCCGACGGCAAGCCAAGCGGCCTGCTGGTCGCCAAACCCAATGCCATGGTGCTGTATTCCACGCTGGGCAAGACCGGCGCACTGCCGCGCGAGCAGCAATTGAACTCCACCATCCACTACTACCGCGAAATGAACCGGCTGGGCGTGACCAGCGCCATCGACGCCGGCGGCGGCGGACAGGCATATCCCGACGATTACGCGGTCAGCCTGCAACTGGCCAAGGATGGCAAGCTCACGGTGCGCACGTCCTACTACCTGTTCGCCCAGAAGCCGGGCAAGGAGCTGGAAGACTACCAGCGCTGGCTGGCCACCGCCAAGCCTGACCGCAACGAGCACATGTTCTACGCCAACGGCTACAACACGGAAGGGGCGGGCGAAAACCTGGTGTGGAGCGCGGCGGACTTCGAGAATTTCCTCGAGCCGCGTCCCGACATGCCGGCGCACATGGAAAGCGAGCTGGAACCCGTGCTGCGCCTGCTGGTGCAGCACCGCTGGCCGTTCCGCATCCATGCCACGTATGGGGAATCGATCGAGCGCGACCTGGCCGTGATCGAAAAGGTCAACCGCGACATGCCGTTCAAGGGCTTGCGCTGGTTCTTCGACCACGCCGAAACCATCACCGACGAACAGCTGGCGCGCGTGAAGAAGCTGGGCGGCGGGGTGGCGGTGCAGGACCGCATGTACTTCCAGGGCGAGCATTACTGGAAGCGCTACGGCGCCCAGACGCGCCAGATGCCGCCGATCCGCAAGATGCTGGACATGAAGATCCCGGTCGGCCTGGGCACGGACGGCACGCGCGTATCGAGCTACGGCCCGTGGCCGGCGATCTACTGGGCGGTGACGGGCAAGACGGCTGGCGGCCTGGCGATGTGGCAGCCGCGCGACCGCCTGACGCGTTTCGAAGCGCTGAAGCTGATGACCCGGGGCAGCGCCTGGTTCAGCGGAGAAGAAGCCTTGAAAGGCCAGCTGGCCAAGGGCCAGTATGCCGACCTGGTGATCCTGCCCAAGGACTATTTCAGTATTCCCGAAGCCGAGATCAAGACCCTGGAAAGCGCACTCACCGTGGTCAACGGCCGCATCGTCCATGCCGGCGCCGACTTCGGCCAATACGCCCCCGAACTTCCCCCGGTCGAACCCGAGTGGAGCCCCGTCAAACACTTTGGCGGCTACCAGAACCGCTAAATTGAAAGTCGGGGTCAGCTCTGGCAACCGGACAAAAGGCGCACACTCGTGCGCCTTTT
>CBFGQI010000208.1:0-6350 GCA_965650885.1 uncultured Oxalobacteraceae bacterium
AAGAATTCGTCACTATCTGGAGTGATACATGAAAGCCCTGCTCGATTTATTCAAGCAAGTACAGCAAAACGAGTCGTTCGACGCGATCAAGATCGGTCTGGCCTCTCCCGAGAAAATCCGTTCGTGGTCCTACGGCGAAGTCAAGAAGCCTGAGACCATCAACTACCGTACCTTCAAGCCTGAGCGTGACGGCCTGTTCTGCGCCAAGATCTTTGGCCCGATCAAGGACTACGAATGCCTGTGCGGCAAGTACAAGCGCCTGAAGCACCGCGGTGTCATCTGCGAAAAGTGCGGCGTTGAAGTGACCCTGGCCAAAGTGCGCCGTGAGCGCATGGGCCACATCGAACTGGCTTCGCCGGTCGCCCACATCTGGTTCCTGAAATCGCTGCCGTCGCGCCTGGGCATGGTCCTGGACATGACCCTGCGCGATATCGAACGCGTGCTGTACTTCGAAGCATACGTCGTGACCGATCCAGGCATGACCCCGCTGAAGAAGTGCCAGATCATGTCGGAAGACGATTACGCCGCCAAGTACGAAGAGTACGGCGACGACTTCACCGCCTTCATGGGCGCTGAGGGTATCCGCGAACTGCTGCGCTCGATCGACATCCACCGCGATGCCGAAGCCCTGCGCGTGGAACTGAAGGAATCGAAGTCCGAAGCCAAGATCAAGAAGTACGCCAAGCGCCTGAAAGTGCTGGAAGCATTCCAGCGTTCCGGCATCAAGCCGGACTGGATGATCATGGAAGTGCTGCCGGTGCTGCCGCCGGAGCTGCGCCCACTGGTCCCGCTGGATGGCGGCCGCTTCGCGACCTCCGACCTGAACGACCTGTATCGCCGCGTCATCAACCGTAACAACCGTCTGAAGCGCCTGATGGAGCTGCGTGCTCCAGAGATCATCACGCGTAACGAAAAGCGCATGCTGCAGGAAGCAGTGGACTCGCTGCTGGACAACGGCCGTCGCGGCAAGGCGATGACCGGCGCCAACAAGCGTCCGCTGAAGTCGCTGGCTGAAATGATCAAAGGTAAGGGCGGCCGCTTCCGTCAGAACCTGCTGGGTAAGCGCGTCGACTACTCCGGCCGTTCCGTGATCGTGGTGGGTCCACAGCTGAAACTGCACCAGTGCGGTCTGCCGAAGCTGATGGCCCTGGAACTGTTCAAGCCATTCATCTTCAACAAGCTGGAACTGATGGGTCTCGCGACCACCATCAAGGCCGCCAAGAAGCTGGTCGAAGTGCAAGAGCCAGTGGTGTGGGACATCCTGGAAGAAGTGATCCGCGAACATCCGATCATGCTGAACCGTGCACCAACCCTGCACCGTCTCGGTATCCAGGCCTTCGAGCCTGTGCTGATCGAAGGTAAAGCGATCCAGCTGCACCCGCTCGTCTGCGCCGCGTTCAACGCGGACTTCGACGGTGACCAGATGGCAGTCCACGTGCCGCTGTCGATCGAAGCACAGATGGAAGCGCGCACCCTGATGCTGGCTTCGAACAACATCCTGTTCCCATCGAACGGCGAACCATCGATCGTTCCTTCCCAGGATATCGTGCTGGGTCTGTACTACGCGACCCGCGAAGCCGTCAACGCCAAGGGCGAAGGCATGATGTTCCCGGACGTGTCCGAAGTCATCCGTGCTTACGACAACAAGGAAGTCGAGCTGGCGACCCGCATCACCGTACGTATCGTTGAGAATCCAAAGGATCTGACGACCGGCGAGTTCGTGCGCACCGTGACCCGTTACGAAACCACCGTTGGCCGCGCCATCCTGTCCGAGATCCTGCCGAAAGGCCTGCCATTCAGCGTACTGAACCGTCCGCTGAAGAAGAAAGAGATCTCCAAGCTGATCAACACCTCCTTCCGTAAGTGCGGCCTGCGCGCGACCGTGGTGTTTGCCGACCAGCTGATGCAGTCTGGCTTCCGCCTGGCAACCCGTGCCGGTATCTCCATCTGCGTGGACGATATGCTGGTACCGGACGTCAAGAAGACCATGATCGCGACCGCCGAAGCGGAAGTGAAGCAGATCGAGCAGCAGTACGCTTCCGGTCTGGTCACCGCCGGCGAACGCTACAACAAGGTCGTCGACATCTGGGGCAAGACTTCCGATGAAGTCGGCAAGGCGATGATGGACCAGCTGAAAGTCGAAGACGTGGTGCGCCGCGATGGCTCGAAGTCGACCCAGGAATCGTTCAACGCGATTTACATGATGGCCGACTCCGGTGCACGTGGTTCCGCCGCACAGATCCGCCAGCTGGCCGGTATGCGAGGCCTGATGGCAAAACCTGACGGCTCGATCATCGAAACGCCGATTACCGCGAACTTCCGCGAAGGCCTGAACGTTCTGCAGTACTTCATCTCGACCCACGGCGCCCGTAAAGGTCTGGCCGACACCGCGCTGAAGACCGCGAACTCCGGTTACCTGACCCGTCGTCTGGTCGACGTGACCCAGGACCTGGTGGTGACCGAAGACGATTGCGGCACCTCCAACGGCACCCTGATGAAGGCGATGGTTGAAGGTGGTGAAGTGATCGAAGCCCTGCGCGACCGTATCCTCGGCCGCGTGGCAGGCACCGACATCGTCAACCCTGAAACCCAGGAAACCCTGTACGAAGCCGGCACCCTGCTGGACGAAGACATGGTGGAAGAGATCGAACGCGTCGGCATCGACGAAGTGAAGGTCCGTACCCCGCTGACTTGCGACACCCGCTACGGCCTGTGCGCCAAGTGCTACGGCCGCGACCTGGGCCGCGGCCTGCTGGTCAACGCCGGCGAAGCGGTTGGTGTGGTGGCAGCGCAGTCGATCGGTGAACCTGGTACCCAGCTGACCATGCGTACCTTCCACATCGGTGGTGCGGCATCGCGTGCAGCAGTGGCATCGTCCGTCGAAGCCAAGTCGAACGGCACCGTGCGCTTCACCGCCACGATGCGTTACGTCACCAACGGCAAGGGCGCCCAGATCGTCATTTCCCGTTCCGGCGAAGTGCTGATCACCGACGACCACGGCCGTGAGCGCGAGCGTCACAAGGTGCCGTACGGCGCGACCCTGATCGTCAAGGACGGCATGGCTGTGAAGGCCGGCGCTCCCCTGGCAACCTGGGACCCGCTGACCCGTCCGATCATTACCGAGTACGCCGGTACCGTCCGCTTCGAGAACGTCGAAGAAGGCGTGACCGTGGCCCGTCAGGTCGACGAAGTCACCGGCCTGGCCACCCTGGTGGTAATCGACGCCAAGCGTCGTGGTTCCCCAGGCAAGGCCCTGCGTCCACAGGTGAAACTGCTGAACGAAGACGGCGGCGAAGTGAAGATCGCCGGCACCGAACACGCAGTGGCGATCGGCTTCCAGGTCGGCGCGCTGATCATGGTGAAAGACGGCCAGCAAGTGTCCGTGGGTGAGGTTCTGGCGCGTATCCCGACCGAATCGCAGAAGACCCGAGACATTACCGGCGGTCTGCCACGCGTGGCGGAACTGTTCGAAGCACGTTCGCCGAAAGACGCGGGCATGCTGGCGGAAGTCACCGGTACCGTGGCCTTCGGTAAGGAAACCAAAGGCAAGCAGCGTCTGGAAATCACCGACATGGACGGCAACAAGCACGAGTTCCTGATCACCAAGGACAAGCAAGTGCTGGTGCACGACGGCCAGGTGGTGAACAAGGGCGAGATGATCGTGGACGGCCCGGCCGATCCGCAAGACATCCTGCGCCTGCTGGGTATCGAAGCGCTGGCCCGCTACATCGTCGACGAAGTGCAGGACGTCTACCGTCTGCAGGGTGTGAAGATCAACGACAAGCACATCGAGGTGATCGTTCGCCAGATGCTGCGCCGCGTGCAGATCACCAACGCCGGCGACACCGACTACATCGTCGGCGAGCAGGTGGAACGTTCCGAACTGCTGGAAGAGAACGATCGCGTCAATGCCCTGAACAAGATCCCTGCAACCTACGAAAACGTACTGCTGGGTATTACCAAGGCATCGCTGTCGACCGACTCCTTCATCTCGGCCGCATCGTTCCAGGAAACCACCCGTGTGCTGACCGAAGCTGCCATCATGGGCAAGCGCGACGGCCTGCGCGGCCTGAAGGAAAACGTCATCGTCGGCCGCCTGATCCCAGGCGGTACCGGCCTGGCCTTCCACCGCGCCCGCAAGGAGAAGGAAGTGTGGGAAGCCGAAGAGCGCAAAGCGCTGCTGGAAGCCGAACGCGCCGCCATCGTGGCCGAACTGCCAGCCGACGAACCGCACCACAGCGACGAAGCGTAAGCCGCTTCACCGCCAGCAAAAACGCCACCCTCGGGTGGCGTTTTTTTTTAGGGTCGGACCCTTGGGTCTGCCCCTGGTTTACCGGTTTTGCAGGCATCGCCATCGGCAGGCGGAAGCTACTTTTTACCGCTGGCCACCGCCTTCGAATCGTCAATCAGGTCGAACTTCTTATCGGACGTCATGAAGAAGGTGCATTCCGCGCCAGGGGCGCAGCCGCTGACGTGCTTCTTGCCGGCCGCTTGCAGCAGGTAGGAGCCGGGTCCCAGTTTGCTCTCCGGCGCGCCATCGGATTTGTGCGTGAAGGTGCCGGACAAGACGACGATCTTCAGCGGGTGGCTATGGTGGTGCAGGGCGTTGATCTGGCCGGCGTCGAATTTCACCAGCACGCCGTAAGGCGCGTTCTTCATCCAGTCGCCCCACAGCTTGGCGACCTTGGTGCCGGGGACAGGGCCCGGTTCCCACTTCACCGATTCGGCCGGCCAGATGACATCGTCTTTGTCCTTTGCCAGCGCGCTGGCGCTCAGCAGGGCCGAAACCGCGAGCAGCGCATATGCCATGGTTTTCATTTGGGCTCTCCTGTGATGGGTCCAATTACCGTTATAGCCCATCCGGATTGGAATCCAAGCCACAAAATTGTGCCGGAATGCGCGTCCTGCGCCGCAATTGCAGCCGAGTGCGTGGCCTTGGCTGTTGCTGAGGTATATTGGCTCGATGGAAAGCGTCGAAGAGCTTGAGCGGTGGTTCAGGATGGCGGGCGTGGACTCGCTGCATGCCTGTATCGGGCCGCTACCCGGATCGGGGGCTGCGCTGGGGCGGTGGACCAGCGATGGGCCGGGGCTTGCCATCCGTTCCGTGAGCCCGCATCCGGGCACCTACCGCCTGGCGCTCATCATGGAGCCGCTCGATGCGCGTATCTGGCATGGCGATACGCCGGTGTGGGGCGGCACCATCGGCGCCAACCGCTTCAGGCTTTGTCCGCCGGGCGAGCAGGGAAGGTGGAGCCAGCTTAGCGGCTGCGATATCGTCAATGTCTTCCTGCCGGTGCAGCTGGTGGACCGGCTGGCGGCGCAGCGCGGCGAAGAGATCGATACCGCGCTGGCGGCCAGCCAGTTCACCACCGACCGCATGGTGTTCGACCTGGTGCGCAAGATGCTCGATGCGCGCACCCTGGCCGGACCGCTGGCGGCGGAAATGTGCGACCACCTGGTCACCGCGCTGGCCTGCTACCTGCTCGAACATTATTCGCGCCCTGCGGGCGCGGCGCCCAGCACCCTGGCCGGAGCGCGCCTGCGCCGGGTGCTGCGCCATATTGCTGAACATCTTGATTCGCCGCTGGCCAATGCGGAACTGGCGGCCTTGTGCGGCATGAGCGCAGCCCACTTTTCGCGTGAATTCCACCGTGCGGTGGGATTGCCGCCGCACCGCTATGTCCTGACGCGGCGCCTGGAACAGGCTTGTACGGAACTCGCTTCAAGCGAGGCGCGTATCGTCGACATTGCCGAAGGCCTCGGCTTCCACAGTGCCAGCCATTTCATACGCAGCTTCAGCGCGCAATACGGCCAGTCGCCCTCGGCGTGGCGTGCGCGCCGCTGTAACAATTGTTAATAGCAGGATTGTGCAATTTGCTCGCGTTTGTGCACGCGCGGCGCACTTGATCGGCCACAGAATCTCCAGTCCTACACCACAAAAAACGGAGAGACTTCATGGCTTTATTACGCAATTCCATCGCGCTGCTTGCGCTGATGGCGGCCGGCGCTGCGCAGGCCGACAATATTTCGCTGCGCATCGGCTTCAGCGAGGGACGCGCCGGCGCGGAATTCAAGCCGCTGCATGCGGAGGTCGGCAAATTCGCCGTGACCCCGAATGTGCGGCAAGGTGCGGAAGGTGACCAGTGGGTAGTGGTCGCCAAGGATGCGCAGGGCCGCGTGCTGCACGAGGTGAGCGTCAACCATGGCTTGCGCCGCCACGTGGAAACCTTCAACCCGCGCACGGGTGCGATCGAGCTGGCAACCACCGTGCAGCAGCGCGAAGGCAGCTTCGAAGTGTCGCTGCCGTTCGATAGCGCGACCGCCAGCGTGGAGGTGCTGCCGAAGCAGGG
>CBFGQI010000209.1:0-6339 GCA_965650885.1 uncultured Oxalobacteraceae bacterium
GGCGGAACGTCGCACAGCGAAATGGATTGTTTCGCTGCGCGTGGTTCCGGCGCCGTGGGCCGCTTCCTACAATCCATCCCATCCCAACCAATTTTGAAGGAAGCGAACATGAAAACCTCCCGCATCGCAGCATCCGTGCTCCTCGCCTTTGCCGGCGCCACTGCCGCCGCCGCACCGGCGGAGGTCAGCTACCGCACGGTCAAGGTCGATGGCGTCAACATCTTCTATCGCGAAGCCGGACCGAAAGACGCCCCGACGGTACTGCTGCTGCACGGCTTTCCCACCTCATCCCAGATGTTCCGTAACCTGATTCCACAGTTGGCTGAACGCTACCATGTCATCGCGCCCGATTACCCCGGCTTCGGCCAGAGCGACGCGCCGGCCGTCGATCAATTCGCCTACAGCTTCGACAACCTGGCAAGCGTGGTCGACAAGTTCACCACGGCGGTCGGCGCCTCGAAATATGCCCTGTACGTGCAGGACTATGGCGCTCCCGTCGGCTTCCGCCTGGCTGCCGCGCATCCCGAACGCGTGTCGGCCATCGTGGTCCAGAACGGCAACGCCTACAACGAAGGCATCGACAATGAGTTCTGGGCGCCATTCAAGGTCTACTGGGCCGACAAATCCGAGGCAAACGCGGCCAAGCTGAAACCTTTCTTCGAAATCGGCGCGACCAAATGGCAATACACGCACGGCGCGCGCGACGCGTCCAGGATCAGCCCCGATGCATGGACCCTGGACCAGGCCTACATGGACCGCCCCGGCAACAAGGACATCCAGCTCGAACTGTTCTACAGCTACGGCAGCAATCCCGCCCGCTATCCGGAGTGGCAAGCCTACTTCCGCAAACACCAGCCTCCGATGCTGATCACCTGGGGCAGGAACGACAAGATCTTCCCCGCCGCCGGCGCCACGCCCTACCTGCGTGACCTGCCAAAAGCCGAGCTGCACCTGCTCGATACCGGCCACTTCGCGCTTGAAGAAGAGGGGGAGCAAATCGGCAAGCTGATGCGGAATTTCCTTGCACGTAAAGTGAAGTAAGGCGCGCTTGGCGGTATGGCGGGAAGGCTAGTCGCGCGGGTTGCCAGCCTGCGGCGTGCGCGACGCTGCGTTATCCGGGCAAGTTCAGCGAAGCGGCCCCAGGGGCAGGGCGCTCTCTGGTACCGTCGGGCGACTAGTTGTTCAGCTTGCCCGCCACGCGCAGCTCCGCAATCCCGGCATCGGCTGGCTGCGCAGGGCGGAGGCTCAGCCGTACCTTGCGGCCCGTCGCCGCTTCGGTAGGCAGTTCGATGTTCGCGTTGGCGTAATCCGTCATCGGCAGCTCGGTCAGGATGGCCCATGTGCCGTCGGCGCCGGCAATCTCCGCCCGCACCGCGTACCGGCCGGGCGCGCGCAAACCAATGATAAGCCGGTGCACGGTGACAATCCGTTCGAGGTCGACCAGCAGCCATGGTTCCGGGTCATCTGGCGCCGGGGCCCAATAGCTGCCAGCATCGCCATCGTTCGCGAGGCGCGACTGGTGTCCAGCGGCTGCGGAACTGGCCCCGGTTGGATTGTCGCCGCCAAAGATCTGTTCCTGGTTGAACGGCAGCGGATCCGGTGCGCTGGGCCGATATGGCCGATCAGCGGCCAGCGCCGATACGCCGGGTACGAAGGCGGGTCCGTGGCGGGTCGCGATCTCCAGTGTTGCATCGCGCAGGCCCGGCGAAGTGGCGCGCAAGCGGCTGGTTCCGCGATGCCAACTGCGCATTGCAATGGCGGCCTGCCCGTCACGGATCGGGATGTCGGCGCCCGGAGCGAAATCAATCTGGCGTCCGGTGGGAAGCTCGCCCGGGCCCGATTCAATCGTCAAACGCACCGGTGGACTATTGCTCAATGCTGCACCGTCAGCGTCAACCACGGTGACCACCACTTGCACGTCCTCCGTTCCGTCGGCACGTTCAATGACCGGGGCGCTGGCGCTCAGGCGCAACGCGGCGGCGATGCCGGGCTTGGGCCAGACGGGCGGCGCAATGCCGCGGTAGGCGTTACGGTACCAGTACCAGGACCGCTTGGGCAGGCGCGCATAATCGATCAGCCCCATCGAGCCGAACTGGCGGCCGGCGATGCTGCCGTGATCGAATCCGGCCCAGATCGCTTCACCGGAGCGCCACGGCTGGCGCCATGTAGCGGGTTGCCCGGCTTGCGCCCCGGGCGTCTGCTCAAGGTCGCCCCAGCCCGGGGCGTATGCGCCGGGCCGGTCGGCGATGGTCGACCCGTATTCCGCGACGAAGTTTGGTATGCCGGGATTGGGGAACAGGATGGCGCCATCGCCGTTGTAGCCGGCGATATCGCCCAGGCGGTCCAGGTTGCCGCGCTGTACGCCGCTGACGGCGGCCGGCCGCGAAGGATCGAGCTGGTGCGACAGGTCGACCATCTCTTTCAGCAGGCGGCGCACGTCCGGCATGGTTTCCGGGGCAGTGAAGAACGCTTCGTTGCCCATGCTCCAGGCGATGATCGAGGGATGGTTGCGGTGGATCCGGATCATTTCGCCGAGCTGCTGTTTGATGCTGGCATCGAAAGCGGCGCGGTGGGCCGGCTCGGGAGGGTAGGCCGATGCGCCCCATGGGCTGTTGAAGCCGGCAGTTCCCCAGAAGGGCGCCTCGGACAGCAGCAATACGCCGCGCCGGTCGGTGGCCTTGCTGAAGTGTGGATCGTGCGGATAGTGCGAACCACGGACCAGGTCGAAGCCGGCTTCCTTGATCTGGTCCACGTCGCGCTCGATCGCGCGATTGGTGACGGCGTCGCCCCAGCCAGCCTGGTCCTGGTGCACATTGGCACCGCGGAAATAGCGATGGCGGCCATTGAGGAAAAATCCCCGGTCCGCGGTCCAGGCGAACCAGCGGAACCCGAATTCGGTGCTGTAGGCATCGCGCACCCGTCCCGCCGTGCGCAAGCGCGTGCGGGCATGGTAGAGCCGGGGGGTCTCAGGTGACCACAAGCCGGGACGCGGAATCCAGCCCGAAAGTTGACGGGCGGTGACGGTGTGCCCTGCGTCCACGTGCACGCGGGCCGGCGACAAGCTGGCGATCTTCCGGCCCTTGTCGTCGAAGAGATCGGTCAGCACCTCGACTTGCCGCGCGCGCGGCCCGTCGTTGCGGACCTCCGTTTCCAGGGCGACGCGTCCCTTTTCGGCAGTCAGGCCTGGCGTCGTCACATAGGTTCCCATCCATGGCACGTGCACGGCATCCGTCTGCACCAGCCAGACATCGCGATACAGGCCGCCACTGAAGACGTGCTCGCCGGCCCGCGGCGCCAGGGTCGGGTCCCATTTGTTGTTGACACGGACGGCAATGCTGTTTGCTCCGCCACGCAGCGCAGAGGTGATGTTGACGGCGAACCCCGTATAGCCGCCGCGGTGCCGTGCGAGTGCAACGCCGTTGACGTAAATTTCAGCGTCCTGGAAAGCACCTTCGAATTCCAGGGAGAACTGGCGCTGCGGAAGCAAGCGGGGCAGCGTCAACGTCTTGCGGTACCAGCCATAGCCAACGTAGAAGGAGGCGGACTGGAAGTACGGAATGCTGAAACTGTGGGGCAAGCCGACGGCCTGCCACTGCCTGTCATCATAGCCGGGGCGTTCCGCTCCCGCCGCGTCGCCCAGATGGAAGCGCCAGCCGCCATTGAAGTTTTCGCGTGCGCGCGGCGATTCGCTGGTGCGCAGCTCTTCCGGAGTGTCAAACGCCAGTGCCGGAACGGCAGGAGAGCCGGCAAGCAGCCAGGATAGGGCAAGGACGGTAAGGGTGCGCGCGTTCATATTGTTTCCCCGGATCGGTAGCGCGCAATTATAGGAAGCGTGGACCGGGGAAAGCGACGACTTATGTGCGTAATGATAGTTTTCATTACCGCTGCTGGTGAATTTAGTTCCCGTAATTGCGAAAACCGGCAAGCCGGCTAACGAAATTAAACAGGCACCTTGACCCGTGGGTCGGCTTGATCCTACCCTGCCAGGTTCCCAAGCTGGACGCGATGCGCGCTGCCCTGGCAGGCAAGGCCGTCCTCCCGCCGGAATCGCGTGCCGCCTTCAGTTGAAATAACCTTTCTGACTAATAGACACCATTCGATGCATATTCCCCCGTCGCCCCCCAATTGGACCCGCCGCCGCCTGCTTGGTGGAATCGCATTGAGCGCTCTGCCCGCCATCGGGTGGAGCCAGGGCACGCGGCATCGCGGAGAAAATACGCTGTGGTACCGGCACAGCGCCGCACGCTGGGAAGAAGCACTGCCACTGGGGAACGGCCGCCTCGGTGCGATGGTGTTCGGCCGCGTCGCCCAGGAGCGGCTCCAGCTCAACGAGGACACGCTGTGGTCCGGAGGCCCCTACACGCCGGACAATCCGGACGCGCTTGGCGCTTTGCCCAAGGTGCGGGCTTTGCTGGCGCAGGGAAAGTACAAGGAAGCTACCGATCTGGTCAATGCCGGGATGATGGCCAAACCCCTGTGGCAAATGTCGTATGGGACGCTGGGGGACCTGCTGCTGGACATCGAGGGTGCCATCGCGCCGATCGACTATCAGCGCTCGCTCGACCTGGAAACGGCAGTGGCGCACACGCGCTACCGCACCGCGGATGGGACGTTCATGCGTGAAGCCTTCGTTTCGGTGCCGGACCAGGTGATCGCGTTGCGCCTGCAGGCGCCGAAAGGAAAACTTGGCTTCACGCTCGGCTGGCGCGGCCCGCGTGAGGTCAAGCACATTGCGCCGGACTACGCCGGGCTGGCGGTGGACCTGAGCAATGCGGCACCCGTCGACTGGTTGCTGCGTGAAGAGGTCGGCGCAGTCCCGGCCGGCGCTACCATCGTCGCGGATGGCGCCAACGCGATCCTGATCACCGGTCGCAACGTGGCCAAAAACGGCATCGAAGCAGGCCTGCGTTACGCCATGCGTGTGCAGGTCCTGGGGGACGGCAGGATCGCCGTCGAAGAAGGCACGTTGCGCGTGCATGGCGCCAGCGACGTGAACGTGCTGGTCAGTGCCGCCACCAGCTATGTCAATTACCGGGACGTCAGCGGCGACCCGGTGGCGGCCGTGCGCGGGCAAATGGCGCGCGCCGCACGCAAATCCTACGCCGCGCTCAAGCGCGACCATATCCGCGAACACCGCCGCCTGTTCTCGACCATGTCGATCGACCTGGGGACCAGCGCGGCCGCCAGCCTGCCCACCGACGAGCGCATCGCCGCGGTCGGCAAACTCCCGGATCCCGGCCTGGATGCGCTTTACCTGCAATACGCCCGCTATCTGCTGATTTCGTCATCGCGGCCTGGCACCCAGCCCGCCAACCTGCAGGGCATCTGGAACGAAGGCACCAATGCGCCTTGGGACAGCAAGTACACCATCAACATCAACACGGAGATGAACTACTGGCCGGCGGATCCGTCCGGGCTGGGCGCCTGCGTTGAACCGCTGCTGCGCATGGTCGAGGAACTGGCGCAGACCGGAGCCAGGACGGCGCGCACGATGTACAACGCGCGCGGCTGGGTGGCGCACCATAACACCGACCTGTGGCGCGCGGCCGCGCCGATCGATGGCGCATTCTGGGGCATGTGGCCATGCGGTGGCGCCTGGCTGTGCGTGACCCTGTGGGACCATTACGACTACAGCCGCTCAGCCGCCGTGCTGGCACGCCTGTACCCATTGATGCTGGGCGCGGCGCAGTTCTTCGTCGACACCCTGATAGAGGACCCGCAAGGTCGAGGACTCATCACGTCACCTTCAGTCTCGCCGGAAAATCCGCACGGCTTCGGTTCATCACTCGTCGCCGGACCGGCAATGGACCGGCAGATCGTGCGCGACCTGTTTACCCATACACTGGAGGCGGCGCGCATTCTGCGGCAAGACGCACCGATCCTGGCGCAGATCGCCGGCGCACGCCAGCGCCTGGCGCCAGACCGGATCGGCGGGCAAGGGCAATTGCAGGAGTGGCTGGAAGACTGGGACGCGCTGGCACCCGACCAGCGTCACCGGCACGTCTCCCATCTCTACGCGGTGTACCCGAGTAGCCAGGTCAATGTGCGCGATACGCCGGAGTTGGTGCAGGCGGCCCGGACATCGCTCAACCAGCGCGGCGATTTTGCCACCGGCTGGGGCACTGCCTGGCGTGTGTGCCTGTGGGCGCGCATGGGCGACGGCGAGCGCGCATACTCCGTGCTCAAGGGGCTCACTGGTCCGATGCGCACCTACCCGAACATGTTCGACGCGCATCCGCCGTTCCAGATCGATGGGAACTTTGGCGGTGCCGCAGGCATCATGGAGATGCTGCTGCAGTCCTGGGGTGGCGAAGTGTTGCTGCTGCCGGCATTGCCGGC
>CBFGQI010000210.1:0-6318 GCA_965650885.1 uncultured Oxalobacteraceae bacterium
GATCAGTGTGATTACGTGCGTTTTCGCTTTGTTCGACAATGTACTGGCGGAGCTCGGCCACTTGATGATCAGTGTGATCACGTAATTTTTCGACTTGTTCGCAAGTGTATTTACGTAGCTCGGCAACTTGGCGATCAGTGTGGTCCCGTAACTTTTCAACCTGTTCGTCGGAATTTTTTCTGAGCTCGGCGACTTGGGCGTCGGTGCGGTCACGCTGGGCAGCGAGGTTCTTCTCATGTCTTTCACGTTGCAGCTCAGAGCATTCGCGTTGCTCAGCATTGATTTGGCGAATTTCGATGAGAATGCGCTCGTAGGAATCCTTGAGTTCGGCGATTGAAACACTCTGGGTATCCACGCTTACCTCCAGCTTTGCAATTTTTGCGTCATTCTCCATAGCCGCCTCCACTGGTCATTGCGCTACTCTGCCGCAGGACGGGTGGGTGCGTTTTGAGCTTGGACAGCAAAGGCGGAGGAAAGTTCCGCCGATTTAGCCGGAACGGTGGCTGACCTCGATCAGCACGCCGCCGGGAGCGCGGCACCAGAAGCCCAGGCAGCCATAGCTGACGGCGGGAGCGGGTGGCAGCGGCAGGCCGGCGTCGGCCAGGCGCTGGTAGGCCGCGTGGACCGCATCGTCGGATGGCTGCAGGAAGCCGATGTGGAACCCGGCCGGATAGTCGACCTGCGTGGCAGCCTGCTGCAGGATCAGCGCAAAGCCGCCTTCGCCGCGCAGGATCGCCATCCCCTGGGCCGGCGCGGGCACGCGTTCAAAGCCGAAACCCCGTTGGAAGTAGTCTGCCGCGGCTTCCAGGTCCGATACGGGCAAATCAATATGGTTAAGCTGCATTGTTGATCTCCGGTATTAATGGCATATTCCTATCCTACGTGAGAAACGCTCGGAGAGCCTGATGCGAAAGATTGTAGTGTGTGCCCTGGCCTTGCCCCTGTGCTGCGCAGCGGCTGAACCCGACGATTGGATCGGCACCGACCGCCCCGACTTCGTGGATGCGCCGGATGTGGTGGGCAAAGGCCGCGTGCAGCTGGAGACCGGCTTCCTGCAATCGAAAGAGGCGCGCAGCACGCCATGGCTGTTGCGGATCGGCGCGACGGACGATCTGGAGTTGCGCCTGGAGTCCGATGGCCGCCTGACCAACCGTAGCGACCCGTCCCGCGCGCGCGGCTGGGGCGATGCCGCGCTGAGCGTCAAATGGCAGCTGCGTGAAGGCGGGGGCGGTACGCCATCGCTTGGCCTGATCATGCAAGCCGATTTTGCAAGCGGCTCGCGCGCATTCAAGGGCAATGGCACGCGCCCATCGTTCCGCGTGCCGATCGAGTGGGATTTGCCGCACGACCTGAACCTGGGCCTGATGCCCGGCTATTACCTCGACCGGGATGAGCGCGGGCGCCATGTCCCGACCGCCATGCTGGGCGTCACGCTGGCCAACAATGTCGGCGAGCGCGCCTACACTTTCGTCGAGCTGGCAGCGCCGCGCATTGCCCGCTCGCGCGATGGCGGCACCCCGGCCAGCTTCGACTTTGGCGGCGGTTATTCGCTGACGCGCGACCTGCACGTCGACGCCGGCATCATGCTTGGCCTTAACCAGCGCACGCCGGACCTGGCGTTCACGGTCGGCTTGTCGGTGCGGCTATGAAGAAGGGCACGCAAGGGCAGGTGGTGCTGGTATTGCAGGGTGGCGGCGCGCTCGGCGCTTACCAGCTCGGCGTCTACCAGGCGTTGCACGAAGCCGGCGTCGAACCGGACTGGGTGATCGGCACCTCGATCGGTGCGCTGAATGGCGCCATCATCGCCGGCAATCCGCCGGAACAACGCTTGCCGCGCCTGCGCGCATTCTGGGAAACCATGGAGCGGCAAGGCATGTTCGGCGCGTTGCCGCCGCTGCTTGCCAATGCGCTGACGCTGACCCAGGGTATCCCCGCCTTCTTCGATCCCAACCCCATCGCCTGGTGGAACCCCGCCGCGCCGCTGGGCGTGGAGAATGCAGCCTTCTACCGCACCAACGCATTGCGTGGCACGCTGGAAGGGCTGGTGGACCTGAAGTACCTCAACGAACGCCACACGCGCCTGACCGTGGGCGCGGTGAACGCGCGCAATGGCGTGATGCGCTACTTCGACACCCGCAAGGAGGCGCTGGATTTGTCCCATGTGATCGCGTCGGGCGCCATTCCGCCGGCCTTCCCGGCGGTGCGCATCGGCAGCGAGCCGTACTGGGATGGCGGCATCTATTCCAACACACCGATCGAGGCCGTGCTCGATGACGAGCCGCGCCGCGATTCGCTGATTTTCTCGGTGCAGGTGTGGAATCCGGACGGCAGTGAACCGCAAAGCGTGCTCGATGTGCTCGAGAAGCACAAGGAAATCCAGTACGCCAGCCGGGCCAGCCACATCGAGCAGCAACGCAAGCTGCACCGCTTGCGCCACGTGATCCGTCAGCTGGCCATGAAGTTGCCGGAAGAGGTGCGCAGCTCGCCGGAAGTGCGCGACTTGGCCCTATGGGGCTGCGGTACCGCCATGCAGGTGGTGCTGCTCAAGGCGCCACGCCTCAGTTGCGAGGACCACACCAAGGACATCGATTTCTCAAGCGCGGGCATCAGCCAGCGCTGGCAGGCCGGCTACGCGGACATGCAACGCGCATTGCGGGCGCGCCCCTGGGCCGAGGGCGTGGATCCGATTGAAGGCATTGCCATCCACGAACATTTTTAACTATCGAATTCATAGTTTTAATCAAATTTATTAATTGCCTTTGTCTCTTTAGAATGATTTCACCGATCACATGAAGGAGCAAAGCAATGAGCCACACCCCAATTACCACCGCATCCGGCATCCCGGTCGCAGATAACCAGAATTCCCTCACGGCCGGCCCGCGCGGCCCCGTCCTGCTGCAGGACTTCCACCTGATTGAAAAGCTCCAGCATTTCAACCGTGAACGCATCCCGGAACGTGTGGTGCACGCCAAAGGCTCCGGAGCCTACGGTACCTTCACCGTTACCCACGATATCAGCCGCTATACCAAGGCCAGGCTGTTCTCCGCGATCGGCAAGCAGACCGAGACCTTCGTTCGCTTTTCCACCGTCGGCGGCGAGCGTGGCAGCGCCGACACCGAGCGCGATCCGCGCGGCTTCGCGGTGCGTTTTTACACCGAGGAAGGCAACTGGGACCTGGTGGGCAACAACACACCGATGTTCTTCATCAAGGACGGCATCAAGTTCCCCGACTTCATCCACACCCAGAAGCGCGACCCGCAGACCAACCTGAAATCGCCGACCATGATGTTCGATTTCTGGAGCCGTACGCCGGAATCGCTGCACCAGGTCACCATGCTGTTCAGCGACCGTGGCACGCCGGATGGCTATCGTCACATGGACGGTTTTGGCAGCCATACCTTCAGCTTGATTAATGCTGCCGGCGAGCGTGTCTACGTGAAGTGGCATTTGAAGACGAAACAGGGCATCCGGAACCTGAGCGCGGCCGACGCGGTACGGCTGGCGGGCTCCGATCCGGACCACGCTCAGCGCGATCTGTTCCAGGCTATCGCCAACGGCGACTTCCCGCAGTGGGATGTGAAGCTGCAGGTGGCGACCGAGCAGGAATTGGCAGCGTGGGAACAGCGCACGGGCTGGAACCCATTCGACCTGACCAAGGTGTGGCCGCATGCGGATTTCCCGCTGATCCCGGTCGGCGTGCTGGAATTGAACCGCAATCCGGTCAATTACCATGCGGAGGTGGAGCAGGCCGCGCTGTCGCCGGCCAATGTGGTGCCGGGGATGGGGTATTCGCCGGACAAGATGCTGCAGGCGCGCTTGTTCGCTTATCACGATGCGCAGTTGTACCGGGTAGGTACCAACCATCAGCAACTGCCGGTCAATGCGCCGCGATGCCCGTTCCATCATCAGCAGCGCGACGGGGCGATGGCGCTGGGTGCCGGTGGGGCGGAACAGAACTATGCGGCGACCGAGGCGGCGGGCTCCAATCCGCAGGGAATGGGACATGGGGAGCCGGTGCTGGCGCTGCATGGCGGGGCAGGGCGTTACGATGGGCGCGGCAGGGAGGATGATTACACCCAGGCCGGCAACCTTTTCCGTTTGTTGCCTGAGCAGGAGAAACAGAACCTGTTCGAGAATATCGCGGGGCCTTTGAGCCAGGTCAGCGATGAGATTATCCAGCGCCAGCTGGGGCATTTCGACAAGGCGGATGCAGCCTACGGCGCCGGGGTGCGCGCTGCGTTGAAAGCGCGCGGGCGCAACGTTGACTGAAAACCGGCGCTGCGACCGTCGCGTCAAAGGTGTCTGACCCTGAGGGTCAGACACCGGGTTACCGGTTTGGATGTGTACAATAACGGTTCCGATCAACCAAGCACCTGAACGGTACCGCAATGACCATCAAAATCAGCCAGAATTTCGACTCTGGCGCCATCGAAGTAGTCCGCGCCGACGGCGCTGCCAACATCGAACTGAAGCTCCGCAAGGACAACGCCGCCGACATCCACCAGTGGTTCCACTTCCGCGTGCAAGGTGCGCGTGGCGAAGCGCTGACGATGAAATTCCTGAACGCCGGCGAAGCCACCTACGCCAAAGGCTTCGAGGACTACAACGCCTGCGCCAGCTACGACGGCGAGAACTGGTTCCGCGTCCCGACTTCCTTCGACGGCCAGGTGATGACCGTCAAGCACACGCCGCACAACGACAGCGTCTACTACGCCTACTTCGAGCCGTACTCGTGGGAACGCCACCTGCGCCTGCTGGGCGAAGTGGCCGAGAACCCGATCGCGCGCGTGCTCGATATCGGCTCCTCGGTCGATGGCCGCGACATGAACCTGGTGGTGATTGGCGAGCCGGAAGCGGAAAAGAAAATCTGGTTCATCGCGCGCCAGCACCCTGGCGAGTCGATGGCCGAATGGTTCATCGAAGGCCTGGTCGACTCCCTGCTGGACGATGCCAACCCGATTTCGCGCAAACTGCTGCAGCGCTGCTGCTTCTACATCGTGCCGAACATGAACCCGGACGGCTCCGTGCGCGGCAACCTGCGCACCAATGCGGCCGGCGCAAACCTGAACCGCGAGTGGATGACGCCAACCCTGGAGCGCTCGCCGGAAGTGCTGTGCGTGAAGGAAAAGATCCACGAAACCGGTGTCGACATGTTCTTCGACATCCACGGCGACGAGGCGCTGCCTTACAACTTCGTGGCCGGCAATGAAATGCTGGAGAACTTCACGCCGGAACAGATGGCGCGCCAGAAGGGTTTCATCGACCGCTACAAGAATGCGTCGCCGGACTTCCAGGACACCTACGGCTATGCCCCTTCCAAGTACAAGGAAGACATGCTGACGCTGGCCTCCAAGTACATCGGCCACCACTTCAAGGTGCTGTCGCTGACGCTGGAAATGCCGTTCAAGGATAACGCCGACCTGCCGGTGCCGAGCGTGGGCTGGAACGGTGCGCGCAGCGCGGCGCTGGGCGCGGCAATCCTGCAGCCTATCCTGCTGTCGCTGGACGACTGAGGCGGCCGCGATGGGCGTCGAGATCGAACGCAAATTCCTGGTCGCGGGCGATGGCTGGCGCGCGCAAGGCGAGCCGGTATTGCTGCGCCAGGGTTACCTGTCCTCGCAGGCCGAGCGCACGGTGCGCGTGCGGATTGAGGGCGAGCGGGCGGTCTTGACCATCAAGAGCAAGAACGTGGGCGCGGCGCGCGGCGAGTGGGAGTATCCGATCCCCGTCGCCGACGCCGCCGAACTGCTGGACCGCTTGTGCGAGCGGCCACTGATCGAGAAATACCGCCGCCGTATCCCTTACGGCGGTTTCGTGTGGGAGGTGGACGAGTTCCTCGGCGAGAACGCCGGCCTCGTCGTCGCCGAGATCGAATTGCCGGCAGAGGACGCTGCATTCGATAAGCCGGACTGGGCTGGTGAAGAGGTGACGCACGATTTACGCTACCTCAATTCCAACCTGATCAAGCAGCCATACGCCACTTGGAAGTGATCCCCATCCGGCGTATGCTGGTGCGCGTCGGCGTGCCAGCCATGTCCGATGCCGCAGGCAGCGCCTCAACAGCCCCAAGAACAAAGCCCGCGTTGAGCGCGGGCTTTTTCTTAGTGGAAGTGCTCGGTGCCGGTGGCCGCGTCTTCGGGCATTTCAGCGTGGACCAGTTCTCCTGACGGGTCGGCAAACAGTGGGGCGCCGCAGTCGTCGCAATATTCGGCGACATACTTTTCACCCAGCTTCTTCACTTGCGACACGCCGGCGGCGTTCAAGTGCTCGACGATTTCCTCGACCGGGGTGCGCGGCTTGAGCAGTTCGGCCATGCTG
>CBFGQI010000211.1:0-6264 GCA_965650885.1 uncultured Oxalobacteraceae bacterium
TGACGCGCGCCCTGGTGCGCCGCCCGCAAGACGATCCGCGCACCGTGATGGGCCTCACCTTCCGCAACCCGGTCGGCCTGGCCGCCGGCCTGGACAAGGATGGCGCCTTCATCGACGCCCTGGCCGACCTGGGCTTCGGCTCGATCGAGGTGGGTACCGTGACCCCGCGCGCGCAAGCGGGCAACCCGAAGCCGCGCATGTTCCGCATCCCGGCGGCGCACGGCATCATCAACCGCATGGGCTTCAACAACGGCGGCGTCGACGCCTTCGTGGCCAACGTGCAGTCTTCGCGCTTTTACCAGAACCGCGAGGGCGTGCTGGGCCTGAACATCGGCAAGAATGCCGACACCCCGATCGAGCGCGCGGTCGACGATTACCTGCATTGCCTGGACAAGGTCTATCCCTACGCCAGCTATGTCACGGTCAACATCTCTTCGCCCAACACCAAGAACCTGCGCCAGCTGCAGGGCGCGTCGGAGCTGGACGGCCTGCTGTCGCAGCTGAAGGAGGCGCAATTGCGCCTGGCCGACCAGCACAAGCGCTACGTGCCGATGACGCTGAAGATCGCGCCGGACATGGATGGCGACCAGGTGAAGAATATCGCCGACGCACTGCTGCGCCATAAGATCGATGGCGTGATCGCCACCAATACCACGCTGAGCCGCACCGCCGTCGAAGGCATGCAGCACGGCGCTGAAACCGGCGGCCTGTCGGGCGCGCCGGTGTTCGAGCTGTCGAACCAGGTGATCCGCCTGCTGAAGGCGGAACTGGGTGATGCGCTGCCCATCATCGGCGTGGGCGGCATCATGCAGGGCAAGGATGCCAAGGCCAAGATCGACGCCGGCGCGCAGCTGGTGCAGCTGTATTCGGGGCTGATCTACGCCGGCCCGGCGCTGGTGCGCGAGTGCGCCGAGGCATTGCGGGGCTGAAGTGGAACGGGTCACCCTTGGCCGCAGCGGCCTGAAGGTCAGCAAGGCGTGCCTTGGCACCATGACCTTCGGCCAGCAGAACACTGAGGCCGAGGCGCATGCCCAGCTGGATTTCGCACTGGAGCGCGGCATCAATTTCATCGACACGGCGGAGCTGTATCCCGTGATGCCGTCCGCCGCGACCCAGGGTGCGACCGAACGCTTCATCGGCAGCTGGCTGAAGAGATCCGGCCGCCGTGCCGACGTGGTGCTGGCAACCAAGATCGCCGGCCCCAACCCCTACCTGCACTGGATCCGCAAGGGCAAGAGCAACCACAACGCGGCCCATATCCGCGCTGCCGTGGAATCCAGCCTGCAGCGCCTGCAGACCGACTACATCGACCTGTACCAGCTGCACTGGCCGAGCCGCAACGTGCCGATCTTCGGTGCCAGCCAGTTCGATCCCGGCAAGGAGCGCCACAGCATCGCCGTGCAGGAAACGCTGGCCGTGCTGGGCGACCTGGTCAAGGAAGGCAAGATCCGCCACATCGGCGTATCGAACGAAAGCTGCTGGGGCGTATGCGAATTCGTCAAACAGGCCGAAATGAAAGGCTTGCCGCGCATCGCCACCATCCAGAACCTGTACAACCTGACCGCACGCCACTTCGAGACCAGCTTCCTGGACGAGACTTGCTTCCGCGCGCAAGTGAGCCTGCTGGCATACAGCCCGCTGGCGTTCGGGCAGTTGAGTGCGAAGTACCACGACAATCCCAAGGCGCATGGGCGCCTGACGATCTTCCCTCCGACCTGGAGCCCGCGCTACCTGCGCCAGGGCGTGGTCGATGCGGTGGCGCAGTATGCGAAGCTGGCGCGCGAGCATGGCATCACCCCGGCGCAACTGGCGCTGGCCTGGTGTTACTCGCGCTGGTTCGTCGCCTCCACCATCATCGGCGCCACCACACTGGACCAACTGCGCGAAAACATCGACGCGCTCGATGTCAGACTGTCACCGGAGATCGTGGCGGCGGTCGATGCCATCCATGCCCGGCTGCCCAATCCGGGCCAATAAACGACATTCTCACCAATTCTCACTTGCCTTGCCGCAACCTTGTTGCTAGCATCGGGTTACAGGGCGTCCGTCTCCCGGACCATTCCTGCCCTGTCTTGCGCCGCCCCACCCTTGCGGCTTGAATTCCCCTCAAACCCGAGAAACGCGGCCTGCGCAGATGCGCAGCAGGAGACGTACATGCTTAACAATCTTTCGATCAAGGCACGCCTGGTGGCGGTGCTGGCCATTCTGTCGGCTTTCATGACTGTCATCGGCCTGGCCGGGATCACCAGCCTGTCCGGCACCAACGCATCGCTGAAGAGCGTGTACGAAGACCGGTTGGTCGCGCTGCAGAATCTGCAGGAAGTCATCCGCTACATCAACCGCAACCAGATTGCGCTGGGCGGCGCCGACAACCTGGACCCTTCAAAGCTGCCCGAGATGGTCGCCACCATCGAAGCCAATGCCGCGGCCGCGACCAAGTCCTGGGAGCGCTTTGCGATTACCAAACTGACGCCTGAAGAAAAGGTGCTGACCGACCGCTTTACTGCGGCGCGTGCGGTATTCCTCAAGGAAGGCATGCAACCGGCGCTTGAAGCAGCCCGCGCCGGTGATGTGGCGCGCATCAACGCCTTGCTGAAAGGCCGCATGGAAGAGACCTTCTTACCGGTTCGCGACTCGATGAACAGATTGATCGAGATCCAGATGGAGGTTGGCAAGAGCGAATACGAAGCATCGCAGGCGAGCTACAGCAGCTTTCGCCTGCTGACGATCGGCCTGCTGTTCGCCGGCCTTGCCTTGGCCGCCGGCATTGGCTGGTGGCTGGTGCGCAGCATTACCGCGCCGCTCAACCGCGCTGTGCACCTGGCGCAAGCGGTGGCGGCGGGCGACCTGACGCAGGATATCGACGTGCGCAGCAACGATGAAACCGGCAAGCTGCTGGCGGCGCTGCGCGACATGAACGGCAGCCTGGCCGGCATTGTCAGCAACGTGCGCACGGCAACCGATTCGATCACCAACGCTTCCTCGGAAATCGCCAGCGGCAACCTGGACCTGTCCGCGCGCACCGAGCAACAGGCAAGCTCGCTGGAGGAAACCGCATCGTCGATGGAGGAATTGACGTCCACCGTGCGCCAGAACGCGGACAATGCGCGCCAGGCCAACCAATTGGCCAGCAGCGCATCCGAGGTCGCGCAGCGCGGCGGCGCCGTGGTATCGCAAGTGGTCGACAAGATGAGCGCCATTAACGAATCGGCCTACAAGATCGTGGAGATCATTTCCGTCATCGACGGCATCGCATTCCAGACCAATATCCTGGCACTGAACGCGGCGGTGGAAGCTGCGCGCGCCGGCGAACAGGGACGCGGCTTTGCCGTCGTTGCGTCGGAAGTGCGCAACCTGGCGCAGCGCGCCGCCGGCGCTGCCAAGGAAATCAAGCAGCTGATCGACAATTCCGTGGCGCAGGTGGAGGAAGGCAGCCGCCTGGCCGACCAGGCGGGCAGCACCATGCAGGAGGTGGTGAACAGCGTGCAGCGCGTGAGCGACATCATCGGCGAGATCTCCACCGCCAGCGATGAGCAAAGCGCAGGAATCCAGCAAATCAATGCAACCGTCGTCCAGATGGACAATATGACGCAGCAGAATGCCGCGCTGGTGGAACAAGCAGCGGCGGCGGCCGGGGCGCTGCAGGACCAGGCCGCATCGCTGGCGCAGGCGGTCAGCGTGTTCCGCCTGGCCGGCGGGCAGCACAGCGTAAACGCCGTGAAAACCGAAGCTGCGCCCGGCGCTGCGCGGCCGCAGCGCAGTGCCGTGGTGATGCGCCTGCAACCGCGCAGCAAGCCCGCTACGAAGGCTGCCGCGCCGGCGCGTCAGGCGGCGGTGGGCGACTGGGAAGAGTTCTGAGCTACAGCGCCTCGCCGGGCTGCATGGCCTGCTCGATATCGCGGCGGCTGAGCCCGGGCGCGAACTGGGCGATGAACTCGTAAGCGTAGGAGCGCAGGTAGGCACCCTTGCGCAGCGCCAGGCGCGTGGTGTTCACGGCGAACAGGTGTGACGCTTCGATGGCGCGCAAGCCCTTGTCGCGGCCGTGGTCGAAGGCCATCGACGCCACCAGGCCCACGCCCAGGCCCAGCGCCACGTATTGCTTGATGACGTCGGAATCCATGGCGGTCAGCACGATGTCAGGGCGCACGCCCGCCGTGTCGAAGGCGGCATCGATATGGCCACGCCCGGTGAAGCCCACGTCGTAGGTGATCAGCGGGTAATCGGCCAGGTCTTCCAGCCGGATCGGCGAGCGCCCCAGCAGCGGGTGGCCGTCCGGCACCACCACCAGGTGGCTCCATTTGTAGCAAGGGAAGGACACCAGGTCCGGGAATTGCGACAGGCCCTCGGTGGCGATGCCGATATCGGCCTTGCCCGACAGGACCCACTCGGCGATATGGTCCGGCGCGCTTTGCTGCAGGGCGATGCGTACGTCCGGGAAGGCGCTGCGGAAGTGCGAGACCGCCCTCGGCAGCGCATAGCGCGCCTGGGTGTGGGTGGCCGCGATGGTCAGCGTGCCGGTTTTCTGGCCGGTGAATTCCAGGCTGGCCTGCTGCAGGTTTTCCGCTTCCACCAGCAGGCGGTCGACGATCTTCAGGATGCCCTTGCCCGGCTCGGTCAGGCCGGTCAGGCGCTTGCCGTTGCGTTCGAAGATGATGACGCCCAGCTCGTCTTCCAGTTCGCGGATCTGGCGGCTCACGCCCGGCTGCGAGGTGAACAGCGCGTTGGCGACTTCGGTCAGGTTGTAGTTGCGGCGCGCCGCTTCGCGCACGGAGCGCAATTGCTGGAAGTTCATGCGTGGGCCCCTTCATCCACGAAGACGCGCAAGCGCTTGGGACGCACCACCAGGGTCTCGCCGTCTTTCAGGTTCAGCGCGACATAGCGCTCATTGGAAATGGTGGCCTCGATGATCTGGGCATTGTCGCTGCGCTCGAGATCGAGCTGGGCCAGCGGGCCGATGGCATGCGCGCGGCGCAGCTTGACGACGATGCCTTCCGCGCCCGGCACATAGCGCTCCACTTCCAGGTCGTGCGGACGGATATAGGCCGTGCCCTTGCCGCTGCCATGGCCTTCCACGTCGAATTCAACGCCATCGCTGGCCAGCACGCCTTCGTGCACGCGGCCATGGAACACGTTGACGTTACCGAGGAAGCCGTACACGAAGGGCGAGGCCGGGTGGTTGTACACCTCGTCCGGCGAGCCCAGTTGCTCGACGTGGCCCTTGTTCATCAGCACCACGCGGTCGGCCACCTCCAGCGCTTCTTCCTGGTCGTGGGTCACGAAGATCGAGGTCACGTGCAATTCGTCGTGCAGGCGGCGCAGCCAGCGGCGCAATTCCTTGCGCACCTTGGCGTCCAGCGCGCCGAACGGTTCGTCCAGCAGCAGTACGCGCGGCTCAACGGCCAGCGCGCGCGCCAGGGCGATACGCTGGCGTTGGCCGCCGGACAGCTGCGGCGGATAGCGGTCGGCCAGCCAGTCGAGCTGCACCAGTTCCAGCAATTCCTTGACCTTGCGGCGGATCTGCTCTTCCGACGGGCGCTCCTTGCGCGGCTTGACGCGCAGGCCGAAAGCCACGTTTTCGAACACGGTCATGTGCTTGAACAGCGCATAGTGCTGGAAGACGAAGCCCACCTGGCGCTCGCGCACGTGGCGGTCGGAGGCATCCTGGCCGTCGAGCAGCACCTGGCCCGAATCGGGATGTTCCAGGCCGGCGATGCAGCGCAGCAGCGTGGTCTTGCCGCAGCCCGATGGGCCGAGCAGCGCGGTCAGCTCGCCCTGCGGGAAGTCGAGCGACACATTGTCCAGGGCGACGAAGTCGCCGAAACGCTTGTTGATGTTCTTGACTGCGATCGTCATGTCATTGCTCCTTGGCGTCGTCGCCATAATTTTCGTGCAGGCGCCATTCGATAAAGGACTTTACCGCCAGGGTCACCAGCGCCAGCAGCGCCAGCAGCGAGGCCACGGCAAAGGCGGCGGCGAAGTTGTATTCGTTGTACAGGATCTCCACCTGCAGCGGCATGGTATTGGTCTCGCCGCGGATATGGCCGGAGACCACCGACACCGCGCCGAACTCGCCCATCGCACGGGCGTTACACAGGATCACGCCATACAGCAGGCCCCACTTGATGTTGGGCAGGGTCACGCGGAAGAAGGTTTGCCAGCCATTGGCACCCAGCACCACGGCCGCCTCCTCTTCCTCGCTGCCCTGGGCTTGCATCAGCGGGATCAGTTCGCGCGCCACGAAGGGGAAGGTGATGAAGATGGTGG
>CBFGQI010000212.1:0-6219 GCA_965650885.1 uncultured Oxalobacteraceae bacterium
TCTTGAAGCCCACTTCGTACTGCTTGATCTTGGGCGTCGGCAGGAAGTTGCGGTCATCCACGTTCTTCTGGCTGCCGGCATTGCGCAAATCGTCGAAGGCGACGAAAGTATGGCCCATATTGGCGCGCGCAAACACGCTGGCATCCTTGGCCAGCTTGTAATTGCCGCCCACGGTGAAGCTGTTGGCCGAATCGGTGCGGGTCAGCGCCGTGTTGGAGCCGGTGGGCATCGAGGTGTTGTTGTTGTACACGGTCAGCGGATTGTTGTCGGTATCGCCGCTGCGCAGGTTGGAGATGGTGGCATCCAGTTTCTGGCGCTCGCGGCGCACGCCGCCGTCGATCTTGATGCGGTCGTTCACCTTCCATTCGTTGGCGACGAACAGGGCGGTATTGCTGCCGTCGTAGGACGCCACCGGCGCATAGAACACGCTGCCATCCTTGCCGTTGTTCGACACGATGACGCCGTTATCCAGCTTGACGTTGATCAGGCGCGCATTCGGCACCGCCGTCATCAGGTGGCTGCTGCCCAGGTACCAGACGTCGTCCGACGAATAATTGGCGAAATAGCCGCCCACGGTCAGGGTATTGTCCTTGATCCATTCCTTGCTGACGCGAATCTCGTCGGTGAACGATTTCAGCTTCTTCTCCACCGCCCACAGGCCGGCCTGCACCACTTGCTGGTTGCCCGCCACCGGCGTGCCGTCGAGGTAGGTGGCGGTGGCGGTGGTGCCGCCATTGGCCGCCAGCGCGGCAGTGTTGTACGCCGACATCGTCAGCGGATTGTTACCGGTGAACATGGCGATCGTGTTCAAGTCGCCATCGAAATGGTTGAACTTGTTGGACACGTTCCAGCCATTGAAGTTCTGGTCGAATTCCATGCCGATCACGGTGGATTTCAAGCCGCGGCCATCGCCCAGGTCGTAATCCAGGGTCTTGCCTGGCGCGGCTTCAACCGTGAAGCGGCGCATTTCATTGCTCATCAGCGTGCCCTTCAGCGGATCGAAGCCCGGGAACTCGGTGATGGTGCGGCCTTCATTGCTGGAAATTAGCGGCACGCCGGTGTAGAAGGCGTTCTTGTCGTCGGTGCGGCGCACGTAGAAGGTGGCTTCGCCCTGGTCCAGCTTGCGGGTCAGGGTCGCGGTGACCTGGCCGCCATCGTCGGACGGGAAGCCGGAATCGCGCACGCCGTGGGTGTTGCGGTAGAAGCCGCCAACGGTGGCGTACCAGCCATCGGAGATCTTGCCGCCGTAGAAGACGTCGACGCGGCGCAGTTCGCCGGTCCCGGTGGTGAAGCGCACCGACCCTTCCGGCGTGTCGGAACCCTTCTTCAGGATGAAGTTCATGGTGGCGCCCGGCTGGCCGCTGGAGAAGATGGTGCTCGGGCCGCCGCGCAGCACTTCCACGCGTTCGATGGTGTCATCCAGGCGGAAGGCCGACGAGCCTTCAAAGAAGGACAGGGTCGAGACCGGGTACAGCGGGTTGCCCTGCATCTGCACCGACACGAAGGGCGAGTCGGAGCCGGAAGGGAAGCCGCGCACCTGGATATTGGCGCCGGACTGGCCGCCGGTCGATTCGGCAAACGCGCCCGGCACCAGTTTCATGACGTCGGCGGTGCTGATCGGGGCGGCCTGCTTCAATTGTTCTTCCGAGGCGGTAGTGATCGAGAAAGCGGAATCGAGCTTGCGCACCCCGCGGGCGGAGGCGACGCCGGTCACCACCACTTGCTGGATTTCCTTCTGGACTGCGTCGGCCGGCTGGGCTGCCTGATCGGCAGGCTTGGCCTCCTGTTCCTGGGCCCGCGCTTGGCCGACCAGGGTCAGCACGGCAATGGAAATGGACGACAACAATAACTTCCGATGGTTTTTCATACGTGTCTCTTCTTTCGATTTATAGTGGTTCGGCTTCCAAGGCCTGACCATTGAACCAAGAAATGATATCGATGTCAATCGAAATGATATCGATGTCATTTTCTTGTTGCAGCGTTTGGAAATCTGTCATAATGCCGCGCATGGCTGTCAATAAAACCATGGAAGACCTCGCCAAACTGGCAGGGGTCTCAAAAATCACCGTGTCGCGCGCCCTGCGTGGCAGTCCCCTCGTGACGGAAGAAACGCGGGAGAAAGTGCGCCAGATCGCGGAAGCCCAGGGCTACCGCCTGAACGTGAGCGCACGCAACCTGCGCATGGGGCGTTCGTATTCGGTGGCGGTTGTGGTGGAAATGACACCGGAGAAGGGCCGGCCGATGTCCGACCCTTACCCGCTGGAGCTGCTGGGCGGGATCACGCAAGAGCTGACGACAGCCGGCTACAGCGTGGTGCTGACCTCGCGCCAGCTGCTGGACACGGCCCCGGTGCAAGGCGCCGACGGCTTGATCCTGCTGGGCCAGGGTTCGCATGGCGAAGCGGTGACGGCGCTCAAAAAGCGCAGCCAGCCGCTGGTGGTGTGGGGCGCGCCAGAGGCGGGTTCCGACACCGTGGTGGTCGGCAGCGACAACCGCAAGGGCGGCGCCAGCGTGGCCCAGCGTTTCGTCGAGCTGGGGCGCAAGAAGGTGATTTTCCTGGGCGACGTGGACCACGCCGAGGTGCAGGAACGCTGCGCGGGCTTCATCGACGCGCTGGGCGGGCAGGGCACGGTGCATATCATGCGGCCGAAGGCATTCACCTTCGAAGCCGGCTTCGATTGCATCGATTCCCTGCTGAAGAAGAAGGGCTTGTCGTTCGACGGCGTGTTTGCCGCCAGCGACTTGCTGGCGATGGGCGCGATCCGCGCGCTGGCCGAGCGCGATGTGCGCGTGCCGGAGCAGGTATCGGTCATCGGCTATGACGACACGCCGGGCGCGGTGAGCTTTGTGCCGCCACTGTCCAGCGTGCACCAGTACCTGCGCGATGGCGGCGTGCTGTTGGCGAAAAAGATGCTCGAGCTGCTGGAGGGGCGGCCCGTGGCATCGGAAACCCTGCCGACGGCGCTCATCGTGCGGGCAACTTGAAAAATTTTTTAAACAGAATCCAAACCGGTTTGAATCAGCAAGAAGGATGAAGATGCAGCACACTTACCCCCTCGACGCCTGGTGTATCCGCGAAACATCCTTCGATGCGGCGTCGAATTTCCTGGATGAGACCCTGTTCGCGCTGGGCAATGGCTATATCGGCCTGCGCGGCACCCCGGAAGAAGGTTATTCCGGTCCGGCCGGCACGTCGCTGGACGGCACTTACCTGAACGGCTTTTACGAATCGGAGCCGATCCAGTACCCCGAAAACGCCTATGGCCTGGCGCGCAACAACCAGTTCATGCTGAACGTGCCGAACGCCAAAGGCATCGCACTGTGGCTGGGTGACGAGCGCTTCGACCTGCTGCAAGGTCGGGTGGAGAGTTACGAGCGCCGTCTCGACTTCCGCACCGGCCTGCTGGAGCGCGAGATCGTATGGCAGTCGCCATCCGGCCGCCGCGTGCAAGTGCGCAGCCGGCGTCTGGTCAGTTTCGCCAGCAAGCACCTGTTCGCGATCGAATTCGCCGTGACGCCGCTCGGCTTCGACGGCACGGTGCGGCTCGAATGCACGCTCGACGGCGTCGTGCGCAACCAGGAAGCCGGCGACGACCCGCGCGTCGGTTCCGCCACCAGCGGCCCGGCGCTGGAACTGCTCGGCACCGAATTGGCGCCGCATTTCGCCTCCTTGCGCCAGCGTACGCACAACAGCGGCTTTACCCTGGTGACCGCCGCCGCGCAAGTGATCGACGCGCAGCACATCCTGGCGCAGCGTGCCGACGGTTCGCGCCTGGTGCAGTCGTACACGGTGGACGCCCGCGCCGGCCAACCGGTGCGCCTGGTGAAATACGGCTGCTATTACAGCTCGCGCGACTACGCCGCCGAGGAATTGCTGGCGCGCGCCCGCGCCGAACTGGAAGCCGCGCGCGGCCTGGGCTTTGATGCGCTGGCCGCGCAGCAGGCTGCCTACCTGGCCGACTTCTGGGCCCAGGCCGACGTGGAAGTGGCGGGCGACGACGCGCTCCAGCAAGGTATCCGCTTCAACCAGTTCCACCTGCTGCAATCGGTGGGCCGCGACGGCAAGACCAATATTTCCGCCAAGGGGGTGACGGGGGAGGGCTACGAAGGCCACTACTTCTGGGACACCGAAATCTACATCTTCCCCTTCTTCCTGTACAACAACCCTGAGATCGCGCGCAAGCTGCTGGAGTACCGCTACGCCGGCCTGCCCGCTGCGCGCGAACGCGCACGCCAGATGTCGCATGCGAAAGGGGCGCTCTATCCGTGGCGTACCATCGCGGGCGAGGAATGCTCGGCCTACTTCCCGGCCGGCACCGCGCAATACCACATCAACGCCGACGTGGCCTACTCGATCAAGCAGTACATGGATGCCACCGGCGACGATGCCTACCTCCTGCAATACGGCGCCGAGATCCTGATCGAAACCGCGCGCATCTGGATCGGCATCGGCAGCTACAACCGCGCCGGCGCTTTCGTGATCAACGAAGTGACGGGGCCGGACGAATACACCGCACTGGTGAACAACAACTACTACACCAATGCGATGGCGCGCCGGCACCTGCAGTTCGCCGCCGATGCCGCCGCGCGCATTGCGCGTGAACAGCCGCAGGAATGGGCGCGCATCGCCGCCGCCGTGGCGCTGGCCGATGGCGAACTCGAAGAATTCCGCCGCGCCGCCGCCGCCATGTTGCTGCCATACGACGCGGCGCTCGGCATCCACCCGCAGGACGACAGCTTCCTCGACAAGAAGGTGTGGGACTTCGCGGGCACGCCATCCGACAAATACCCGCTGCTGCTGAACTACCACCCGATGGTGATCTACCGCCACCAGGTCTGCAAACAGGCCGACGTGGTGCTGGCGCTGCTGCTCCTGAGCGAGCAGTTCACGCTGGAAGACAAGCAGCGCGACTTCGATTACTACGAAGCCGTCACCACGCACGACTCCTCGCTGTCGTCCTGCATCTTCAGCATCATCGCTTCCGAAGTGGGCTACCAGGACAAGGCCTACGACTACTTCATGGAAACCGCGCGCCTGGACCTGGACGACACGCACGGCAACACGCACTACGGCGTGCACACCGCCGCCATGGCCGGCACCTGGCTTGGCGTGGCCTACGGATTTGGCGGCATGCGCGTGGTGGATGGCGAAGTGCGTTTCGCGCCGACGTTGCCGAAACAATGGCAGCACTACCAGTTCCGCATCCATTTGCACGGCAGCCTGCTGCAAGTGCGGGTCGGCGCGTCCGGCACGCAATACACCCTGCTGCGCGGCGAGGCGCTGGCCTTCCAGCACCGCGGCGTGCCCGTCACCGTCACCCCGGCCGCGCCGGTCAAGGAGCTTGCATGAAAGCCGTCATCTTCGATCTCGATGGTGTGATCACCGACACCGCCCATTACCACTTCCTGGCCTGGCAAAAGCTGGCGCAGTCGCAGGAGGTGCACTTCGACGAGGCCTTCAATGAAAACCTGAAGGGCATCGACCGCATGGGCTCACTGGAATTGATCCTGGCCGGCGCGCCGCGCGCTTACAGCGAGGCCGAAAAGCTGGCGCTGGCCGACACCAAGAACGAGCATTACAAGCAGCTGATCGCCGGGATGTCGCCGGCCGACCTGCTGCCGGGCGCGGTGGCTGCGCTGGACTGGTGCCGCGCGCATGGCTTGAAGGTGGGCCTTGCCTCGGTCAGCAAGAACGCCTTCACGGTGCTGGAAAGCCTCGGCATCACCGATAAATTCGACTATGTCGTGGACGCGGCGACGATCGCGCGCGGCAAGCCGGACCCTGAAATCTTCCTTCGCGCCGCGTCGGAACTGGGCGTAGACCCGGCCGATTGCGTTGGCGTGGAGGACGCCGTTGCCGGCGTCACCGCCATCAAGGCTGCCGGCATGGTTGCCATCGGCGTCGGCGATCCGGCCACGCTGTGGCAGGCCGACACGGTGGTCCCGGGGCTGGAACAATTCAAAAATATAATGGAGACACTATGCAAAACCGGCGCATCATCTGGGTCCTGTTCCTGATCTATTTCACCTTCGCCATCCTGCTGAACAGCGTTGGCACGGTGATCCTGCAGGTCATCAGCAACTACGGCGTCAGCAAGTCAGCCGCCAGCGTGCTCGAAGGCTTCAAGGATTTGCCGATTGCCGTGGTGTCCTTCCTGGTGGCGAGCTTCCTGCCGCGCATCGGCTACAAGAAGGCCATGCTCACCGGGCTGGCCATCG
>CBFGQI010000213.1:0-6192 GCA_965650885.1 uncultured Oxalobacteraceae bacterium
CCGAAGCTGCTGGACTACCTGGGCGAGGAATCGCTGGCGCACTTCGAAGGCGTGAAGAAGATCCTGGACGCCAACGCCATCCAGTACACCGTCAACACGCGCCTGGTGCGCGGCATCGACTACTACAACCGCACCGTGTTCGAATGGGTCACCGACGAACTGGGCGCGCAGGGCACCGTGTGCGCCGGCGGCCGTTATGACCCGCTGATCGAAATGTTCGGCGGCAAGCCGACGCCGGCCGTCGGTTTCGCCATGGGCATCGAGCGCCTGATCGAACTGATGAAGGGTGCCGGCGACACCGCCGCGCCGCGTCAGTGCGACGTCTACCTGGTGCACCAGGGCGATGCGGCGCGCATGCAAGCCTTCATCCTGGGCGAGCGGCTGCGCGACGCGGGCCTGGACGTGATCCTGCACTGCGGCGGCGCCAGCGGTGCCGGCAGTTTCAAGTCGCAAATGAAGAAAGCCGACGGCACCGGCGCCACCTTTGCCGTCATCATCGGCGAAGACGAAGTGGCCAACAACACAGCCGTCGTCAAGGCAATGCGCGCCGAAGAAGGCGAGGGGCAGCAGCAGACCGTCGCGTTCGAAGGCGTTGTCGATTACGTCGTGGACCAGATCACATGCGGAGACGATTGTGACCACGACCATCACCACCACCATTAATCCATAACGTAACTGGCAGACATAGAACATGGCATACGATCTCGAAGAACAAGAACAGCTTGCTACCATCAAAGCGTGGTGGGCAAAGTACGGCAACCTGACCACCTGGGTGGTGATCGCAGGCCTGGCGGCTTATTCGGGCTGGAACGGCTGGCAGTACTACCAGCGCAACCAGGCGGCGCAAGCCTCCGTGCTGTTCGACGAACTGCAGAACGCCGCCGCCGCCAAGGACAATGCCAAGGTGCAGCGCGTAGCGGGCGATATCGAGAACAAGTTCGGCGGCTCGGCATACGCGTCGCTGGCCGCCCTGGGCGCCGCCAAGTCGGCGTTCGACGCCAACGACCTGAAGTCTGCCAAGACCCAGCTGGAATGGGTGGTGGCTCACGGCAACGACGAGCACAAGAACATCGCTGCGATCCGCCTGGCAGGCGTGCTGCTGGACGAGAAAGCCTACGACGCGGCGCTGAAGGCGCTGGCCGGCGCAACCCTGCCGCAGTTCAAGTTCGCGGTGGAAGACCGCAAGGGCGACATCCTGGCGGCGCAGAACAAGCTGGAAGAAGCGCGCGGCGCCTACAAGGCTGCGCTGGAAGCGGCCGACAAGAATAATCCGGGCCGCCAGCTGATCCAGCTGAAACTCGAATCCATCGGCGGCACCGTGCCGGAAGTGAAGGCGTAATCGAAGATGCGTGCGACCCGTACCGTAATCGCGCTGGGCGTGCTGGCGCTGGCTTCCGGCTGCAGCACCCTGAGCAACCTGAACCCGTTCAAGAAGGAAGACAAGTTCGCCCCGGCCAAGCTGGAAGAGCTGAAGTCCGGCGTGCCGGCCCGCATGGCCTGGAAGCACAGCATCGGCAAGGCCGGCGTGAACGTGTTCTCGCCCGCACTGGCCGACAACAGCGTGTTCGTCGCGGATGCCGACGGCAATATCGAACGCCTGGAAGCGGCCACCGGCAAAGTGCAGTGGCGCAGCAAGGCAGGTGCCGACCTGACTGCCGGTGTCGGCGTCAGCCCGGACGGCAAGCTGCTGGCCGTGGGCGCCGTGAAAGGCGAGCTGATGGCCTTCGACGGCAGCGGCAAGGCGCTGTGGAAGGTGCAGGCATCGAGCGAGATCCTGTCCGCGCCCGCGGTCGGCGCGGATGTCGTCATCGTGCGCACCGTCGACAACAAGGTCACCGCCTATGACGCGGCCGACGGCAAGAAGCGCTGGTTCATCCAGCGCGTGACGCCGCCGCTGACCCTGCGCAACATGCCGGGACTGGTGATCGCCAACAGCAACGTCTACGCGGCGCAGCCCGCGGGCCGCATCCTGGCGCTGGCACTGAGCAACGGCGTGCCGCGCTTCGAAGTGCCGCTGTCCGAACCGCGCGGCGCCACCGAACTGGAACGCGTGTCCGACATCAGCGGCACGCCGACCGTTTTCGAGAACGACCTGTGCGCGGTGAGCTACCAGGGCAAGGTGGGCTGCCTGGACCTGAACACCGGCGTGGCGCGCTGGACCAAGCCGGCTTCGTCGGACGTGGGCGTGGGCGTGGACCAGCGCTTCGTGTTCGTGTCGGACGAGAAGGGCGCCGTGCAGGCCTTTGCCCGCGAAGGCGGCGCATCGGTGTGGAAGAACGACAAGCTGGCATACCGCCGCTTGTCGGCGCCGGTTTCCTATGGCCGTTTCGTGGCCGTGGGCGACCGTGAAGGTTATGTGCACTTCCTGTCGCGGGAAGATGGCACGGTATTAGGTCGGATCGCCACCGACGGCAGCGCCATCAAGTCGGCGCCGCTATTGGCCGGTCCGAATGTGATTTTCCAAACCCAGAATGGGACTGTGGCCGCTATCGCGGTCGAATAAAAATAAATGAAGCCGGTAATTGCACTTGTTGGTCGCCCGAACGTCGGGAAATCGACCTTATTCAATCGACTGACCCGCTCGCGCGATGCGCTGGTGGCGGACCTCCCTGGCCTGACGCGCGATCGTCACTATGGCGAGGGCCGCGTGGGCAATCGCCCGTTCCTGGTCATCGATACCGGCGGTTTCGAGCCGGTCGCCAAGGAAGGCATCATGTTCCAGATGGCCCTGCAGACCAAGCAGGCCGTGGCCGAAGCCGACGTGGTGGTGTTCCTGGTCGATGGCCGCCAGGGCATGACCCCGCACGACAAGACGATTACCGATTTCCTGCGCAAATCCGGCCGTCCGGTGCTGCTGGTGGTGAACAAGGCCGAAGGCATGCGCTATACGGCCGCCGTGTCGGATTTCTACGAGCTGGGCCTGGGCGACCCGTATGCCATTTCCGGCGCCCACGGCGACGGCGTGCACGACCTGGTGCAGGAGGCGCTGGACAAGGCGTTCGCCTCGCGTCCGGCCGACGAGGAAGAATTGCTGCCGCAGGAACGCGGCATCAAGATCGCCCTGGTGGGCCGCCCCAACGTCGGTAAATCCACCCTGATCAACACCCTGGTGGGCGAAGAGCGCGTGATCGCCTTCGACATGCCCGGCACCACCCGCGATTCGATCGAGATCCCGTTCGAGCGCGACGGCAAGCAGTACACCCTGATCGACACGGCCGGCATCCGCCGCCGCGGCAAGGTGTTCGAAGCGATCGAGAAGTTCTCGGTGGTGAAGACGCTGCAATCGATCTCGGAAGCCAACGTCGTGATCCTGATGCTCGATGCGCAGCAGGACATCTCCGAGCAGGATGCGCACATCGCCGGCTTCATCCTGGAATCGGGCCGCGCCCTGGTGGTGGCGGTCAACAAGTGGGATGGCTTGCAGTCGGACGACCGCGACCAGGTCAAGATGGACATGGACCGCAAGCTCGACTTCCTGTCCTTCGCCAACACCCATTTCATTTCGGCCCTGCGCGGCACCGGCATCGGCCCGCTGATGAAGTCCGTGAACAGCGCCTACGCCGCCGCCACGGCCAACCTGCCGACGCCGAAGCTGACCCGCGCCTTGCAGGAAGCGATCGAAAAGCAGGAACCCAAGCGCAAGGCCGGCGTGCGGCCGAAAATGCGCTATGCGCACCAGGGCGGCCAGAACCCGCCCATCATCGTCATCCACGGCAATTCGCTCGATGCGGTGTCCGAGCCCTATAAGCGCTATCTGGAAAAGCATTTCCGTGATAGCTTCAAGCTGGTGGGCACGCCATTGCGCATTGAGTTGCGAAATGGCAAGAACCCTTTCGATAAGCGCGAAGGTAAGTGAATCTTAAGCCTTAGTGGGCTGCAAGATTTAAAAAAACAAGGTACAGTGTCTTTGGAGCAGCATCCCCAGCACTTGAAATACAGCGCAGCGTCTCCAATTCGTACACAACAACATAAAACGGAGCTGTTATGAGCAATAAAGGGCAATTGTTACAAGACCCATTCCTGAACGCGCTGCGCAAAGAGCACGTTCCCGTCTCGATTTACCTGGTCAACGGCATCAAGCTGCAAGGCCATATCGAGTCTTTCGACCAATACGTGGTCCTGCTGCGTAACACCGTGACCCAGATGGTGTACAAGCATGCGATTTCCACCGTGGTGCCTGCCCGCGCCGTCAACCTGAACATCGACAACTCCTCCGAGGCAGCGGAGTAAGCCCCTTCGTATGCGTGCAGCTTTAGTCGGGGTAGATTTCGGTCAGGGCGACTTTGCTGCCAGTATCGAGGAGTTGATGCTGCTGGCCCGCTCCGCGGGCGCAGAGCCGGTCACCACCATTACCGGCAAGCGGTCCGCGCCGGATGCGGCGTATTTCGTCGGCAGCGGCAAGGCCGACGAGATCGGCCATGCGGTGCAGGACCACCAGCTTGAAATCGTCATCTTCAACCATGCGCTGTCGCCAGCCCAGCAGCGCAACCTGGAAAAACGCCTCAATGTGCGGGTGCTCGACCGCACCAGCCTGATCCTCGACATCTTTGCGCAGCGCGCGCAAAGCCACGAGGGCAAGCTGCAGGTCGAGCTGGCCCAGCTGCAGCACCTGGCCACGCGCCTGGTGCGCGGCTGGACCCACCTGGAACGCCAGAAGGGCGGTATCGGCCTGCGCGGCCCCGGCGAAACCCAGCTCGAAACCGACCGCCGCCTGATCGGCGAGCGCGTGAAGATGCTGCGCGCCCGGCTGGCCAAGCTGCGCAAGCAGCACGAGACCCAGCGCCGCGCGCGCGGCCGCAGCCATACCTTCTCGGTGTCCCTGGTCGGCTATACCAATGCCGGCAAATCGACCCTGTTCAATACGCTGACCAAGGCTGGCGTCTACGTGGCGGACCAGCTGTTCGCGACGCTGGACACCACCTCGCGCCGCGTCTACATGGGCGAGGAGATCGGCAACGTGGTGGTGTCGGACACCGTCGGCTTCGTGCGCGAACTGCCGCACCAGCTGGTGGCCGCCTTCCGCGCCACCCTGGAAGAGACCATCCATGCCGACCTGCTGCTGCACGTGGTGGACGGTGCCTCGCCGGTGCGTATGGAGCAGATCGAGCAGGTCAACCTGGTGCTGCGCGAGATCGGCGCCGACCATATCCCGCAAATCCTGATCTGGAACAAGATCGATGCGGCCGGCCTGGAGCCGGCAGTCGAGCGTAATGAGTATGATAAGATTTCCCGCGTATTCATCAGCGCACGCACCGGGGCCGGCCTGGACCTGCTGCGCGAGGCGATCTGTGAGGCAGCACGGGATGAGCAAGAGGCGCTCGCCAACCCCAAGGAAGAGGTGGCGCCAGACAGTATTCTCACCTTTACCCAAGTAGGATCTCACTAAAAAAATATGCCTTTTTCCTCTCTCAAGAAAAGACTTGGCCTGAAGCTGTCCTTGAACGACCATAAATGGGGCAACGACAAGGACAACCGCAAGGCCCAGGAAGGCAAAAAGCCCGGCGAAGGACCACCGGACCTCGATCAACTCTGGCGCGATTTCAACCAGCGCCTGAATGGCCTGTTCGGCGGCGGCAAGAACCGCGGCAGCAACTCGGGCGGCGGGGGCGGTGGCGGCGGCGACATGAAAGGCGCCGGCTTCACCTTCGGCGCGGTCGCCTCGGTGGCGTTGCTGGTCTGGCTGGCCTCCGGCGCCTTCATCGTGCAGGAAGGCCAGACCGGCGTGGTCACCACGTTCGGCAAGTTCAGCCATACCACGCCGGCCGGTATCAACTGGCGCTGGCCGTATCCGTTCCAGGCCAACGAAACCGTCAACGTGTCGCAGGTGCGTACCGTGGAAGTGGGTTATCGCGGCAGCGCCAAGACCAAGATGGCTTCCGAAGCGCTGATGCTGACCGAAGACGAAAACATCATCGACATCCAGTTCGCCGTGCAGTACAAGCTGAAGGACCCGGTGGCCTGGCTGTACGCCAACCGCGATGCGGAGGACACCGTGCGCCAGGTGGCGGAAACGGCGATCCGCGAAGTCGTGGGCCGCGGCAAGATGGACTTCGTGCTGTACGAGGGCCGCGAGAAGGTGGCGGCGGATACCCAATCGCTGATGCAGGCCATCCTGGACCGCTACAACTCGGGCGCGCAAGTGACCAATGTGACGATGCAGGGCGTGCAGCCGCCGGAGCAGGTGCAAGCCGC
>CBFGQI010000214.1:0-6112 GCA_965650885.1 uncultured Oxalobacteraceae bacterium
CGCGACGCCCTGCAGCAAGCGGTCGACATGCACGTCGGGCGGTGCTTCGGAAGGGCCGAGCCGGCCGGCCAGGCGCGGCTGCTGCGCCGCCAGGCGCGCAGCCTCGCGCCGGAATTGGCGCAACCGTCCTTCAAGCGCGGGAAAAATTTGCTCCATCGCAAGCCTCTTTCGATGACTTGGTGCAATATTGGCACCAGGCAGCTTGCGACGCTTTGATACGGGACAAAACTTGCAAAGAGTATGGAAATGGAGTATAAATAATCCATAAACGGAGGATATATGAATCCCGCCTTTGCCTACCCCACCAGCGAATACGCCCTGCCCCAGCCGGTTGACCTGAGCCGCAAGGAAGAGCGCGAGCGCCTGTCGCACGCCGCGCTCAAGGGCTTTTTCAAGCTGGCCGCCGCCTGGAAACTGCGCGACGACGACGCCCGCGAATTGCTGGGCGGCCTGTCCAGCAGCGCGTTCTACGAATGGAAAAAGCACCCCGAGCGGGTGCTGGAAGTCGACCGCATCACGCGGATTTCCTACCTGCTGGGCATCTACAAGTCGCTGCACATCATTTACGGCGACAAGCTGGCCGACGAATGGGTCAGCCTGGCCAACCGCAACAGCATTTTCGGCGGCCGTACGCCGCTCGACTACATGGAGGCTGGCGGCATCCTCGCCATGCAGACCGTGCGCCAATTGCTCGACGCCCGGCGCGGAGGCCTGTAATTGCCGCCCTTCCGCCTGCTGCGCCAATTCGACACGGTACGATTAATCCCTTCGCGCTTCGTCGATAAAGAAGATTCCGTGCTGGCCGCCCTCGCCGACAACGACGACGAGCTGCACCAGCTGTTTGAGCTGGACAACGCCACCAATGCCCGCCTGCGCGCCGAACATGGCGGCGCCCTCGGCATCGGCATCGAGGAACTGGTCTATTACGTCCCCAATTACCGCAGCATCAACGCCGCCTTCACCTACGCCCGCCCGCAAGGCAGCCGCTTCAACGACGGCCAGCGTGGCGCGTGGTATTGCGCCTTCGAACATGAAACGGCCCTGGCCGAAGTGATCTTCCACAAGACGGTGGAATACGCCGAAATCGACCGCTTCGACGACAGCGTCAGCTACCAGGCCTTGCTGTCCGACTTCAGCGCCCAGTTCCACGATATCTGCGGCCAGCCGGAATATGCCGACTGCCTGAACCCCGACAGCTACGTCGCCTCGCAGCGCCTGGCCAGGGGACTGCTGGCCGAAGGCTCGACCGGCATCATCTACCCGAGCGTGCGCCGCGCTGGCGGCACCAACCTGGCCTGCTTCCGGCCCGCACTGGTGGGCAATGTTCGCAAAGGCCCGGCCTATCGGTTAACATGGCGGGGTTCGCCGGCAGCCATCGTCGAACAGATTCCCACGATTTAAGAGCACACCATGCAACTGAAGCCAGAAAAAGACGCGGAACTCCGCGATAAAGTGAACCGCGAAACCGCCCGCCTCCCTTGGAGCGAACTGCTCAAGCATTTCGCCCAGGGCAATGTGGTGTGGGTGGCGGATGAGCTGGACCTGGTGGACGTTGCGGTCCGCATCGCCCACGATGACAAGGCCAGCATTTCAGCCTGGATGGCGGCCGGCCAGATCGCCAAGGTCTCGGACCAGCAATGCCAGGAATGGATCGCCAGCGATGCCAACCTGTGGGCCAGCGTGGTCAGCCCGTTCATCCTCGTACAGCAGGAAAAGCGTAAACCGCATTAAGCAGCCCGTGATAGTCGGTGAGATTTGGGACGCCGATGGCCGGATATACTCGGCGCTCCCCTTTCTTATTGAAAAACCATGCTCCGTCCACTGATCGCCGCAGTCCTCATGGCCGCCGGATTTGCACAGGCAGCCGATTCCTTCGAATTCAAAAACCAGGCTGGCCCCAATCCGGTCGGACTGAAGGTCGTGCACCAATACGACCACTCGCGCGTGTACAAGACGCGCGTCTCGCTGGTCACCGGACAGCCAACCACGGGCGAACGCGCAAGGCCGATGCAACTGCTGGTGTGGTACCCAGCAGCGAAAGCCGGCGGCAAACGCGTAACATTCGAGGACTACCTGGCTACAAGTGCCACCGAGGCTGATTTCACGCTCGACGCGGCAGGAGTGCAGCGAGCCACCGCGCGGTTCATCGCCGATAGAAAAGTCCTGTTCCCGCTCGCACCCCAAACCGCCGCCCGCCCAATGTGGGCTGTGCGCGATGCAGCCGAACGCCAGGGAAAATTCCCGGTCGTGATCTACGCACCCAGCTTCAGCAAAAGCGCCAGCGAGAACCCGGATCTGTGCGAATACCTGGCCAGCCATGGCTATGTGGTGATAGCAAGCGCCTCCCAAGGCGCACACACCCGCGCCATGACGGAAGATTTAGAAGGCCTGGAAGCACAAGCAGCGGATATCGCTTACCTGATTTCATATGCCGCTACGCTGAAACAAGCCGACATGAACCTGATCGCCGTCGCCGGATTCAGCTGGGGCGGCCTTGCCAATGTCATGGCCGCCGCGCGCGACGACCGTATTAAGGCCTTGGTGTCGATGGACGGGTCAGTCCGCTATTATCCGCAACTGGTCGATGGCAGCAAAGATGCTGTTCGCTACGTCAGCCCTGAGCGTCTTGCGCTGCCCTTCCTGTTCCTTGCGCAGCGCCCGGCAACGATTGAGTCTTTGAACCAGAACGGCAACAGCACTTCTTACAGTCTGCTGAACAAGATGGTCTACAGCGACGTCATGGTGGCAACCATGCAGCCTATGCTGCACCGCCATTTCGCCTCCGACGACCTGCGCTTCATTCCTGAATCGGAGCTCAACGACTACACGCGCGACGAAATCTCGACGGCCTATAGCTGGATGACGCGATATACATTGCGTTTCCTTGACGCCTACCTGAAGGGGGACAGTACTGCCGCCACCTTCCTGGCCAACAAGCCGGCCGCCAACGGCGTGCCGCCGCATATGATTTCGATGGACCTGCGCCGCGGCACCCGCAAGCCGCTCACGCGTGAATCTTTCGTGACCCAGCTGGCAGCTCGCGGCTTCGACCAAGCCCACGTCATATACAAGGAAATGCAAAGCCAAGGCGCGACCTTCGCGCTGACGCCGGACGACATCAATCGCTGGGGTTACAACCTGCTGCGCGACGGCAAACCAAAGGAATCCATCGCCATCTTCCGCTTTGGCACACAGCTCCATCCGGACGACGCGAATTTGTTCGACAGCCTGGGCGAAGCGCAGGCCGAGGCCGGTATGCGCGAGGATGCGATCGCCAACTACCGCCGTTCGCTGGAGCTGAACCCAAAGAACAATAACGCTGTTGAACGGCTGAAGGTGCTGAATGCAGGGGCAAGCGCCAAGCCGGCCGCATCATAATATGTTGAAATGGACGCCACGCAAGGAGCGCGGCCCCCAAACTATTCATCATTTAGAGTTATTTCATAAATCCCCGCGGAGGTCTCGCGAACGAAGTGCAGGCCGGCTTCGCGCGCCAGCGCCAGCTTGCCGGGGGCGGAACGGAAGACCACCGGGCCGCGCGTGCGGACCGGCGCGAAACTCCAACTGCGTGCCGAACCATTGGCCGCGCGCGTAATGCGCTGCACCTTTTTCATGTAGTCGATCAGCACCGCGCGGTTATTGTCTGGCGAAGCGAAAATGGTCTTGCTGCCGTCCAGCCCAGGGAACGCCCCGCCACCGCTGGCGCGGTAGTTATTGGTCGCGACAATGAATTCCTGCTCCGCCCGTACCAGCTGCCCGCGCCAGGACAGGCCCTTGATGCGTTGCCCCACCGGCCGCGTCACATCGATCTGGTAACGCACATCGGGATCGGACAGCATGTCGAAGTTAAAGCCAGGGAATCCGGCATTCACCAGCTCCTGCGGCTCGCTGCGCGCCGGCTCGATGGTATTGAAGCGGCCGGCAGCCCGCTCCAGCCAGGCTTTCAGCCCTGCGCCATCGACCTTCACCGCATGAAGGTCGTTCGGGTACAGGTACAGGTCGGCCGCATTGTTCAAGGCCATGCCGCCCGGTGCCACGTCGGTGTAGTCCGCCACGCCCGCGGCGCCGGTCTTGAATGGCGCCGATACCGACAATACCGGCAAATGGGCGTATTGCGGCATATTGGCCAGCACGTGGCGCCGCACATAGTCGGCCTGCGCCTGGTTCACCACCTGGATCGCCGACACGTCGCCGACGTCGGCGAAATAGGCCGACATGCGGAAATCCGTTTCGCCAATCGGCGTCTTCACATAGGCGATGGCCGCCTCGTGTTCGGCATTCACCAGGGCCACGATTTCCGCGTCGGGCTCGACGAAGCTGCGGTCCGGGCGCTGGATGCTGCGCGTCTCGACGCGCGCCGCGCCGGCGTCGGCCACCCAGCGCTTGCCATCGTGGCGCAAGGCCAGCTGGATGATGCCAAGGTGCTTGCCCCACAGGCCGGGCATCACGGCCGGCACGCCGTTGACCCTGCCTGCCACCTTGTCCACGCCCAGCAGGTTGAAAGCGGCAGACTTGCTGGCAGGGTTGGGGAACACATCGTGCGCATGCCCGAGCAGCAAGGCGTCGATGCCTGGCACCTGGGCCAGGTGCCAGCCGCCATTTTCCATGGTCGGAGAATAGGCAGTACCGTCCAGCCCGCCATGCGCAATCGCCACGATCACCTCCGCACCTTTTGCGCGCATCTCCGGGATGTAGCGCTGCGCCGATTCGCGCCAGCCTTCGGTCCTTACCCGGCCCTCCAGCCAGCGCCTGTCCCAGCCCATGATGGCAGGGGTTGTAAAGCCGACAATACCCACCTTGACCGTCGCGGCACGTGGCCTGCCATCCGGCCCGGTCGCCGTCACGCGCTTATCGATGATGCGGTATGGCGCGAATAACGGCTCGCCGCTGCGCGCGTCGACCACATTGGCCAGCACAATCGGAAACGCCGGGCCTGCGCAAGGCTGGACACGCACATTCGGTCCTTGCGCGCCAAAACGGCTGGCCGTGACCTGGCCAAGAAAATCCAGTCCCCAGTTAAATTCGTGGTTGCCGACCGAACCGCCGTCGAAGCCCAGCGCATTCATGGCCCTGTGGATGGCCAGTGCCTGCCCGCAGCCGACCGGTTTGACCAGGGCCTGGTAGTCGCCCAGCGCCGTCCCCTGGATGGTGTCGCCATTATCGAGCAGCAGGGTATTGGCGAACTCGCGCCGCGCCTGGCGGATCAGCGTGGCGGTGCGCTCCAGGCCAAGCGCGGGATCCGGCGCAAGCTTGTAATAATCATAACTGCGCACATTGGCGTGCAGGTCGGTGGTTTCCAGCACGGCCAGCGTGGCGTGGCTGCCGGGCGGCGGCAAATGGCTGCAGCCGGCCAGCAGCACGGCGGCAATGGCAAGGGAATAGTTTCGCATGGGGCGGATAATACCCTCCACAGCCACGGCCTGGGGCATTACGGGGTATAATTCACGGTTTGATTTCACATTTGGAAAAGCAGAAGACCATGGAAGCTGAACGCATCAATTCCCTCGCCAACCTGCTCGCCGACCTGACGTCGCGCGAAGCCGAACTTCGGAGGTATCTTTGACTTCGATAAGAAGTCGGAGAAACTGGAACAACTGAACGCCGAACTGGAAGATCCGGCCGTTTGGAATGACCCGAAAAAAGCCCAGGACATGGGCCGCGAGAAAAAAGCCCTCGAAGGCGTCGTCCTCACGCTGCAGAAAGCCGAAAGCGACCTGCGCGACATGAACGAACTGTTCGAGATGGGCAAGGAAGAAGGCGACGACGACACCCTCGAGGCAGTGATTGCCGATACCGAGGAAATCAAAAAAGTCATCGAAACCATGGAGTTCCGCCGGATGTTCAGCAATCCGATGGACCCGAACAACTGCTTTATCGACATCCAGGCCGGCGCCGGCGGCACCGAAGCCCAGGACTGGGCCTCCATGCTGCTGCGCCAGTACCTGCGCTATTGCGACCGCAAGGGCTTCAAGGCCGAAGTGCTGGAAGAGTCCGAAGGCGAGGTTGCCGGCATCAAGACCGCTACCCTGAAAGTGGAAGGCGAATACGCCTACGGCCACCTGCGCACCGAAACCGGCGTGCACCGCCTGGTGCGCAAGTCGCCGTTCGACTC
>CBFGQI010000215.1:0-6018 GCA_965650885.1 uncultured Oxalobacteraceae bacterium
CGTCCAGGTGTAAAATTGACAACCCGTGCAAAACAGTCAATACTATTATCAAAAGATTACGAGTTGCTGTGGCAGGGATCCAACGCCCGCAGGCCAATGATTGTTACATGCTGGAAATTATTTTATGGCGGCCAAGGGTATTCCCCCTGCGCTTGAAGGATCAATTGTAAAACTCTGCATTGAACTGTGGCGGCATCTAGTATACAGTTATCACAAAAGAAATACGTAATTCTCACGGGAACCTGATATGGATGACAATAAGGTTGTAGCAGTCGTAGGTTTGGGCTATGTGGGCCTGCCCCTGGCAGTCGAATTTGGCAAAAAGCGCAAGACCATCGGCTTCGACCTGTCGCAAGCCAAGATCGAGAATTACCGCAATTTCTGCGACCCGACCGGGGAAGTGTCGGAAGCGGAATTGCGCGAAGCGACCCAGCTGCACGTCACCTACGACCCGGCCGCACTGGCCGAAGCCGACTACATCGTGGTGGCCGTGCCGACGCCGGTCGACAATGCCCACGCGCCGGATTTCGGGCCGCTGGTCGGCGCCTCGACCACCGTCGGCAAGCACATGAAAAAAGGCGCGATCGTGGTCTATGAATCGACGGTCTACCCAGGCGCCACCGAGGAAGTCTGTATTCCGGTGCTGGAAAAGCATTCCGGCCTGAAATGGCTGCAAGACTTCAACGTCGGCTATTCCCCCGAACGCATCAATCCGGGCGACAAGCAGCACCGCTTGACCACGATTTTGAAGGTCGTCTCTGGCGATAATCCTGCAACGCTCGACGCGGTTGCTAAACTGTACGAATCGATCGTGACGGCTGGCGTCTACCGTGCCTCGTCCGTCAAGGTGGCGGAGGCCGCCAAGGTCATCGAAAACACCCAGCGCGACTTGAATATTGCGCTGATGAATGAACTGTCGATTATTTTCGACAAGATCGGCATCGATACGCTGGAAGTCTTGCAGGCGGCGGGCACCAAATGGAATTTCCTGCCATTCCGCCCGGGGCTGGTGGGCGGCCACTGCATCGGCGTCGATCCTTACTACCTGACCCACAAGGCCGACATGATCGGCTACCACCCGCAAGTGATCCTGGCGGGGCGCCGCATCAATGACGGTATGGCCAAATTCGTGGCCGAGAAGACCGTCAAGCAGATGATCGCGGCGGGTTGCCACATCAAGGGCGCGAAAGTCAATGTGCTGGGCCTGACCTTCAAGGAAAACTGCCCGGACTTGCGCAATTCGAAAGTGGCGGACGTGGTGTTCGAACTGCAATCGTATGGGCTGGACGTGCACGTGCACGACCCGGTGGCCGATGCCGAGGAGTCGGTGCACGAGTACGGCATCCGTCTGGAAGCCTGGGACAGCCTGCCGCAAGCCGACGCCCTGGTCGCAGCGGTGTCGCATAAGGAACTGCTCGCACTGTCGCTGGGCGAGCTGTCGTCGAAACTGAATCCCGGCGGCTGCTTCATCGATGTGAAGTCGGCATTCAATATGTCAGGCCTGGAAGAAGCTGGTTTCAGCGTCTGGCGCCTGTAAATAAAAATAGTAGGGAAGCCTGGGAGGGCGGTAGTGGGCAAGTTTGACGACGTGCGGCTGCACTTGCGTGGCCAGCGATACCATTGGCTGGTCACGGGGGCGGCTGGATTCATTGGCTCCAACCTGGTGGAAGCCTTGCTCAGGCTCGGCCAGCAGGTCACGGGCCTGGACAACTTTGCCACCGGCCACCGCCACAACCTGGACCAGGTGCGCGAAGCCGTCGGCTCCGACGCCTGGTCTTCCTTCAGCTTCATCGAAGGCGATATCCGCGACCTGGCCGTCTGCCACGCCGCCTGCGCCGGCAAGGATTACGTGCTGCACCAGGCTGCGCTGGGATCGGTATCGCGCTCGATCGACGATCCGCTGCTCACCCACGGCACCAATGTGACCGGATTCCTCAACATGCTGGTGGCGGCGCGCGACGCCAAGGTCAAGCGCTTCGTCTACGCGGCATCCAGTTCCACTTACGGCGACCATCCTGCGCTGCCGAAAGTGGAAGACACCATCGGCCGGCCGTTGTCGCCGTATGCCGTCACCAAGTACGCCAACGAACTGTATGCCGACGTTTTCGCGCGCACCTATGGCATGGAAACCATCGGCCTGCGCTATTTCAACGTGTTCGGGCCGCGCCAGGATCCGGAAGGCGCTTATGCGGCAGTGATCCCGCAGTGGGTGTCGGCCCTGATCCGCAACCGTCCCTTGTTCATCAATGGCGACGGCGAAACCAGCCGCGATTTCTGCTTCATCGACAACGTGGTGCAAGCCAACCTGCTGGCAGCCATGGCCGACAAGCCGGGTGCCGCCAACCAGGTATACAACGTGGCGCTCAACGAGCGCACCAGTCTCAACCAGCTGTACCTGATGATGCGTGACTTGCTGCAGGAACGCTTCCCGCAGCTGCGCCAGCATCAGGCGCAATACCAGGGGTTCCGGGCCGGCGACGTGCGCCATTCGCAGGCCGATATCAGCAAGGCGCGTGAGCTGTTGGGATTCGAACCTTCGCACCGTATCGGCGAAGGTTTGAAGGAAGCCATGGATTGGTACGTCCGCCACCTGGCTCCGCAAAACTAGGGAAAAGGGATATGGCCGGAAAGCTCCGCGCGCTTTCACGGTCCTGGCAGTAAAGCGGGAGGGGATAAAAATGCTAAGAATTTCCAATCACTACATTTCCAAGGTCGTGTTCAGCCTGCTCTTCCTGGAAGTGTTCATCCTGATTGGCTCGTTCTACGCCGGTGCCGGACTGCGTTTTTTCGACGGTGAGCAGTTCGTCATACCGAAGCTCGACCATTTCTTCATGTCGGCTTGCATTTTCGCGGCCGCCATCGTGTTCAGCATGAGTGCGCTGGGCATGTACCAGATCAATTTCCAGGAAGGCTTGCGCAATCCCTTCTTCCTGCAATTGATGCCTTCCTTCGCCATGGGCTTTTGCATCCTGACCCTGGTGTTCTACCTGGCGCCCGACCTGTATTTCGGCCGCGGCATCCTGGTGCTGGTGTTCATGATTTCCGGCGCCGGCATCCTGCTGGCGCGCGCCATGTTCCTGAAGACGTCGCGCACCCATTTCCTGGCCACGCGCATCATCTTCCTCGGCGGCGGCAGCATGGCCAAGGAATGCGGCGACCTGGCCACGCGCGAAACCAATTACCGCCGCTACGATGTGGTCGGCTACGTGGCCGTGCCGTCGGAAGAGGTATGCGTGCCCAAGAACCAGCTGCTGCACCTGCCGGAAGGCGGTTCTCTGGTAGCGCTGGCAAACGCCCAGCGCGTGTCGGAAATCGTGGTCTCGGTACACAACCGCCGCGGCGGCGCTTTCCCGATCAAGGAATTGCTCGAATGTAAGTTGTACGGCATCCAGGTCACCGATGCCGCCACCTTCTTCGAGCGCGAAACCTACCAGATCCGGGTCGAATCGGTGCAGCCGTCCTGGCTGGTGTTCGGCGGCGGCTTCGACCAGAGCTTCATGCGCACTTTCATGAAGCGCAGCGTCGACGTGCTGGCCAGTCTCAGCCTGCTGGTGGTATCGCTGCCGGTCATGCTGGTCACTGCGATCGCCATCGTGATCGAGGATGGCGCGCCGATCTTTTATTCGCAGGAGCGGGTCGGCAAGGATGGGCAAGTGTTCCGCGTGCTGAAGTTCCGCAGCATGTTCAAGAACGCGGAGAAGAATGGCACGCCGCAATGGGCGTCCAAGAATGACCCGCGCATCACGCGCGTGGGCAATATCATCCGCAAGCTGCGCATCGACGAACTGCCGCAGATCCTCAATGTGCTGAAAGGTGAAATGTCCTTCGTCGGCCCGCGCCCCGAGCGTCCCTATTTCGTCGAGCAATTGACGGAGCGCGTGCCTTATTACAATGTGCGCCACAGCATCAAGCCGGGCATTACCGGCTGGGCCCAGGTGCGCTACGGTTATGGCGATACGGTCGAAGACGCCCTGCAGAAGCTGCAGTACGACCTGTATTACGTCAAGAACAACAGCCTCTTGCTCGATGTGCTGGTCCTGATCGATACCATCAAGGTGGTCATGTTCAGGGGAGGCCGTTAAGGACATGGAGCTCTGATGCCGACCAGCACCACGGCCTTCAGTTACGCCAGCGCCGCGCTGGCGTTTCTGTTATTTGGCGCCCTGCTGCTGACAGGCTGGCGGCACCGTCCGCACCAGCGCTGGCTGGCCGCCGCCTCGCTGCTGACCGTGCTGTGGGCGGCAGTCATGGCCACCGCCGTCAGCATTCCCTGGGCGCCCTGGGTATTGCATGGCGCCGAATGGCTGCGCAATGCGGCCTGGACTGCCTTGCTGTTGACGATGCTGGGCTTGTGGCAGCGCCGCGCCCGCACCTTCCAGGTCTGTGTGGCGGTCTACCTCGGCATGGCCGTGGTCGGCCTGCTGGCGCCGCGCCTGCCCGGCGGCGTCGCCTTCCATTTACTGTCGGTCGGCCGCCTTGGCATGGCCGTGTTGGGCATGCTGCTGGTCGAACAGTTGTACCGCGACCGCAGCGTGCAAGTGCGTTGGGCCATCAAGTTCATCTGCCTCGGCCTGGGCGCCATGTTCGCCTACGATTTTTACCTGTTCAGCGACATGTTGCTGCTGCGCGAGCTCGACCCTGAGCTATGGGCGGCGCGCGGCGTGGTCAACGCGCTGACGGCGCCCTTGCTGGCCGCTTCGCTCATGCGTAGCGCCTCCTGGCCGACCCAGCTGGCCGTGTCGCGCCGCGTTGCCTTCCATTCCGCCGCCCTGCTGGGCTCGGCGCTCTACCTGCTGGCGATGAGCCTGGCGGCCTATTACTTGCGCTACGTGGGCGGTTCCTGGGGCGCCCTGATGCAACTGGCGTTCCTGATTGGCGCCAGCTTCCTGCTGGCCGGGGTGCTGTTCTCGGGCAGCTTCCGCGCCTGGCTGAAAGTCTTCATCAGCAAGCACTTTTACCGCTACAACTACGATTACCGCGAAGAGTGGCTGGCCTTCACGCGCACCCTGTCGGCCACCGGGCCCAACCTGGGCGAACGCAGCATTTCCGCCTTGGCCGCGCTGGTGGAAAGCCAGGGCGGCGCTTTGTGGGTGCGCGGCGAACAGCGCTTCGAGCCGGCGGCCAGCTGGCACATGGCCCCGCAGCAAGCCAGCGAAGCGGCCGACTCGCCATTCTGCCGCTTGATGGAAAGCAAGCAATGGCTGGTGGAAGTGGCGGCCCATGATTTGCACGATCCCGACGTGGCGCTGCCCGGCTGGCTGCTGGCTTTCCCGCGCGCCTGGCTGGTGGTGCCGCTGCTGCTGCAGGGCCGCCTGGTCGGCTTCGTGGTGTTGCAGGAAGCGCGCAGCGCCGTCAAGCTCAACTGGGAGGTGCTGGACTTGTTGAAAGTCGCCGGCACCCAGGCCGCCTCCTACCTGGCGCAGCAGGAAGCCGACAATGCGCTGATGCTGGCGCGCCAGTTCGATTCCTTCAACCGCCTGTCGACCTTCGTGGTGCACGACTTGAAGAACCTGGTGGCCCAGCTGTCGCTGATGACCGCCAACGCGGAAAAACATGCCGACAATCCGGAGTTCCAGCGCGATATGATGGAAACCGTCAACTTGTCGGTGCAGAAAATGAAGCTGATGCTGCAAAAACTCAGCCGCACGGCCTCGCCCGAGCGCGCCAAGCCGCAAGACCTGGGCCAGCTGCTGGCGCAGGCGGTGGCGCTGAAAGCTGCCTTCGAACCCAAGCCGCAGCTGGAAGTGGCGGCCAGCGGGGTGCGCGTGCTGGCCGAAGCCGAGCGCCTGGAACGGGTGCTGGGCCACCTGATCCAGAACGCGATCGAAGCCACGCCGCGCGACGGCCGGGTCACGGTGCGGCTGGCGCAGGCCGGCGAGATGGTGCAGGTCGAGGTGGCCGACACCGGCTCCGGCATGAGCGAAGAATTCATCCGCGAGCGCCTGTTCAAGCCCTTCGACTCCACCAAGTCGGCCGGCATGGGCATCGGCGCCTTCGAAAGCCGGGAATACATCCACC
>CBFGQI010000216.1:0-5875 GCA_965650885.1 uncultured Oxalobacteraceae bacterium
CCGTGGCGGCCAGGTCATCGCCCAGGCCGCCCACCTGGTCGCCCTCTCCGACGACCAGCCCGACGCCGCCACCGGCAGCACCCGCCAGCAAAAATTCCTCAGCGAGATCGAACGCAGTACCGTAGAACAGAACGGCCCTTTGCGCACCGTGGTCAAGGTCGAAGGCCGCCACAAGACCGGCACCCGCGCCTGGCTGCCCTTTACCGTACGCCTCTACTTTTACGCCGGCGCCGAATCGGTCCGCATCATGCACACCTTCGTCTTCGACGGCGACGAACACAAGGACTTCTTGCGCGGCATCGGCTTGCGCTTTCAAGTCCCGCTACGCGACGCCCCACACAACCGCCATGTGCGCTTTGTGGGCGAGGACGGCGGCCTGTGGGGCGAAGGCGTGCGCGGACTGACCGGCTTGCGGCGCGATCCAGGCGCCGCCTTCCGCCAGGCGCAAGTGGCCGGCTTGCCAGTCCCGCCCATCGAGCAGATGAACAAGCAGGTCAGCGAACGCCTGCACCTGATCCCGGCCTGGGGCGATTACACGCTGTCGCAACTGTCGGCCGACGGCTTCCAGATCCGCAAACGCACCAAGCCGGGCCACGGCTGGATCAACGCCGCCTGGGGACGGCGCGCCGCCGGCTGCGGCTATATCGGCGGCGCCACAGGCGGCGTCGCCTTCGGCCTGCGCGACTTCTGGCAGCGTCACCCCACCCAGCTCGACATCCGCAACGCGCACAGCGACAAGGCCGAAGTGACAATGTGGATGTGGTCTCCCGACGCTCCCGCCATGGACCTGCGCTTCTACCACGACGGCATGGGGATGGAGACCCACGAGCAGGAACTCGAAGGCCTGGAGATCACTTACGAGGATTATGAAAAAGGCTTCGGCACGCCGGTCGGCATCGCCCGCAGCAGCGAGATCACACTGTGGGCACTGCCCGCCACGCCGGCCCGCGAGCAGATGGTAAGGATGGCCGCCGCCGTCCAGACACCCCCGCAGTTGGTGGTTGCCCCCGCGCGTTACCTCGTCACCGGCGTGTTCGGTCCCATGTGGGACTTGCCCGACCATTCGACCCCGCCGCGCGCCGCCATCGAGAATGAACTGGGCAAGCGCTTCGACTTCTACCGCAACGAAATCGAGCAACGGCATTGGTACGGCTTCTGGGATTATGGCGACGTGATGCACACTTACGACGCCGACCGCCATGTGTGGCGCTATGACGTCGGCGGCTTCGCATGGGACAACTCCGAACTGTCGCCCGACCTGTGGCTGTGGTACTCCTTCCTGCGCACCGGCCGCGCCGACATTTTCCGCCTGGCCGAAGCCATGGTGCGCCACACCAGCGAAGTCGACACCTACCACCTTGGCCGCTTCGCCGGGCTTGGCACGCGCCACAACGTGCAGCACTGGGGCTGCAGCGCCAAGCAGCTGCGCATCAGCCAGGCCCTGTACCGGCGCCACTATTACTACCTGACCGCCGACGAGCGCATCGGCGACATCATGCGCGAGTTGCTCGACGCCGACACGCGCCTGGCCGCGGTTGACCCGTTGCGCAAGCGCGCCGGCGCCCTGCAAGGCCCTTACACCGCGCGCGCCAGTTTCGGCACCGACTGGAGTTCCCTGGCCGGCAACTGGCTGGTCGAATGGGAACGCACGGGCGACAAGCGCTGGCGCGACCTGCTGCTGGCCGGCATGGCCGATATCGCGGCCATGCCGCAAGGCTTCTTCAGCGCCAACGGCATGGGCTACGACCGCGCCAGCGGCCACCTGCACAATACCCAGGGCAGGCAGGTTACGGCGAGCCACCTGAACGTCGCTTTCGGCGCGCCGGAAATCTTCGCCGAGCTCATTGCGATGCTCGACCAGCCGCGCTTCGAACAGGCCTGGCTGCGCTACTGCGCCCTGTACAACGCCGGCCGCGAGGAGCAGGAGCGTGAACTGGGCGGCCTGCATGGCGGCACCAACGCCCTGCGCGTCGGCCATTCCCGCCTGACCGCCTACGCCGCCTGGCGCCGCAAGGATGAAGCGCTGGCGCGCCGCGCGTGGCGCGAATTCTTCAGCGCCAGGACACCGCCCTTGCGCCCCACCGTGGTCAAAGGCCCCGATGTGCTCAACCAGGTCAGCGAAGCCGCCTGGGTCAGCACCAACGACAGCGCGCAATGGGGACTGGCCGCCATCCAGAACCTGGCGATGGCCGGCGCGCAGCTGGAACAACAATAGATCCGATATGAAGACTATCCTGACTGCCGCCCTCCTGGCGGCCACGTTCTCCGGCAGCGCCGCGGCTGCTGCGCCGCAGGCCCGGCACTTTGCCTTCAGCGGCGCCCCGCACAAAGCCAGCGCGTCCGGCACGGCGCACGCCCCAGTCGCAGTGACGCCCGACATGGCATATACGCCCGCACGCGGCTACGGCTTCGAGCCCGGCGCCGCACCGCAGGACGGCAAGCCGTTCTACTTCTCCGTCGACCTGCCCGAAGGCAGCTACAAGGTCACGGTCAGGCTGGGCGGCCCCGCCGCCGCTTCCACCACGGTCAAGGCCGAACTGCGCCGCCTGATGCTGGAGAACGTCCAGACCGCCCCCGGCCAGTCCGTCGCCAGGACGTTCACCGTCAACATCCGCACGCCGAAGATCGCCGCCGCCAACGACGTCGCTGCCGGCGAAGTGCAGTTGAAAGTCCCGCGCGAAACCGTGCAGGAGGCCTGGGCCTGGGACAACCGGCTGACGCTCGAATTCAACGGCAGCAATCCGTCGCTGCAATCGCTCGACATCGTCCCGGCAACCGTCCCCACCATCTTCCTGCTCGGCGACTCCACCGTCAGCGACCAGCCGCAGGAACCATACAACAGCTGGGGCCAGATGCTGCCGCGCTTCCTCAAGCCCGGCATCGCCGTCGCCAACTACGCCCAGTCCGGCGAGACCTACCGCGATTCGCTGGCACGCCGCCGTCTCGACAAGATCCTCAGCCAGCTGCGGCCGGGCGATACGGTGCTCATGCAGTTCGGGCACAACGACCAGAAGCAGGTCAAGGAAGGCAAAGGCGGCCCCTTCACCACCTACAAGGACGAAATCCGCACCCACGTGCAAGCCATCCGCGCGCGCGGCGGCCTGCCCGTCATCGTCTCGTCCATGGAACGCCGCAATTTCAACGCCAACGGCACGGTGGTTCCATCGTTGGCCGAGTATGCCGAAGCGGCGCGCCAATCCGCTGCGGAGCTGAAGGTCCCCTTCATCGACCTGAATGCGATGAGCAAGCCGTTTTACGAAGCGCTTGGCCCGGAGCGTTCCAAAGCCGCTTTCGCCGAACCCGCGCCGGGCAAGATCGACAACACCCACCACAACAGCTACGGCAGCTACGAGCTGGCCAAGCTGGTGGTCAAGGGCATGCGCGACAACAAGCTGCCCGTGGCGCGCCATATCGCCGACGGCCTGCCCGCCATCGACCCGGCACGCCCCGCGCCGGCCGAACGCTTCGCCGTTCCCGCCAGCCCCAACCGCGCCATCGAGCGCCCGCCCGGCGACGATGCCAATGCCGGCGACGTCTGGCTGTTCGCCTACTTCACCGGCAATGGCGAAGACGGCTTGCACTTCGCCGCCAGCAGCGACGGCTACCGCTGGGAGAAAGTGGGCCACGGCCGCAGCTACCTCACGCCCGAAGTCGGCAAATCGAAGCTGATGCGCGACCCCTGCATCGTGCGCGGCCCGGACGGCACTTACCACATGGTGTGGACTTCGGGCTGGAACGAAAACAATATCGGCTACGCTTCCTCGAAAGACCTGGTCAACTGGTCCGGGCAGAAGGAGCTGCCGGTGATGGCGCACGAGCCGGACGTGCTGAATGCCTGGGCACCGGAAATCGTATGGGATGAAAAGCGCGGCGAATTCCTGCTGTTCTGGGCTTCCACCGTGCCGGGCAAGCTGGCGGCGCCGCCGGAGTCGCCGGAAGGCAAGTACAACCACCGCATGTACGCGACCACCACCAAGGATTTCGTCACCTTCACGCCCACCCGCCTGTTCTATGACCCCGGCTTCAGCGTGATCGATGCCACCTTCCTGCGCGCCGACGGACGCAATATCCTGCTGGTGAAGGATGAAACGCGCGTCCCGGTCCGCAAATACCTGCAACTGGCCGACGCGCCGGACCTGCAAGGCCCGTTCGGTGCGCTCGGCAAGCCATTCAGCCCGTCCGGCTTGTGGGTTGAGGGCCCGACCGCGATCAAGGCCAACGGCGAATACCTGGTCTACTACGATGCCTACCAGGCCAAGCGCTACGGCGCCATGCGCTCGCGTGACCTGGTCAACTGGGAGGACGTCAGCGACCGCATGCACTTCCCGGACGAAGGCACGCTGCAGCGCATGCGTCACGGCACCGTGTTCGCGGCACCTGCCGCCGCCGTCGCCCGCCTGCAAGCCGCCGCCGGTCCTGCCACCACGGTTGCAAGCTCGCAGAACTACGAAGCGCGCGTCCCCTACCAGACTTACTTCGCCGACTACCTGGCCTTGCGCAAAGGCCGGCCGGCGGAATTGATCTTCATCGGCGACTCCATCACCGAGCAATGGCGCTGGGGCGCGGGCGCACAGGCCTGGAAGCAGCGCTTCGAACAGCGCGCCTTCGACTTCGGCCTGGGCGCCGACAAGACCCAGCACGTGCTGTGGCGCCTGCAGAACTTCGACCTGTCCTTCCTGAACCCGAAAGCGGCCGTGGTCATGATCGGCACCAACAACACCGGCGACACGCCGGAGGACATCGCCGCCGGCGTGCGGGCCGTGATTGCCGCCACCCAGGCCAAATTCCCCGGCGTGAAGGTCGTCCTGTGCAGCATCCTGCCGAATGCCCGCGCCAACGACAAGATGGCCGCCGCCAACAAGCTGCTGGCGCCATTGGCCGACCAGCGTAACGTCTTCTATCTCGACCTGGCCGCCAAATTCCCGCCCGAAGGCGACAACTGGAAAGGCTTGAGCCGCGACAAGCTGCACCTGACGGCCGAAGGCTACGCCACCTGGGCCGCCGAACTGGAAGCCCTGCTATCCAGCCTGGATGCCAGCAAACCATGACGTTGCGCCATCTTCCCGTCATGGCGATGGCTGCCGCCTGCAGCGTCGCTGCGGCCCCCCACGCCGCGCCGGCCGAGGTGAAGAAGGAACAACCCAAGCCGCCTCCGGCGCCAGCGGAACAGGGCGTCCCCAGCGTGACCGTGGCCACCGAACGCCCTTCGAGCCGCATCGACCGCCAGGTGTATGACGTCAAGAATGACGCTGCCGCCTCCAACGGCACTGCGGCCGATGCGCTGAACAGCGTGCCTTCGGTCAGCGTCGCGCCGGACGGCGCGGTGCAGCTGCGCGGCAGCAGTAATGTGCAGATCCTGGTCGACGGCAAGCCGTCCGCCATGCTGCAAGGCGAGGGCCGCGGCACGGGACTGTTGTCGATCCCGGCCGAAGACATCGAATCGGTGGAAGTCATCAACAACCCTGGCGCCCAATTCGGCACCGAAGGCGGCGGCGGACCGATCATCAACCTGGTCATGAAGCGCATCAGGCGCGCCGGCGGCAGCGGTGTGCTCAGCGCCAATGCAGGCATGGCGGGCCGCGGCAATAGCGCGCTGTCCGGCAGCTATCACGACGGCCTGTGGGGCTACCAGGGCAGTATCAACGTCCGCCGCGATGGCCGCGACTCCACCATCGACGCGGTGCGCCGCCGGATCGACCCGCGCACCGGACTGGCAAGCCTCCACACCCAGGATGGCAGCGCCACCGGACTGAATGATTCCGCCGGCCTGAATGCCGCCCTCACCTACAACCTGGGCCGGAAAGACACGCTGGGCGCCAGCGCCAACCTGCAGCGCCGCGGCAACGACAGCCAGGGCCGGGACCATTACCGCAAC
>CBFGQI010000217.1:0-5867 GCA_965650885.1 uncultured Oxalobacteraceae bacterium
GTGTGGCGCTCCTCGGCCAGCACGCGCAGCAGTTCGTTGCGCATCTTCAGGTTCATCAGCGCGTCGAGCGCGGAGAACGGTTCGTCCATGTAGAGGATTTCCGGCTTGACCACCAGCGCGCGGGCGATCTCGGCGCGTTTCAGCATGCCGCCGGACAGCTCGTGCGGATAGGCGTTCTCGAAGCCTTTCAGTCCCACCATCTCGGCATAATGGTCGGCCAGCGCCGCCTTGTCGCCATGCTGGTCGCCATTCAGGCCGAACATCAGGTTCTGCTGCACCGTCAGCCACGGGAAGACCGAGCCATGCTGCGAAATCACGATACCCTTCGGGCTTGGCTTCGTCATCGCCTTGCCGTCGATGGCCACCGAGCCTTGGTCCGGATGCTCGAAGCCGGCCACGATCTTCATCAGCGTCGACTTGCCGCAGCCGGAAGGCCCGACAATCGCCACGAATTCGCCGTCGGCGACGGAAAAATCGACGCCGTCCACCACCGGCAGTGCATTGAAATTTTTCTTGATCTGGTTGACGGTAATCTTAGCGTCCATAGCGCCACCTTACGACTTTGAGTTTTTCCAACAGGCGCATGATGCCATCGAGCGCCAGGCCGATCAGGCCGATGATGATCATGCCCGCGATCACCAGGTCATAACGGTTGCCCGCATTGCGCGAATCGATGATCAGGTAGCCAAGGCCGGAGCGCAAGGCGATCATCTCGGCTGCCACCACCACCAGCCACGCCACGCCGAGCGAAATGCGCATGCCGACGATAATCTCCGGCAGCACCGCCGGCACGATCACCTGGCGGAACAGCTTGGCGCGCGACACGCCAAAGTTTTCCGCCGCACGCAGGTAGCGCTTCTCGATGGTATGCACGCCCGCCGCCGTCTGCACGATCATCGGGAACACGGCTGCGATAAAGATCAGGAACACGGGCGAAGCGTTGCCCACGCCGAACCACAGGATCGCCACCGGAATCCAGGCGATTGGCGAAATCGGGCGCAGGATCTGGAACACCGGGTTGAGCGTGCGGAAGGCGCCATCCACCCGTCCCATCCACAGCCCCAGCGGCACCGCGACCACGATCGCCAGCGAAAAGCCCATGCCGACCCGCATCAGCGAGGCGCCGATATGCTCCCACAGGCTGCCATCCTCCACCAGTTCCATGGTGCCGGTGACCACTTGCGCGGGCGTCGGGAAAATCAGGCTTTCGGTGGCCACCACCACATACCACCAGACGGCGACAATCGCCACCAGCACCGCCAGCGGCGGCCATATCTTGTTCAGTTTCTCCATGGGGCTTTTGCAAACAGGGTTTTCAGGCGCCATTGCAGCCGCTGCCAGCCAGGCTGCGGCGCGGCTTCGACCACGACCGTCATCTGGCCGCTGGCATGCGCGGTGCAGGCGAAAGGATGTTCTCCCGCCTGCTCGAACGGCAGGCGGAAGTCCTGGCCCGGCATGATCAGCACGGGACCGAAGATCTGGGGCACGGTATCGCTGTTGCGCAGCAGCAGCACGTCGTTCACGCCCAGCACCAGCGTGATGGTGTCGGGCAGGATTTCCGCTTTGTCGCCCGCCATCCGGCGCGCCCAGGTGCCCTTCGGGATCTCGAACAGCGCATCGCGCGAAGCCGGACGGATGGGCGCGAACGCGGCCCAGGACAGCGCGCCCGCAATGGCGGCTGCCAGCAGCAGCGTGACGACCGCCAGGCGCCGCGTCATTGGCCGCGCGCCAGCAGGGTCACATCATGCACGATGTCGTCGGCCGGGCGGCCAAAGGGCATCAGCGCACGCAGCTTGCCTTGCGGGTCGATGAAATACAGGTAGGAAGAGTGGCCCATCGTGTAGTCGGTCTTGCTGCCTTCGGCCATTTTCTTGGTCGCGGAGATGCCGTAGGCTTTGCGGATGGCGACCATCTGTTCCTCGCTGCCGGTCAGGCCGACGAAGCTGGAATCGAACTGTTCAAGGTACGCCTTGAGCCGGGGCGCGGTGTCGCGCTGCGGATCGACGGTGACGAACACCACTTGCAGCTTGTCACGCAAGGGGCCAAGACGCTCGCGCGCCTGTTTCAGCAGCGCCAGCGATACCGGGCAGACGTCGGCGCAACTGGTGTAGCCGAATTCCAGCACCACCACCTTGCCGCGGTATTTGTCGAGCGCGAATTCCTTGCCGTCCGCCGCCTTCTGCGCGATCTGCGGCGCCATGCGCGGCGGGTCGAAGGTGCCGGACTTCAATTTATCGGCAGCGTGGGCGGTGCCGGCCGCAACGGCGGCCGCTGCCAACAGCAGCGTGGACAGGCGGGAACGGATCATAAGGCAATGCTTACCGGCTTGATGGACTTGACGAAGCTTTCGTCCACATAGGTTTCGAAGGCCACCGGCCGCTTCAGCGTGCCGGCTTCGATGGAAAGCTTCATCAACTCATCGAATTCGGAACGGATCATGCGCAAATCGCCGTAGGTGACGCGGTCGGCCGGGTTGTCCATCACGAACTGGATCACCTTGGGATCCTGGTTGAAGAATTTGCGCGTGGCGGCAATCTTGGCCGCCTTGGCGCGGTTGGCCGGGGTAGCGTCGAGCCAGTTGCCGGCAGCCTGCACATGGTTGACCAGGTCCTGCACCAGCGGGCGGTTGGACTTGATCAATTCTTCGCGCACCGTCAGCACGCAGCAGATATAGTTGCGCCACTCGTCGCGCGTCATCGACAGTGGACGGGCATAGCCTGCCTTTTGCGCAGCGGCGCCGAACGGCTCGCCGGTGCAGTAGGCGTCGACCGCATTGGCATAGAGCGCGGCCGGCATGTCCGGCGGCGCCATTTCCAGGATCTGCACATCCTTGGGCGACATGTTCTCGCGCGCCAGCATCTTTCGCAGGAACAGGAAGTCGACCGCAAAGCGGCTCGGGATGGCAATGCGCTTGCCGCGCAGGTCGGCAAAGCGCTTGTAAGCGGAATCAGTGCGCACCATGATGACGGCGCCGGAACGGTGGCCCAGCGACACGACCTTGAGCGGGATCTTGCGGTCAGCCAGGTCCATCACCAGCGGCGCCAGCATGTAAGCAGCCTGGATACGCCCCGTCATCAGCGATTCCTTGATCTCCGGCCAGCCGCTGTATTTGCTGAATTCGAAGGCTCCGCCGCGCGCACTGCAGGCGATCGGCAAAGTCAGGTTGCAGGTCACCGGCAAGCCCCCCACCACCAGCGGGTCGGCGGCACGCGCCAGTCCAGGCACAAGGCCCGCACCCACGGCCAGCGAAGAACCCATGGCACCCAATAATTGACGGCGGCGGCGGAAGTGTTCGTGTTCAGTTTCGATTGACATATGAACATTCTAGCATTGGGTGGCGGGGTGGTATGTAGTATTGCTACAAATTTGAAACTTGATCCAGGTCATGGCTGAGCGGCTCCGCCCTCCCTACAGTCACAGTATTAACTGACCAGGGAGCAAGCCATGTTCAAGCACATCCTTTTCCCCACCGACGGTTCGCCGGCATCGGAGGCCGCCCTGCAATCGGCGGTGAAATTCGCCCAGGAGGCCGGTGCACGCGTCACCGCCCTGCACGTGATCCCGGAATTCCACGTCTTCACCTACCACCCCGACATGCTGGAGGACACGCGCGGCGTCTACCTGAAGGAGAGCGAACTCCATTCGTCCGCCTTGCTGGAAGAGGTGCGCAAGGTCGCACGCGAATACAACGTGCCCTGCGACGTGGTGCAACGCCGCTCCGACCAGCCTTACGAAACCATCGTCGCCACGGCAATCGATTACGGCTGCGACATGATCGCCATGGCCACCCATGGCTACAAAGGCGTCAAAGGCGTCCTGCTGGGGAGTGAAACCCACCGCGTGCTGCTCAACACGCCAGTGCCGGTGCTGGTATTCCGGCCGCAGTGATCGGCTGGCGGCAACAGGCTTGCGCAACACACTCGGCCGAACGCCCGCTATCGTACACAGTAAGGCCTGGCCGACGCGGCGCAGCTGCATGTGAATCAGGTCAAGCGTACCTGCCTGAGCCGGGACACGCATGTTTTCGATGAGCCCGAGCGCGGCCCATCGGACGACCTGGCACTGCAGTTCGATGCGGTGAGCAACGTCCCCGACGAGGAGCGCCGCATCAGCAAGGCACTCTCGGACGGCATGATCATCAAGTACCAGACCTAGCAAATGATGGGGAACTTGAGTAGCTGACGCTGTGGGTGGTTTTCCGTTTAGCCGCTAAAAAAAGAAGCCGTACCCGTAACCCGCGCGTGAAGCTGCGGGTTGGGGACGGCTTTTTCGTTTAAAGAGGAACTACGCGGCAGAAGCTGCCGAGACAAGGGGATTTACCGGGATATGAATAGCTCTCGATCTAGCGCCTCCAGGTGCTCATCGTAAGCAGATGCCTTTCGAAAATACTTTCGTAAGTCATCACCTAGCAAGGTATCTGGATCCAGGGCTGCCAGGCGAAGCAAATTTTCAAGCTCGATCTTTGACGGTTCTCTTCGCAGCCACCAATGAAACGCCCCGTTACGATCATGCTCGGCACCGCTCTCGTGCCCCGGCTGGTAACCAGACAATTGCCACTGAAATAGTTCGTCAGGATACATATTTAGCGAAGACCATTCCTTTGGGAACTTCATCAGACTTAAGAAATCGCTCTTGTTCATGGCAGAGTACCCTCCTCAATTCGATCTGCACACCAAAGCGGGTCCGCTCGGCAAGCCGCAGCAATGGAAATCGTCCCGCCGGCCTGGATCTGCAAAATGATCTTTCCGTGCTTAAAAATCGCCTCTTGCGCCTTGCGAATCTTGTCCTTTGTTGCTTCCGCTAACCCTTCACAAAACTTCTTCTGCTTCCTTGACATCTTCAGGGCGTCGTCCTTCGAGAAGGGCTGGAAATCACTGGTTCGAACTCGTGGGCCATCGTTTGCGCCGAGATGAACGTGGTCCGGCCCATGTTCCGGTCGGAAATCGGTCGCATCGGGACCAGGATTTGCATGGACCGAGGTCTCACCTTCCGCACCAGGAATTCCCGGAATCTTAATGAGACCTAATGGGTCAACGAAACGAATTGGGTCTCCTTGTACATATCCGAACGTATTGGCGCCACCGCGAAGCCCAATCGGGTCGCTCTGGATGTACCGCCCCAGCGCCGGATCATAATCCCGGAAGTAGTTGTAGTGTTGATTGGTCTCCCTGTCAAAATACTGCCCGGGAAAGCGCTGGTTAAATACGAATGCCGCCTGGCCGGCCGGCTGCTCGTTCGGCGCATCTTTACCAAATGGATCGCTATCCCACTGCCACACCATTGTACCGGTACCGTTGGTGATGGCACGCGGCGTATTGAGCTGGTCGGTGTGTATGAAGTATGCCGTGGCACTGCCCGCCGGGGCGGCGACTACGATTTGGATCGGTGCCGATTGCAGCACCGGGTTGTTGGCGTCGGTTGTGGTGACCTTCGCCGTGATCTCGTAGGTGCCCGCTGCAACATTGTCCAGCACCAGCATGAACGGAGCTTGCAGTACCGTACCGAGCGACGTGGCGCGATTGAAGTATTCCACTTGCGTGACCGACACCGGCTCTGCGTCAGAAGTGATGGCCACGCCGAGCGTGACGGCCGCCGGGGCAGTTGGATTGTTGGGCGTGGCCGTCACGCTGGCGGTTACCGCCGCTGCTGCCAACTGGCAGCAGGAAAACATCAGCGCGACCCAAACCGCCTTCAAGAGATGCTTGAACACGTTGTTCTCCATTCCTTATTTCAGTACGGCGACTGGCATGTCGCCCAGATAGACGTATTCGGTTTGCGTACCAGCGGTGCTTTCGGCAATCAGCTTGCCGCTGCCGTCGTAATGGAAGACAGTGGTGGCGGTCGGCGTGGTCTTTTGCACCCGCTGG
>CBFGQI010000218.1:0-5844 GCA_965650885.1 uncultured Oxalobacteraceae bacterium
AGGAGCAGGCGGTCGGCGGGGTTTTTCGAGTACATGTAGCCGCCGAGCGCAATCGCGGGAATGGCGCGCTGGATCGGTTCGGGCAGCTCGTGCAGGGATTGCACGTATTCTTCGGCCGGTGCCGGCGTTGCCGGTGCCGCGTTTGCCCCGCTCGGTCCAGGCTCACTTTGCCGCGCGGCGGCCGCCATGCGCGCCGGTTCTGTGGTGCGTGGGGCGGCACCTGGGGACGCGGGCTGCGCCGCAACGCTGCCCGTGGCGGCGGCCTTGGCCGGTGGCGCGGACGCGGTTGGCTGCGCCGGGCCAGGCGGTGGCAACGGCGTGGATGCCGACGGTGTAGGCTGCGCCGCGTCAGGCGGAGGCGACGCCGTGGTTGCGGACGCTGGGGGTTGCGCCGCGCTGAGCGAAGGGGAAGCGGCGGCTGCGGGCGCGGGCGGTGGCACCGCGCTGCGCGCAGGCGAAGCGGTGGCGGGCACGGTTGGCTGGGCCGCGCCAGGCGAAGGTGCCGTCACGGAGACTTGGGCCTGGATGGCAGCCTGCTGCTGGCGTACCAGCATCGTCGCCAATCCGGCGATTGCGGCCCCCATCAACACCATCGCCACGATGAGGGGCGTGCGCCGCCGGCCTCTGCCCTGCCCTGCCGGCGCGCTGGTGAGCGTTGGTGCGTGGATGGTCGGTGCGCTGCCGATCTGGCGTTCCGCCTGCGCTTTCTTCAGTGCTTCGAGAATATAGGACATATTATTTCCCCACCGCCTGCAAGCGTGGATCGTTCGCCGCGCCAGGCTGGGACAGGCGGATGAAGGTTTTCGGTCCGGCCACGCCATCGGCCTTCAACCCTTGGGCGGCCTGGAATTCGCGCAAATAGCGCAGGGTGTCGCCAGCCAGCGGCTGGTTGTCGCGTGGCTTCCTCGCGCCGTTCATGTGTGCCAGGCGGCGCGCGAGCCAATCGACTTCGGGCCCCTTGTCGCCGGCTTCGACTTCATCGCGCCAGTTGCGCGGCGCGCGCCAGAAGGTCGTGAAGCTGCCGTCGAAGCGGGCTTCCAGCGTGTCCAGCGCGACTTTCTCGCTGCCGCGCGCTCCGGACAGCGTGGCGCTGCGCTCGTCGAGCGCGGTCAGGAGCGCGACCGTGGGCTGCACCGGATCGTCGCGCAGCTTGATGATGACGGGCCGGTCCAGTTTGCGGATTTCATCCAGGCCGCCTTTGGTCTGCAGGCAGCGCAATTGCCGCCTGGCCGCTTCGGCGCAACCCTCGCCTGGGGCCAGGGCGAGATCCCATTGGGCGGCCAGCAGGCCCAGGGCGGCTTCCATGCTCAGCGCGCCAGGCGCCACGACTGGCGCAGGCGTGGCGGCACCGGGGGCGGCTGCGCCGGCCTGCGCAGTGGCCGAGGCCGGGGCTGGCGACGGTGGCGTTTCAGCGGCGCGCCCTGTCCCGGCCTGCTCCGGAGCGGTGGCCCGCTCGCCTGCCGCTGATGGCTGCGCGCTGGCGCCAGCCCGGATGCTTGCAGCCGACGGTGGCACCACGGCGGAAGCCGCCGCGGCCGCCACACCAGCCGGCGCGCGCTCCGCCGGCATCAACTGCCAGGCGGCCGCCGCGGTCAGCGCGGCCCCTGCCAGCACGCCGGCGGCGGCCAGGCGCCATGGCCGGTGGCGGGACGGCGCGCCCTCGCCGGCAAACACTTCCTCTGCCGCGCGGCGCAGGATGGTGGGGTTCACTTGCGCACGGTTCTCGACGTAAGCCCCCAACAGCGCCCGGTCGCACAGCAAGTTGATACGGCGCGGCACGCCCTTGCTCAACTGGTGCACCCGGCGCAGCACGCCTTGGGGGAACAATTCCGCCGCCCCAGCGCCAGCGACGGCCAGGCGGTGCTGGATGTAGCTGCCCACTTCCGGCTCCGACAACGGCCCCAGGTGATAACGCGCGATCACGCGCTGCGCCAGCTGTTCAAGTTCCGGCCGCGCCAGCATCTGGCGCAATTCCGGCTGCCCGATCAGGATGATCTGCAGCAGTTTGCGCTCGCTGGTTTCCAGGTTGGTCAGTAAGCGAAGCTGCTCCAGCACGTCGGCCGACAGGTTCTGCGCCTCGTCGATCACCAGCACATTATTCAGGCCGGATGCATGCGATGCCAGCAGATAGCCATTGATCGCATCCACATAAGCCTTGACGCTGTGCGCTGTACCCGGCAGCGCGATATGGAATTCTTCGCACACCGACTGCAGCAATTCCTCGACCGTCAGCTTGGGATTGAAGATATAGGCCAGCCGGCAATCGGCCGGAATCTGCTCCATGAAGCAGCGGCACACCGTGGTCTTGCCGGCGCCGATCTCGCCGGTCAGCAACACGAAGCCGCCGCCGCTCCCTACCCCATACAGCAGGTGCGCCAGCGCTTCGCGGTGCCGTTCGCTCATGAACAGGTAGCGCGGGTCGGGGGCAATCGAGAATGGCTGCTGTTTAAGGTTGAAGTATTGCGTGTACATGGTCGGCGCCTAGCGCAACGCAGGCGGCAGGGGCTTGAATTTGGCGCAGTATATCTTGGATCGCGTATTGAAATAGACGATGCGGCTGCCCGGCTTGGACTCCCGGACCGGATAGCGCGAAGTGTCGATTTTCGCATACGACATGCCATCCTGCCGCTGGATCGCCTTTTCCAGCTCTTCCGGCGTGGTATCGGCCACGGCGCCGACAAAACGGTAAGGGAAGCTTTCATCGCTGACGATCACTTCCAGTACCGGCACGCCCCACAGCATGGCGTCGTCGGTACGGAACCAGTAGGCGCCGCCTTCGCGTTTATACGGGGGGCCGAAATGCTGGCGCAGGTAATCGAAGAAATAGCGGTTGGAGGTCTGGTCGCGGCACAGCAAGCCATTGCCCAGGACGACACCAAAATGGGATGGCGGCGCGGCTTGCGCCAGGGAACAGGCCGCCATCAGGCCAGCCGCGAGGACGCGCATTCCCGGCATCGCTTACAGCTTCTGGAACCAGGCACGGTTCGCACTGATCTTGGCTTTGGCGGAAGGGGGCAACGCTTCATAACAGCCAGGGTATTGCTTCAAGGAACCTTCACGGATCTCCTTCTGCAAACCATTGATCAGGAACACGTATACCGTTCCACCTTGGTCGGTCTTCTTGGTTCCCAAATACTTGATCATAAATGTCCTCTCCTGACGAGCATTATGACATTTCAGGGCGAAATCACAAATGTTTAGCCTCCCCCGCCTGCATTTCAGTATCGGAAATTTGCAGTTGGCTCCCCGTTTTCGCGCGTCTGTCTTTTTCCGGGCCAGGAGCGGCGCCGATCCGCGTATCGTTCCAGCATCACCAATCCTGAACAGTGACAATCAAAATGAATAAGCTGATCACCTACGGCGCCGCCTTTTCGCTGATCGCGCTGGGCGTCTCGGCCCTGCATGCCAGCCCATCGGAGACCGAAAAGAAGGCCGATGCCACCCCGACCCGCGAAAACCGCCCGGTGACAGCCTTTTCGCGCATTGAACTGGAAGGCCCCTACAGGGTGCTGATCAATGCCCAGGGCGCGCCGGCAGTGGAAGTCAGCGGTCCCAAGCGCCAGGTCGAGCAACTGGAAACCGTGGTCCAGGGCGATACCCTGCACGTGCGCCCGATCCGCCGCAACCAATGGGTGTTCAGCTTCGGCAAGCAGCGCGAGCCGGTGATCGTGAAAATCAGCGCCAGCGGCCTGAAAGCCCTCAGCATGAGCGGCAGCGGCGATGTCGAGCTGGAGCGCGTCGACAGCAACGAGCTGAAGCTGATTTCGACCGGACCGGGCGACTTGAGCGTTTCCGGCAACGCCACCGAACTGACCGTCAAAGCCAGCGGCAGTGGCGACATGCACCTGCACCGGATGCGTGCCGCCAATGTCAATCTGGTCATGACCGGTCCTGGCGATGTGAGCGCACCGGCCATCACCGGCGACTTGAATGCGGTCTTGTCCGGGTCCGGCGACCTGGAAGCCGGCGACGTGCGCGCCAACAAGGTCAATGCTGCGCTGAGCGGCCCCGGCTCGGCGGAGCTGCGCGGCAGCAGCCGCGACATCCGCGTCGAAGTTTCCGGCTCCGGCGACCTGGAAGCGTGCGGCATGCAGGTGGAAAACGTCAGCGCCATGCTGAACGGCCCAGGCAGCGCTTGCCTGAACGGTTCGATCAAGAAGTTCGACGCCGAAGTGCACGGTTCCGGCGACCTGGAAGCACGCGGCCTGCAAACCCAGAATACCCGCGTGATCCTGAGCAGCGCCGGCGGCATGAACCTGTCCGGCAGCAGCGGCACCCTGAGCGCCGATGTCAGCGGCTCGGGCGACCTGGACGCCAAGGGCTTGAAAGTGGCCAAGGCCATTACCCGCAGCAAGGGTCCGGGCAATATCTACCTGAGCAAGGTGAGCGATTCGCTGGATGCGGATGTGCGCGGTTCCGGCGACCTGGAAGCGGAGCCGGAATGCAAGGATGTGAAAGTGAGCCTGAGCGGTCCCGGTGGCGTGCAGTTGCGCGGCTGGACCGGCACCCTGCAAGCGCAAGTGACCGGTCCCGGCCGCCTCGATGCGCGCGACATGCTTGCCAAACAGGCCGAAGTCAATGTACGCGGGCCAGGCCATGCCACGGTCAACGTGCAGGGCAAGGTGGCGGCGCAGGGCCAGCAACTGATCTCGGATAAACAGCGTGTGGTGACGGTGGACCGGCGAGGTGCCCACACCGAATGATTGACGACATCGCTGCTGACGCCTGAGGCGCCGGCAGCGATTAGCTTTTGCCTGAACGCCCGGCCCTTCGCGCCGGGCGTTTTTCTTTACACATGCCTCTTTGGCACGAGCAGTCCATACCAAAGTGCATACCATTTTCAGCCGCATCTATTCCCTTAATAATCAATATCTTAGTGTCGCGTCCGCTGGTTTTTTTGCGAACATTGACAATACCAGTTAAATACCTGTTGACAAGCTGGTGTGCTCCTCATATAGTCGCCACAGTTCTTTTCATCCCTTGAAAAAATGATTGAATTCCTGATCGGCGTCGATGGCGGTGGCAGCGGCACCCGTGTGCGCCTGGCACGTCCCGACGGCCAGTTGCTGGGCGAAGGCCAGGCTGGTCCGTCCGGCCTGCTGCACGGCATTAAGAATGCCTGGGCCGCAGTCGAGGAAGCCATTGCGCGGGCTTTCGAAGCGGCGGGCCTGCCCCAGCCTGGGCGCGAACGCATCGCGGTCGGCCTGGGCCTGGCCGGCGTCCATAACAAGCAATGGGCCGGCAATTTCGTCGCCGGCAATCCTGGCTACGCGGCGGTGGCCCTGGAGACCGATGCCTTCACCACGGTGCTCGGCGCACACGAGGGCCGGCCGGGCGCCATCATCGCGTTGGGCACCGGCAGCGTCGGCGAAATCCTGCATGCCGATGGCAGCCGCCATGAAGTGGGCGGCTGGGGCTTCCCGGCCGGCGACGAAGCCGGCGGCGCCTGGATCGGCATGAAGGCGATCAACCACGTGCAGCAAGTGCTGGACGGCCGCGTGCCCGGCGGCGCCTTCGCCACGGCGGTGGCCGAGGCTTGCGGCGGCAGCCGCGACCGCATCCAGGTGTGGCTGGCCAATGCCACGCAAACGGCTTATGCGCAACTGGCCCGCATCGTCCTGCAGCACGCGGCCGCCGATGCGGCGGCGCGTTCGATCCTGGAAGAGGCCGGCCGCCAGGTGGCGCTGATCGCGCACGGCCTGGACCCAAGCGGCAGCTTGCCGATCGCCCTGTGCGGCGGCCTGGGCGAGCCGCTGCGCGCCTACCTGCCCACGGCCCTGCTGCAGCGCATCGTACCGCCCAAGGGCGATTCCGCCGCCGGCGGTTTGCGCCTGATCCAACAAC
>CBFGQI010000219.1:0-5783 GCA_965650885.1 uncultured Oxalobacteraceae bacterium
ACCTTCTCAAACGACAAAGGAATGGTGTCACCATTCCGGGCAAACATCATGTAGGAGCGGGCCAGCTGGATCACGGACACCGAAATACCGTTACCGTAACTCATGGTGGCCTGTTCGATCGGCCGCCACGACTTGTAGGGCCGCACCCGTCCCGCCACCGCGCCCGGGAAGCCCCACTTGGGCTGCTGGCCGAAGCCGACCTTGGTAAACATCTCCCACATCTCCTGCGGCGGCATGCTCAGCGCAATCTTCGAGGTACCGATATTGGAGGAAGTCTCGATCACCTTGGCCACGTCGATCACGCCGTGCGGCTTGGTATCGCTGATGGTGCGGTCGGCGATGGTCAGGCGGCCGTTGCCGGTGTCGATCAGGGTCGAGGGCTTGACGCGGCCGGTATCCAGCGCCAGCGCCACGGTGATCGGCTTCAGCGTGGAACCGGGCTCGAAGGAGTCGGTCATCACGCGGTTGCGCAGCTGGGCGCCGGTCAGGTTGCGGCGGTCGTTCGGGTCGTAGCTCGGGTAGTTGGCCAGCGCCAGCACTTCGCCAGTGTGCACGTCCAGCACCACCGCGCCGCCGGCCTTGGCGCCGAAATGCTCGACCGCCTGTTTCAGCTGGGTGTAGGCGATGTACTGGATCTTGCTGTCCACCGCCAGTACCACGTCCTTGCCGTTGTGCGGCTCGACCTTGCCGCCGATGTCTTCCACGATGCGGCCGCGGCCATCCTTGATGACACGGCGCGAACCTGGCTTGCCGACCAGGTTGGCCTGCTGCGCCAGCTCCATCGATTCCTGGCCCTTGTCGTCGACGTTGGTGAAGCCGACCAGGTGGGTCATCACTTCGCCTTGCGGGTAGAAGCGCTTGTATTCGGGGCGGATATCCATGCCGTCCAGGTCCAGCGCCTTGATCTTGTCGGCCGTTTCCACCTCGACCTGGCGTTTCAGGTAGACCAGGTTGCGGTCGGAATCGAGCTTCTTGCGCAGCTCGGACTCGCTCATTTCCAGCAAGCCCGCCAGGGCGCGGAATTTTTCCTTCGGCGCGGCCTTCAAGTCTTCCGGCGAAGCCCAGATGGCACGCACCGGGATGGACGAGGCCAGCACCTGGCCGTTGCGGTCGGTGATCTTGCCGCGGATGGCCGGCAGCTCCTGGGTGCGCTGGTAGCGGTTGGCACCCTGCTCCTGCAGGAATTGCGACTGGCTCGACATGCCCTGCAGCCAGACGGCGCGCGCCGCCAGCGCCGCGAAGGCGATGAACATCACGAACAGCACGACGCGCGAGCGCCAGGTCGGCAGGCGCACCGCCAGCACCGGGCTGCGCGAGAAGGACACGCCCTGCGAGCGTGCCACGCGGGCCGCTCCGCTACCGCCGCTGGCGCGCATCATCGCTCGCCCTCCGTCAGGTACTGCGTGCGGTTCGGCGTCAGCTGCGTCATGCCCAGCTCACGGCGTGCGATTTCCTCGATGCGGGCGTGCTTGCCCAGCGTGGACTGGTCCAGCTGCAGCTGCGACCATTCGGTATCCAGGTGGCGCGCCTGGCTATGCGCCCGCTCCAGGTCGACGAACAGGTGGCGCGCCTGGTATTGCGCGTTAACGGCCGACAGGCCGCAAGCGACCAGCAGTACCGTCAACACGATATTGAGCTTGTTGCTCATGGCACGCCTCCCGCCGGCAGGCGCATGGCCACGCGCATCACGGCCGAGCGTGCGCGCGGGTTGTCATCGACCTCGCGGTCGGAGGGCTTGATGCGGCCCAGCAGCTTGAGTTCCGGCTGCGGCAGGTCGGCGGCCTTGATCGGCAGGCGCCGGTCCGGCTGTTCCACCTTGGCCTTCGATGCCAGGAATTGCTTGACCATGCGGTCTTCCAGCGAATGGAAGCTGATGATGGCCAGGATGCCGCCCGGTTTCAGGGCGCCGAACGCCTGGCTCAGGGCCGATTCGAGGTCCTCAAGCTCCTTATTGACGAAAATCCGGATAGCCTGAAAGGTGCGGGTGGCCGGATCTTTGCCCTTTTCGCGAGTCTTGACCGCGCCTGCCACGATACCGGCAAGCTGTCGTGTGCTTGAAATTGGCTCGACTGCCCGGCGAGCAACAATCGCCTTTGCAATCTGAAAAGCAAACCGTTCTTCCCCATATTCTCTGATCACCTTTTCCAGTGTTTTTTCTGATTCCGTGGCGAGCCACTCGGCCGCCGACACGCCGCGCGTGGTGTCCATGCGCATGTCGAGCGGGCCATCGTTGCGGAAACTGAAGCCGCGCGCCGCATCGTCCACTTGCGGCGACGAGATGCCAAGGTCCAGCAAAATGCCGTCCACGGCAGCGATGCCGCGTTCGGCCAGCGCCTCCGCCATGGTGGCGAAGCTGTCATGCACGATGGTGAAGCGCGCATCGCCGATGGTCTCGGCGTTGGCGATAGCTTGTGGGTCTTTGTCGAAAGCGATCAGGCGGGCCGCCGGCCCCAGGCGGGACAGGATCAGGCGGCTGTGGCCACCGCGGCCGAAGGTGCCATCTATATAGATGCCGTTGGCGCGCTCGCCTTTGAGGTCGAGCGCATCCACCGCTTCATCTAACAGCACCGTACGATGCTGGAATTCTGGCACCGAGGTCGTCGTCATCTGGAGTCGGCCTCAGAAAGAGAAATCGGACAGGGTATCGGGCATGCCCACCTCGATGGTGGCTTGCTCGTTCTGGGCACGCTTGACCGGATCCCAGATTTCGAAGTGGGTCAGCATGCCCGACAGCACGACTTCGCGGCCGAGGCCGACGGCATCGCGCAATTCCGGCGCCACCAGGATGCGGCCGGCCGAGTCCATCTCGACGTCGGCGGCATTGCCCAGCAGGATGCGCTGCCAGCCGCGGGCCGCCATCGGCCACTGGGCGATCTGGTCGCGCTTGGCTTCCCAGACGGGGCGCGGATACATCAGCAGGCAGCCGTCCGGGTGTTTGGTAAGCGTGAGCCGTCCTTCGCACTGGATCATCAGTGCGTCACGATGCTTGGCCGGGATGGACATCCTGCCTTTCGCATCTAATGTGATCGCGGACGCGCCTTGGAACACGGTTTACCTTAATTAAAAAATCCCACAAAACTACACTTTTTCACACTATCGCCCACTTTAGAGGATGGTTACAAGCCGGTCAAGCGATTTTCCCTACCGAAAACGTCGAATTGTCCAATGAAATTAAGGACTTAGCGCCATTCCTTGAGAAATGGCCGAGGTAAAAACCGTTGAGAAATTAGGGACTTATGAAAGATAGTGAAAGTGCTACTTCACGTGCAGGACGGTCCAAACCGGAAAAAAGTGACTAAAAATAAATTTTGAAACCGGTGTTTGGTTGCCTGAAGACAACAGCTTCTTGGCGGATTAGCAACAAGCGCTGTGTGCCCGCGCTGGCGGGAGAATTACTGCCTGTCACGCTTTGCGCGCGATCCGGCCCCTCAAAAAAACATGCCGCCCAGGGGTGCTGGGCGGCAACTTGTATAGACAAATGGCGGTGCCGCCGGTTGCCTACATTATACGGCCTGGACGGCTTTTCACTCGTAAGTCACACCTACCGTGACGCCGCTGAAGGCCGTTTTGGCTTCCAGCACCAGGTAATACCAGCGGTTGGCCAGCGGGCTGGCAATACTGATGCTTTCAGCATTGCCGGCATTGGTGGAAGCGTAATCAAAGGACGTGGTGCTCGGGTAGCGGTCCAGCGCCACGTACAAGTCCATGTTGCCGGTGCCGCCGGAACTCATGAGCTTCACGTTCTTCGCGCCGGCCGGCACCATCAGGTACAGGTAGGCGCGCGAGCTGGACGACAGGTTGCGGATCGCGCAATTCTTGCCCAGCTGGCTGGTCGAGGCACAGGCCGGCAGCTTGGACAGGTCGTCCGGCAGCGGCGGTTCGCCGGCCGTGGTGGCGGCATCGGCCCAGGCGGCGAATTCGCTGTCGTAACGGGTGCCGATGCCGCGCATGAAGTCGCGGTAGCGGGTGTAGTCGCCGACGCGGAATTTCGCCAGCACCTGGTCGACGTCGCTCCGGTGCCGTTCGACCATGAAGCGCGCCGCCATATAGCCCCAGCGATAGGCGCGGTCCGCGTAATCGGACATGCTGTACGTATTCTCGAAGATTTCGCTCAGGCGATACTTGCGGCTGCGCGCCATGTCGATGGCCGGCTGGTTGTCGTTGCGCAGCGAGAGGTATTCGGCGATGCCTTCGATCCACCACACCGTCGGCACCGCGGTACCGGCGCTGAAGTCGCCGTACATATCGTAGCGGCCATCGAGGTAGTGCACGTACTCATGCTCCAGGTTCCACACCTTGAAGGCCGGGCGCAGCCACGATGCCTCGTGGGCAATGAAGCGCGCCTGGTTGCCGGCCTGGGACGGGTCGCCTTCCAGGTACATGCCGCCGTTATTGGTGTCGATGCCGTAGATCACGCCGGCATACTTGCTGTAGTTGCTGTAGTCGTCGAACACCACCAGCTCCAGCGCGGTGTTGTTGTCGTGCGCCACGGGCGTGCGGTTGGTCTGCAGCATGGTGTGCACGTAGCCCTCTTCCGCCGCCAGCGCGTTACAGATTTCCTGCACCTGGGCCTGGGTCACGTCCTGCGCGCGCAAGCGCAGTGACGGGCTGCAGCTGTAGCTGGTCTTCAAGACCGCGTTGGCCAGCTGTTCCTCGTAGTTGCACACGCCGTACTGCGCGCAATTGGCGCTGTCGTAATACTTGACCGCTTGTGCCGCCGCCAGCCACATGCCGCTGTCGGCACCCAGCATGGTGGTGGTATTCAGCGTGTTCTGCACCATGGTCTTGACCTGCGGCTTGAGGCCGGCGTATTGCATGAAGCGGAAGGTTTCGTTCGCCGCATCGGTCAGCTGGTAGCCCGCATTGGAATTCAGCAGGGCCGCCTTGTTGTTGGTGATGAAGGCGTACAGCGTGTTCGCGTACGAAATGTCGTTCGACAGTGCGGTGCCGACGTCCGGCGACGTATGGGCGCGGAACAGCAAGGTCAGCACACCGGTCATGCCGCCGCCGGCGCTGTCCTGCTTCAGCGCTTCCGCCGCATTTGGCGCGGAGGCGGTGTTGGTGAAGCGCGCCACGGTGGCTTTCGCATCGGCCAGGTACTGCACCTCGTCGTGCATATTGGTGGTGAGCTTCCATGTCTCGCCCGCCGTGGTTGGGGCCACGGGGTTGTTGGCGTACAGGGCGCTGCCTTGCAGCAGGCCATGGATGGCGGTGCGCAGCGGGGCGCGCACCGATTCGGTCAGGGCCGGGATGGTGCCGCCGCTGGCCTGGTAATAGCCGGCGCGCAGGTACAGCACCAGGTTCACCAGCTTCATATTGCTGGCGTTGTAGCTGGCCGCTTCGCTGGCCAGGCGGCTGGCGACGGCGCTCACGTTGGCGCTGGAATAGATGGTGGTGGCCAGCGACGGTGCGGCCGAGAACAGCGGATAGGTGCACTCGTAGTCCGGCAGCGTGGCGACGTACTCGGCCAGGGCGCTGCCGCTATAGCTAGCCAGCGTGTTCATGTCCTTGCACTGCGGCGTAGCGGCCTTGGGCGCCACGCTGGCCTTCATATTGCGCGGCATGAGGTCGTTGCGCGGCTTGCGCGACGGCGCCAGGTCGTACTTGCTTTGCTCCGGCGTTGGCGGCAGCGTGGTGCGCTGGTGCGGCGGCGGCGCTTCCTTCAGCTTCTGGCCATGGCCGGCGCCGTCATGTTTGCCGGCCGCCTGCGCGGCGGCGCTGGCCAGCATGGCGGCCAGCAGGCCGGCCATGCCGATTGGATGCAGCTTCATATCTCCACTCCT
>CBFGQI010000220.1:0-5779 GCA_965650885.1 uncultured Oxalobacteraceae bacterium
TGCAGCCCGCACACGCCGTCGACTTTGTCGCCACGCCAGCTTTGCAGTCCTCAGTTAGCGCGACCGGATTCAGGCACCCAGCCTTGGGCATCACCCAGGAGCAGCTCGAATATGCGCGCCAGCAAGTGCGCGCGGACGTCGAGCCGTACAAGACTTACTACAACACGCTGGCCACGGTGTGCTGCAATTACGCCAACATCAACCTGTTGCCGACCAACCGCGATTCGACCAAGGTCGATACGCCCAATACGCCCAATTTCAACGGCAACACCGCCCAGGTGCGCCTGATCAACGACTCGCAGGGCGCGCTGACCCAGGCCATCCTGTACTACATCACGGGCCGCAACGAGTACCGCCGCAACGCCATGCGCATCCTGCGCACCTGGAGCAATATGAACCCGGCTGGCTATGCCTATTATCCGGATGCGCACATCCATACCGGTGTGCCGCTGTTCCGCATGCTGGCCGCCGCCGAGATCATGCGCTATACGCCCGGCGATGCCAGCTATACCGCCTATCCCCTGGTGTGGACCGAGACCGACACCCAGAAGTTAAAGGACAACCTGATCGACCCGATGGAGCGCACCTTCTTCGCCAGCAATGAGCGCTTCATGAACCAGCACGTGTATTCGCTGGTGGGGCGCATGGCCGGCGCGATCTTCACCGATAACCGCGCGCGCTACGATGAAACCGTGGAATGGATGACGGTCAACGCGACCTCGACGCGCCAGAACATCAATGGCGCCATCCTGCCGCTGATCCCGCGCATTGAAGCGGACAACCCCTACAACAAGTTCGGCTACCCCTTCTACCAGATCCAGGAAATGCAGCGCGACCAGGCCCACGGCGGCGACAACGTCGATAACCTGACCGGTTTGCTGCGGCTGGTGACGGCGCAGGGTACCAAGGTCGATCCCTTCACCGGCAAGCCGTCCACCGCGGGCGACGCGGTCAGCGTCTACAAGTTCGGCGGCAACCGTGTGCTGATGGGCGCCAATGCCTATGCCCAGTTCATGCTTGGCTACGCGGCGCCGTGGGCCGATACCTCGGGCGGCACGTCCAGCATGTCGGAAGCTTACCGCGGCCGCCTGTACGAGGTGGGCGGCATCCCCGAACTGTACAACGTCTACAAATACGAAGAAGGCGTCGACGTCGACACCGAGGCGCCTTTCCTGGCCACGGCCGCCGCCCATTCGGACGACTTCGTCACGCGCTGGGGCCGCGGCTCGCCCGACAACAAGGATATGGGGGCGGAAGCCTTCCTGTCGCTGCCCAAGGTGCTGACCGGCGTGGCCTTGCCGGCCACCACCGGCATGCTGGAAACCGAACGCAAGTCGGTCTTCCTGAACGGCGACTGGAGCACGATGACCGACGGCGCGCGCACCTTCGGCCATGCCAACGTGACGCCGGCCGGCGCCACCGTGGTGTTCCACGACGTGCGCTACGCGGACCGCAGCAAGTATGCGCCGGTGGGCATCATGGTGCGCACCAATGCCGTGATGAAGCTGGCCGCCAGCGCCACCGAAAGCGCCAGCCCATGGAGCACGACCACAGTGCCGAATACCGACGGCCAGTGGCGCTACATCGTCCCCGACAGCGCCTGGGCAGCGACCGCCGGCAAGCGCCAGGGCGACAACATCATGTACTTCAAGTTCACCGGCCCGGAAGGCGCCACGTTGGACGTGGACTTCGTGAACATGGCCGCGCCCACCCAATTGACGCCGCCGCGCTTCGCCATGCCGGTGGTGCCGGTGACCGAATTGATCGTGCAGGGCGTGCCTTACACGGCCACCTACACCGCCACCGATGCGCAAGTCGGCGACAGCGTGGTGTACCAGGCCATCAGCCTGCCGGACGGCGCCACGCTGGACACTTCGACCGGCGCCTTCCACTGGACGCCGACTGCGGCGCAAACCGGCCAGCACGACATCGTCATCAGCGCCACCGACGGCATTTCGGTCAGCACCATGACGGCGCGCCTGAGCGTGCACGCGGACCGCGCGGCAGCCTTTGCCGCGGCGCAGGGCGGCTATGACCCGGCCAGCGTCTACACTACGCCTTCGCTGGCCACCTTCATGCAGGAGATCGCACCGCTGAAGGAGCAAATGATGACGGTGTCCGATGCCGACTTCCCGGCCTTGCTGAAATCCGTACAAGCCGTGGTGGCCAAGCTCGAGCTGCTGAACCCGCGCGTTGCGCTGGATGGCAGCCTGGACTGGAGCAGGAAGATGGTCACCACCACCACGCTGGACGTGAACCGCGTCGGCTTGCTGGTGGACGGCGATTACAACAGCACGTCGGGCGACTTGCGCAACTTCGTCACCATCGACTTCGGTCCCGATTACCGAGTGGCCGCGAGCGCCTTCGGCATCCAGGCGCGCTTCATGTTCGCCAACCGCTCGCAAGGTATCAACATCTACGGCTCGGACGACAATGCCAACTGGACTTTGCTGACCAGCCGCGAGACCACCGATACCAGCGAGCGCAACTTCGAACTCGAGCTGATCCCGGTGCTGCCTGGCCTGGCCGAACGCCGCTTCCGCTACTTCATGGTGCGGGTCGACCATCCGGGCCCGCCGACCGACCCGGCGTATCCAGGCATCTCGTCCTATAGCGAATTGCGCTTCCATGCCGACCGTTTCGACTTGCTGGCGCCGGTGGACGTCACCGCCAGCGTCAAGATCCAGCTGTCCGGCCTGGTCATGAACCGCTTCACGCAGAAGTACAGCGGCAAGGTGACCGTGGTGAACCCGACGGAGAAGACCATCTACGGCCCGTTGCAGCTGCGCCTGGATGCCCTGACCGCCGGCGTCACGCTGGATAACGCGACCGGCATCAAGGATGGCGCGCCGTACATCACGCTGCCCATGCTGGACCTGGGGCCGGGCCAGAGCGTCACGCTGGACACCATCTTCAGCAATCCTTCGAAGGCGGCCATCAGCTATACCCGAAAACTCATCAGCGCAAAATACTAAGGAAAACACCATGAGCATTCTGCACACTATGCTGGCCAGGCTGCTGCTGGCCGCCATGTTGGCTTGCGGCGCGGGGCAAGCCGTCGCCGGCCCGTCGTACAAGGTCAGCATCGACACCGCGTCCCTGGGCAGTGGCCCGGCCTTCCTCGGCTTCTACTTCATCGGGCTGGCCGATGCGGCAGCGGCCACCGCCATCGTCAGCAACCTGGCCGGCGACCTGGTGGGGACGCCGGACGTGACCGGATCGGTCAGCGGCGCGGCTCCCGGACCGATCGAATTCAGCAACGCCAACGGCGGCAGCGACTGGGTACAGGCGATTTCGCTGGGCGGCAAATTTTCTTTCGACCTCAGTTTCATCGTGCAGCATGGCGATGTCGGCACCACCTTCGGCTGGGCCCTGTTCAACGCCACCAGCTACCTGGGCGCCAATGGCGACCTGGGGACGGTGTCGGTGCAGCCCATCACCGGGCAGGCGACGGAATACCTGCTGAGCGTGGCGAGCCCGCTGGCCGACGTGACGGTGGTGCCGGAACCCGGCACGGCCTGGCTGTTCCTGCTGGCCGGCCTGCCGCTGATGGCCTTCGCGCGGCGCCGCAGCTGACGCGGCAAGGCGCCCGGCGTGGGGGCGGAAAAGCAGCTATGATGCAGCGATTCCGTGAAAGGAGCCGCGATGATCGACCTGTACACCGCCCCCACGCCGAACGGCCACAAGATTTCCATCGCGCTGGAAGAACTGGCGCTGCCCTATGAACTGCACCTGCTCGACCTGGGCAGGAATGAGCAGAAAGAGCCGTGGTTCACGGCCATCAACCCCAACGGCCGCATCCCGGCCATCGTCGACCGCGCCAACGACGGTTTCGCCGTCTTCGAATCGGGCGCCATCCTGGTCTACCTGGCCGAACGGACCGGCCGCCTGATGCCACAGGATCCCAAAGGGCGCTCCCTGGTGCTGCAATGGCTGATGTTCCAGATGGGCGGCATCGGCCCCATGATGGGCCAGGCCAATGTGTTTTACCGCTATTTCCCCGAAAAGATCCAGCCTGCCATCGACCGTTACCAGGGCGAGTGCCGGCGCCTGTTCCGGGTGCTGGACGGACGCCTGGCGCAGCACGAATACCTGGCCGGGGAGTATTCGATTGCCGATATCGCCAACTGGGCCTGGGTGCGCACCCACCGCTGGTCGGGGGTGGACACCGAAGGCTTGCCGCACCTGCAGCGCTGGATAGGCCAGATCCGCCAGCGGCCCGCGGTGCAGCGCGGCATCGAGCGGCCGCCCAGCAATGTGTTGGATCGCGCCGACAGTGAGGAGAAAGTGGAGCAATTTGCCGCCGAGGCGCGCAAAATGCTGGAAACCGGCCAGTCGCGCTGATCACCATAAGGAGACCGAATGAAGCTGTACACCGCCCCCCGTGCCCCCAATCCGCGCCGCGTTGCCATGTTCATGGCGGAGAAGGGCATCGAACTGGCATTGCAGCCGGTCGACCTGGGCAAGGGGGAACATCGCAGCGAGGCTTACCTGGCGCTCAACCCTTTCGGTCGCGTGCCGGCGCTGGAACTGGACGATGGCCGCATCCTGTGCGAAACGCGCGCCATCTGCACCTACCTCGAAGGGCTGCATCCGGCGCCCAACCTGATGGGCGAGGGGGCCGAGGAGCGCGCTTTCATCGAAATGGCGGACCGGCGCATGGAATTGCACCTGTTCGCGATCGCGGCCAACGCCATCCGCCATTCCCATCCCGGCTTTGCGCCGATCGAGAACCCGCAATTCCCTGATTTCGGCGCCTCGCAGGGCGACAAGTTCCGCGACAATGCGCGCTGGCTCGATGGCGTGCTGGCCAGGCAGCCTTTCGTGGCAGGCCAGCGCTTCACCATTGCCGACATCACCGGCTTTTGCGCCCTGGAGTTTGCGCGCGGACTGATGAAATTCCGTCCCGCCGAAGCGGGGCTGGCCAACCTGCAGGCCTGGCGCGACCGCATTGCCGAGCGACCCAGCGCCACTGCCGGGGCCTGAGCCATGGCCATGGTGCCGCGCCGCAGGATGCTGGCCCGTGTGGCGGGCGCCATCGGTGCGGCTGCAGGCTTGGGCGCGCTGGCGCTGGGCGCCTTTGCGCGCCCGGCCGGGGCGCGGCCGGGCGCGGCGCAGGGACCGGCCGCGGCGAACGCCGCGAAGAGCCGCCCCCTGCGTGCGGTGGTGCTGGCAATCGCCCCATACGGGATGGTCGATGGCAGCGGCCACAAGTCGGGCCTTTTCGTCGACGCCATTGACATGATCGCGCACGGCATCCGGCGCCATATCGAGGTCACTGTCGCACCCTATGCGCGCGCGATAGCGATGCTGCGTTCCGGCGAAGCGGACTTGATCATCGCCGCGTCAAACTCCGCCATCGCGCAGGCGGCCGAGCCGATGGGCATGCTGTGGACGGCCGAAGTGATTGCCATCGGCCGGGCCGGCTTCAAGCTGGGCGGGCAGCACGATCTGCGCGGCCGTACCATCGGCATGGTGCGCGGCTCGGACTATGGCGCCGCCTTCCTCGACGACAGCGAGTACCGCAGGCACGAGATCACCGACCAGGTGCAAGGCATCCGCATGCTGCTCGAAGGGCGGCTGGACGCGTCGGTCGGCACGCGGCTGGCGATCTTCCACTCGATGCGCATGCTCGCCGTGCCGCGCAAGCGCCTGGGCGATTCGATTGCGGTGCAGGAGCGTGAAATCCATTTGCACTTGGGCCGGCGCAGCGCCGACGAAGCACTGGCAAGCGAGCTGCGGCGCGTCGTGCACGAGTTGCGCAGCAGCGGCAAGGCCG
>CBFGQI010000221.1:0-5718 GCA_965650885.1 uncultured Oxalobacteraceae bacterium
ATACAGGTCGAACGTGAAGTTCAGGTTCTGGAAGGCGCCGCCCAGCGCATCCAGGCCGCCGACACCGCTGGTCAGGTCGCCGGCGGCCAGTCTGTATTGCGTGCCGACACCGGTGACGGTCGGGTCGGCGCCGATGGTGGCCAGCGAGTACGTGTTGTCGTTGTCCGGATCGGCCCACAATTCGAAATGGAAGGCCGTGTTGGTGCAGGAGATGCCCGGCGACAGCGCCGCGCTGCAGGTGAACGTCTGGGTGAATACCGCGTACAGCCCGTATTCGTTGTTGACCTTGGTCACGCTGCCCGGGACCGGCGAACTGGCCAGTGAGAAGCCGTTGAAGAAGGCATAGCCGGCACCATGGTAGACCGTGACGGGGTCGCCGGCCATGTGGTGGATGCGGTTGGACGAAAAGCCGTTGATGGCGTCGGCATTGAAAGAGGCGGTCACTCCCGGTGGCGCGAAGAATGAGCCCTCATTGACGGAAAAGATCGGGGCGGCCGTGGCGCCGAGCGTGGCCAGGGCCAGCGCGCCGGCGGCAAGGGTTTTCGAAAGGACATACATGGCTGTTCTCCAGGGAAAATGTGTTGACGGGAGCCTGCGCCAGCTATCACGCATACCTCGTGCCAGCCGGTTTTCGCCCCTGGCGGGCGGCGCGCGTAAAAATGTCCGACGCCGCATTAAGACATGTCTAAGTTTCCTGCCGCATATTTGAGCCGTTGAGAGTCATCTTCTTCAGGAGTCAACCATGCGCAACGCCACCACCATGTTCCTGGCCCTGGCCACCGCCGGTGTGATCGGTGCCGGTGCAGCCATCGCTGTCCAGCAGAGCCAGGCCTTTGCATCGCCGCATCCCGTCGCCACCGCCACCGCCCCGGCCAATGCCGCCCAGGGCGCGCCGGCCCCGGTGCCGGCGCCAATGATTTCCCTGCCGGACTTCAGCGTGATCGCCTCGCGCAATGGTCCGGCCGTGGTGAACATCAGCACCACCGGCACCACCAAGGCGCAATTCCGCGGCGGCGACGACGAGGCGGAAAACGATCCGTTCTACGAATTCTTCCGCCGCTTCCAGGTGCCGGTGCCGCGCGGCCGCGGCGGCGCCCCGGCGCCGTCGCACGGCGTCGGTTCCGGCTTCATCGTCAGCGCCGACGGCATCATCCTGACCAATGCCCACGTGGTGCGCGATGCCAGCGAAGTCACGGTCAAGCTGACCGACCGCCGCGAATTCCGCGCCAAGGTGCTGGGTTCCGACCCCAAGACCGACGTGGCGGTGCTGAAGATCGATGCCAAGAACCTGCCGGTGGTGCCGCTGGGCCGCTCCGGCGACGTGAAAGTCGGCGAATGGGTGCTGGCCATCGGCTCGCCGTTCGGGCTGGAGAACACCGTGACGGCCGGCGTGGTGAGCGCCAAGGGCCGCTCGCTGCCGGACGATTCGAACGTGCCCTTCATCCAGACCGACGTGGCGATCAACCCCGGCAACTCGGGCGGCCCGCTGTTCAACACCAAGGGCGAAGTGATCGGCATCAATTCGCAGATCTACAGCCAGAGCGGCGGCTACCAGGGCTTGTCGTTTTCGATCCCGATCGACGTGGCGACCCGCATCCGCGACCAGGTGGTGTCGACCGGCAAGGTGGTGCACGCACGCCTGGGCGTGATGGTGCAGGAAGTGAACCAGGGCTTTGCCGATTCCTTCAACCTGGAATCGCCGGAAGGCGCACTGGTCTCGAACGTCGAGCGCGGCGGTCCGGCCGACAAGATCGGCCTCAAGGCGGGCGACGTGATCCGCAAGATGAATGGCCAGAGCATCGTCGCTTCCGGCGACCTGCCGGCCATGGTGGGCCAGGCCATGCCGGGCGACAAGGTCACGCTGGAAGTCTGGCGCCAGGGCAAGTCCGTCACCCTGGAAGGCAAGCTGGGCAATGCTGCCGAACGCAACGTGGCGGCCGTGCAGAACGACGAGGCGGCCGCCAGGCTGCGCCTCGGCCTGGCGCTGCGCCAGCTGGACCCGCTGGAACGCCGCGAATCCGGACTGGCCACGGGCTTGCTGATCGAGGATGCCGGCGGGGCCGCCGCCAGCGCCGGCGTGCAGCCGGGCGACGTGCTGTTGTCGGTGAACGGGCGCCCGGTCAATTCGGTGGGCGAGGTGCGCGATCTCGTGGCAAAATCGAGCAAATCCGTCGCGCTGCTGATCCAGCGCGGCGAGGACCGCATCTTTATCCCGGTGCGCCTCGGTTAATAACAAGAAAGGAAAATAATGCGCCTCCTGCTGGTGGAAGACGACACGATGATCGGCGAGGTGGTGCTCGACCTGCTGCGGGCCGAGCACTATGCGGTCGACTGGGTCAAGGATGGCGCCATGGCCGATACGGCCCTGCAAACCCAGACGTACGACCTGGTGCTGCTGGACCTGGGCCTGCCCAAGAAGGATGGGCTGGAAGTGTTGCGCTCCATGCGTGCGCGCAAGGAATTGACCCCGGTGCTGGTGGCCACCGCGCGCGACGCGGTCGCGCAGCGCATTGCCGGCCTGGATGCCGGGGCCGACGATTACGTGCTCAAACCGTACGACCTGGACGAGCTGCTGGCACGCATCCGCGCCTTGCTGCGGCGCGCCGCCGGCCGCGCCGAGCCGGTGTTCGAGCACAAGGGCGTGTCGATCAACCCGCAAACGCGCGAAGTGATCGCCAACGGCCAGCCGGTCAGCCTGTCGGCCCGCGAGTGGGCCGTGCTGGAAGCCCTGATCGCGCGCCCCGGCATCGTGCTGTCGCGCGCCCAGCTGGAGGAAAAGCTGTACAGCTGGAAGGATGAAGTCAATTCCAATGCGGTCGAAGTGTATATCCACGGCTTGCGCAAGAAGCTCGGGTCGGACCTGATCCAGAACGTGCGCGGCCTCGGCTACATGGTGCCCAAGGCATGATGATGGCGGTCCCGAAGGTCAACGTCACGCACTCGCTGCGTGGGCGCCTGCTATGGTTCCTGCTGGCGGCGATCACCATGGCTGCCGTGGCGCAAGCCATGATCGCCTACAGTTCGGCCCTGAACGACGCCGACCAGATCTTCGACTACCACATGCAGCAGATGGCGATGTCGCTGCGCTCGAATGCGCCGATGGCCGCCACCGGCAATACCGACCCCAACGACCCCGGCAACGACGAGATGGTGGTGCAGGTATGGACGCCGGACGGCATCCAGGTGTTCCGCTCGCTGTCGCGTGCCGAACTGCCGCAGCGCGCCGTGCTGGGCTTTTCCAACGTGCGCGCCAACGGCACCACGTACCGCGTGTTCTCGGCGCAGACCGCGACCCAGACCATCCAGATTGCGCAGGACCTGTCGGTGCGCAAGCGCATGGCCGGCACGCTGGCGCTGCGCACCGTCGGCCCCATTGCGCTGATGGCGCCGGTGCTGATGCTGGTGGTGTGGTGGGTGGTATCCGGTTCGCTGGCACCGGTGGCGCGGGTGCAGCGGCAGCTGGCCTCGCGCAAGGCCGACGACCTGTCCGAAGTGTCCGACGCCGATTTGCCGGACGAAGTGCGGCCGCTGGTGCAGGAATTGAACCTGCTGTTCAAGCGCGTCGGAAGCGCCTTCGAAGCGCAGCAGAACTTCGTGGCCGACGCGGCGCACGAGCTGCGCACCCCGCTGGCCGCGCTCAAGCTGCAAATCCTCAGCCTGGCGCGCGCCGACTGCAACGAGGCGCGCGACGTGGCGATCGGGCGCCTGTCGGCCGGCGTCGAGCGGGCGTCGCGCCTGGTCGAGCAATTGCTGGTGCTGGCCCGCACCGAAGCGGCCGATGCCCGCCTCGAACCGGTCAACCTGACCGAGCTGGCCAAGCGCAGCGTGGGCGACATGGCCGGCGCCGCGCAGGCGCGCGACATCGACCTGGGGCTGGAGCAAGCCGACGAAGCCACGGTGCAGGGGCAGGGCGACGCCTTGCTGATCCTGCTGCGCAACCTGGTCGACAATGCCGTCAAGTACACGCCGGCCGGCGGTACGGTGGACGTGTCGGTGCTGGCGCCCGCCCCGGGCGCGCAGGCCGGGGCGCGGCTGGTGGTGGAAGACAGCGGCCCCGGCATCCCGCCGGAAGAACGCGAGCGCGTGTTCAACCGCTTTTACCGCGTGCCCGGCAGCGAAGCCCAGGGCAGCGGGCTGGGGCTGGCCATCATCCGCGCCATCGCCGAACGCCATGGCGCCAGGCTGGCGCTGGACGCGTCCGGGCGCCTGGGCGGCCTGAAAGTGACGGTGGAGTTTGCCCCGCGCTAGAATGTCGTTTTCGACATCCGGAGCTGGGCATGCAGAAGATCGGTTTCTCGGGGACGCTGGACCCCATCACCAACGGCCATATGTGGGTCATTGGCGAAGCGCGTTCCATCGCCGAGGAAGTGGTGGTCTTCCTGTCCGAGAATTCCACCAAGGCGCCCAAGTTTTCCGCCGAGGAGCGCAAGGCCATCGTGCTGGAAAGCTGCGCCGAGCGCGGCTGGGACAACGTCTCGGTGCAGATCGTGAAGAGCGAATATACGGCGCGCGTGGCCAAGCGCAACGGGGTCGATTACCTGATCCGCGGCATCCGCAGCACGGCCGATTTCGATTACGAGAATTTGATCCAGCAAACCAATGTGGAAGTGATCGGCGGCTCCAAGACACTGTTCGTGATGCCGCCGCGCGACCTGGGTTCGGTGAGTTCCAGTTTCGTGAAGGCGCTGGAAGGCCCGGTGGGCTGGAATTGGACCATGAAGAAATTCGTCCCCGCCCCGGCTTACAAGGCCTGGATCCTGGCCTGGCTGCGCAAGGAGTGGGACAGCCTGTGGCGCGAGCGCCCGCATTCGGCGGAGTGGTTCGAGCGCCTGACCGGCGAGGCGGCGTACGGCGGCGCCGACCGCCACTACCACAACCTCGACCACCTGGTGCACGGGCTGGCGGAAATCCGCGCCTGGGCCGCCAACACCGGCGCCGCGCCGGCGCAGGTGGCGCTGGTCAAGGCCGCATTCTGGTTCCACGATGCCGTGTATGCGCACGGTGCCGGCGAGGTGTCGAACGAGGAAGCCAGCGCGCGCCTGTGGCTGGGCAGCGGGCTGGAAGCGGACACCGTGCGCGCCGACGACGTGGCGACGCTGATCCGTGCCACCGACCACTTCCAGGGCGCAGCCATCGTGCACCCGCTGAAAGACACCATGCTGTCGGTCGACCTGGCCATCCTCGGCCAGGAAGCCGAGGTGTACCAGGCCTATGCGCGCGGCATCCGCGCCGAATACGCCCATGTGCCGGAGCAGCGCTACAACAGCCAGCGCGCGCAGATCCTGGCGCATCTGCGCGCCAAGGCCGAGGCGGGCAGCCTGTTCGCCGACCCCTTCTTCACCGATAACTACACGGCCACCGCGGTCGCGAACATGAGCGCCGAACTGGCGTCAATTGCGCAGCGGTAGGGGCAGGGCCAGCTCGCGCCAGAACTGTTCGACTTCCTCCAGCGCGTTGGCCTTGGCGCATTTTTCCGACACGGCGCTGAGGATGAATTCTTCCGCCGACATCTGCTCCATCGGCGCCCATTTGGCGATTGCGGAAATCACGTCACCTGCCAGGTGGATTGTCATGACAGCCATAGCACCTCCTCCGAGTGGGTTTGATTCCACCTTGCATCAATTGACCAGAGGAAGCTTTGCGTAATGTCAAACACTATGCATCAGCCCGCTGAGAGTCGGGGTCAGGTCTGGCAATCGGACACGGGCTCAGCCGCTA
>CBFGQI010000222.1:0-5708 GCA_965650885.1 uncultured Oxalobacteraceae bacterium
GAATTCGGCGCCAGGGTCGGGCAGGGCCAGCAGCGTGTCGGGGCTGCTGAATTGCACGTGGACGAAGTAGGGCGCGGCGCGCACCGGCTGCAGCGGCGGCAGGGCGCGCAGCGTATCGGGGCCGATGGCTTGCTCCAGCCGCCGGGTCGCCTGCAGCGCGGCCTTGCCGTCGCCGCCCATCAGGGCCGACACCATCGCGAAATGGATGTTGTGCGGGTAGTAGGCGCCCTTGTACACCGCATCGCTGGCGGCGCCGCGGAAGTATGCTTCATCGATGGCGATCGCATCGAGGTTCGATTGCAGCGCATCCTTGTACAAGCCCAGGCGGTAATAGATGTGCGAGGGCATGTGCACGATATGGCCGGCGCCGGGAATTTGCCGCGCCAGCCGGCGCGCGTACGGCAGGGCCTTGTCGGGGTGGACTGAGGCTTCCACCGCATGGATGTAGTAATGGATGGCGCCCGGATGGTCGGGATTGCGCTCGAGTACGCGCTCCAGCGCATCGAGCAATTCCTGCGTGCGGCCCTTCGGCCTGGCGCCGCCGGCTTCCCAGTAATCCCATGGGGACAAGTCCATCAGCGCTTCGGCGAACAGCACCTGCACCGTATCGTCGTTGGGGAAGCTGCGCGCTGCGTCGGCCATGGCGGCCGCATACGCCTGGTCCAGGGGCGCGCGCTCGGCCACCGGCTGGGCGGCATAGCGCTTGGCGAGGGCGCGCACCAGGGCTTGCTCCACCGGGCTGGCGCTGGCGGCGGCGGCCGCGGCGCGTTCGGCGGCCGCGAAGGCGGGCGCCAACGCCTCGGGAAACATCGGTGCATTGATGTTCGGCCCCAGCACCAGGGCTTCGCCCCAGTGGCACATGGCGCATTGCGGGTCGGCTTGCTGCGCGGCGCGGAAGGCGCGCGCCGCCTCGGCATGGTTGAAGGCGAACAGCAGGCGCAAGCCCTGGTCGAAATAGGCCTGGGCGCGCGGGCTGCGCGTGGTGACGGACAGGTGCAGCTTGCCCAGGTCGCGGTACAGCGGCGGGGCGGCGCTGGCGGGCTGGCCCGCCTGCTGTGCCTGCTGCGCCGGCTTGAAGGGCGCGGTTTCGGCCTGTGCCAGCATGGCCAGCACCGGCGGGCGGGCGCCGGGACCGGCGCCGCAGCGCACGCCATCGAGCAAGGGATCGAAGGCCGGTTCGCGCAATGCCTGCGAGGTCCCGCTTGCCAGCAGCAGCGTCAGGACGGCAGCGCCTGCCATGCCCGCTTTCGCGGGCGCGTTCACGGTTTGATCCTCAATACCTGGCCGCCGGCGGGGAAGGCGGGCGGCATCGGCCCGGGCACGATGCTGAAGTTGGTCACATAGATCGTGCCATCGCCGGCGATGGCCAGCCCGCCCGGATAGAACAGGTTGTCGGCCAGGGTGCTGCGGCTGCCGTCGGCATTGATGCGCAGCAGCTTGCCAGGCCCGGCCAGCGGCGGCCCGCCCGGCGCGGCCAGGCCATTGCCGACCTGCAGCACGTGCAGCCGGTGCGAGGCGTCGAAGGCCAGGCCGATGATATTGGTGAAGCCGGTCGCGAAGACTTCCGGCGTGCCGCCGGCCAGCGGTATGCGGTACACATTGGCCGCGCCCACCGGGAAGGGGAAGCCGGTCAGTTCCCCCGTGTACAGATAACCGTCGCGGCCGTCGACCACGCTGGTGGTCACCGATTGCATCGGGATCTTGCTGCCGGGCGGCAGGCCGAGGAAGGGCGGCGCATCGACCATGCGTGCTTCGAAGGCCGCCAGGGTGGCGGTCTGGCCATTCGCTTGCGCGCCGAACAGGGCGTTGGCGCCGGCATCGGCCACGGCGATGCGCCCGGGCAGGGCCAGCACGCCGAAGGGATTGCTGTCGTTGCCGCCGCCGACCGGGTTGTGCGCTTCTTCGAAGGCGGCCAGATCGGCGCCTTGCTTCCAATGGCCGTCCACGCCCACTTGCAGCGTGGTGCCCAGCATGGCGGCCTTGGCGCCCAGGCCGCCGCGCTGCGAGCCCTTGAGCGCCAGGCCCAGCACCAGTTGGCCGTTGCCGGCCCCGTGGAACGCGATGCCTTGCGGCCCGACGCCGCCCATGCCGCCGGGCGGGGCCAGCGAAGGCAGGCCGCTCAGCACGCGCAGCGGCGCTGCCACGCCGGCCGGGTCGATCCGCACCAGCGCGCCGCTTTCGCCATAGCAGGCATTGCGGTTATCGGCCAGCACGATGCACGCGCCGTTGCCGCCGCTGCCCGCTTCGGCCACGTACAGCTGGCCGTTGGGCGCCAGCGCGATGCCGCGCGGGTTGTTCAGGCCGCTGGCGATGACGTCCACCTGCGGCGCTGCGTGGAGGGCGCCGGCCGCCAGGCCCAGCGTGAGGAAGAGGGAGCGGGCGGTCGGCATGTGGGTCTCCTGGTCAGTGGTGGAGCGGGGCGCCGGCCGGCTTGCCGGCGGTCGCGGGTTGCAGGGCATGTTCAAGCTTGCTCGTGTCGTAATAGGCGCGCTGCGACACGACTTTGTTGTCGCGCATCTTGAACACATGCACGAAAGGATTGTCATAAGAAATACCGGTACTGCGCGCGATCCAGCTTGACTCGCCCGTCACGACGACGGTGTCGCCTTCGGCCACCATGGTCTGGGGTTCCAGCCGCGTGCACTGGGCGGTCTGGTTCAGCTTGGTGAAGAATTCGGCGATCTGCTGCTTGCCGTGATAGCTGCCCGCAAAGGGCAGGTAGTCCGATTCGGGGTTGATCAATTCCGCATCGTCGTAATAGCGTTCGAGCAGGCCTTTCAGGTCGCCTTGCGCGAACAATTGGTAGCCTTCACTGATGAGCTTCTTGGTGTCCATGGCATCCCCCATACACCGGCACCCGCAGCGGCATGCCACGGGCTGCCGATCAGTTAAGCCTAGCCGGTGATGACCGGAAGTCAAGCCGCATCCAGCGCCAGGAGGTGGCCGCCCTAGCGCGGCGTGCCGAACACCTGGGTCCAGTACGCTGCCGGACGCTTGCCTTCGCGGATGCTGAAAGCGGCACCCATCTCCGCGTAGCGCGGGTTCATCAGGGAACGGCAATGGCCGGGGCTGTTGACCCAGCCCGCGACCGCTTCCTGCGCGCTGGTCTGGCCGCGCGAAATGTTTTCCGCGATGTGGCGCCAGGCGTAGCCGGCCGCGTCGGCGCGCTGCGGCACTTCGCGGCCTTGCTTGTCGGTGTGGGAGAAATACCCCTTTTGCGCCATATCCCTGCTGTGCCCCAGCGCCGCTTCGGCCAGGCGCTGGTTCCAGAGCACCGGTGGCGCGGCCGCCATCCAGGTATCACCGCAATAGCGGCCTTCGGCGCGCGCCGCATTGGTCGCGTGCAGCACTTGCGCCGCCGCCTCCGCCACGCTGGGCAGCAGGACGGTGGGGTTGGGGGTCGGCGCGGCCAGCACGATGGTCCATTCGTCGCCGGCGCGGTGGGCACCGATGTCGCGGTAGCGCGTGCTGCCCAGCGTTGCGCAATACGTCTCGCGCAGGGCGTCGAAGGCGGCGCGGGCGTCCGCCGGGCCGGCCACCTGCACCGCGTCGGCCACTTCCGGGTCGTAGCCGGCCTGGTCCAGGGCGGCCAGCAGGATCATGTTGGGCCGCAGCGCGATGCGCGACAGCACCGCCAGCGGCGCCAGGGCCGGCACGGCGGCGCGCGGCTTGCCCTGGCACACGGCGGGGGCGGTGCGCCAGGCATTGACCAGGGCCACCAGCTGGCCGGCATCGCCGGCGGCGGCCGCGGCGGCGCCGGGCAGCAGTGCCGCCAGCGCGAGTGCGGGTATCGTCAGGCTCGTCATGCCCGCCACTATAGCCGCTCTGGTAAACTGCCGCCATGAATGAGACACCGACTACCAATTTCACCCTGGCCCTGGTCGACAAACTGCCGTTCAAGGAACTCAAAGCCTTCCACCAGGACGCCGGCTGGGAAGAGCCGAAGATCCCGAAAGAGTCGCGCGGCCAGGTGCAGTGGGCCGTGGTGAGCGTGGCGAAGAGCAAGGCGGCCATCGCCCGCCTGGAGCTGGCGCGCCCGGAATTCTGCTTTGTCACCAACCTGGTGGTGCTGACGAAATACCGCGGGCGCGGCGTCGGCGGCTGGCTGCTGGAACAGGTCGAGCGGCATTGCCGCGAGCAGGGCATCCGCCGCCTGATCCTGGAACCCGCAGCGGGCACCGAAGCGTATTACCAGGCCCACCAATTCATCCCGGACCCGCTGGTCCCAGGTTGCGTGAAGAAGGATATCCCGCCTTTGCTGCGCCGCCGTTTTGTGCCGTAAGGAGTAAAGTACATGGTTTCGCTGCAAGAACAATTGATGAAGGCTGGCCTGGTCGACAGCAAGAAGGTCAAGAAGGTCAACCAGGATAAATCCAAGCAGAAGAAGGAAGAGCGCCGCGCCGGCATCCAGAGCGTGGACGAAGCGCGCGAGGCGGCGCTCGAGCAGCAGCGCAGGAACGCCGAGCGGGCGCGCGAACTGAACGCGCAGCGCGATGCGGCCGCCAGCCAGAAGGCTGTCATGGCCCAGGTGATGCAGATGGTGCAGCAGCACCGCCAGTCCAAGGGCAATGGCGACGTGGCCTACAACTTCACGCTGGGCAGCAAGATCGACCGCATCTACGTGTCGGCCGCCGTGCAGCAGCACTTGATCAACGGCCGCCTGGCCATCGTGGTGCTGGACGGCGTGGCCGAACTGGTGCCGAAGGTAGTGGGCGAGAAGATCGCCGAGCGCGCGCCGCAACTGGTGGTGGCGGTCAAGCAGGCGGCCAGCGCCCAGCCGGCGGAAGACGATCCTTACGCCGACTACAAGATCCCGGACGACTTTACCTGGTAACGATCACGCCTTCCACGGCGGACACGGTGCTGCGCACCGTCGATCCGCCATAGCCGGCCCAGTTGCGCAAGTCGAAGCTGCCGCCGCCGGCCATGCGCTGCGCATCGAGGTTCATGTAAGTCAGTGGCTGCTTCGGCTTGCACACCTGGGGCAGGCCGACCGATTGCAGGAAAGTCACCGCGCCGAGACCGACGCGCGTGCCCTTGCCATCCTCCACCAGCAGCGCCGTTTCCACGTCCACGCCGATGCCGCGCGCCATGCCGGCCCAGCCATCGTTGACGATGCGCGCCATGAAGGTGACCAGGCGGCCCAGCCGGTCGCGCGAATCGAAGTGGGCATCGGTCACCACGCTGCCCATGTCGGGCAGGGTCAGGTAATCGCGCACCAGCGTCACGCGCTTGTCGTAGGGATTGGCCAGCGCGTCGGCCGAAGTGATGCTGCCATTCAGCGCGGCAAAGCCGAAGCGCCCCAGCAGCATCATGCCGGCGCTGGTGCCGCCGATCGGCACGTTGCGCCCGGCCAGTTCCTGGATCGCCGCCTGCACCGGCGTGCCCTGCCAGTATTCGACGTAGTCGGCCTGGTCGCCGCCGGCGATGAACAGGGCTTCGGCGCCACGTATGCGTTCGACCACGAAGGGATCGCTGGCGGCGGCGCGGCTGGGGATCACCAGCGTTTCCACCGACTGCACGCCGCCCATCGCGTAAATATAAGGGTTGTAGGCATCGGTGCCGCGGCTGCGGATCACCACGAAGTTGCCGCCGCCGCCTTTCTGGATCATCCAGGCAAAGGCGGCATCGACATCCGGGCCGCCGCCCATCAGCACCATGGCCGGTTTCGATGGTTGCGGCAACACCACGTTGGCGGCATTGCCGAC
>CBFGQI010000223.1:0-5628 GCA_965650885.1 uncultured Oxalobacteraceae bacterium
CGGTTCATGGTGCGGTCGATGGTCACGCCCGGCATGCGCTGCAGCACTTCGGTCACCGACTTGTCCGGCAGCTTGCCCATGTCGTCGGCGACGATCGAGTCGACGATCTCTTCCGCATCCTGCTTGCGCTTCTGCGCCGATTCCAGCGCGGCACGCTGCCCGACCACCACCACGGTGTTGCCGTTGTCGCTTGCCGGCGCGGTCTGCGCAAAGGCACCGCTGGCCAACAACGCAATCTGTGCCGCCCCCATGGCGATCGCTGTCTTCTTCAAGTGTTTCACTCTGATTCCTCTCGTTGTGACTTATAGGTGTGGCGACGGCATGTCCGTCGCCAATTCATCCAGCTGTTATTTTTGTGCGCCGTGCGCCGCCTTGTCGGGACGTGTTGCGCGTGTGGTAGGGCGACGGACGTGATGGGCCCGGCGCCCGCGCCGCGCCTTACGTGGCGCGGGCGATTTCGCCGCTGTGCGCGGCGAGAATTCGAATCGTCATGGAATGTCTCCGTCTCTTAGGTTTGTTCTGATGCCGCCCTGGCGACGAATTCATTCTGCCCTTGGGTGTATTCACCGGCAATTGCGAAAATCACCAATACAACAAACAAAAAATCTCCAAGTGGTTTCGGTTCAGGTGATCTTCAGCGCATTGGCGTAAGCCAGCGCCGGCTTGTAGGCCGGCAGCGTCACCTGCAAGCCGTCGGCGGTCTGGCGGAACGCCAGCGGGCGGCCGGTGCTGACCAGTTCGACGCGCGCAATGCGTTTGCGCAGATGCGGCGTCGCACTGCGCATGGACCTGATGTTCACCTTGCCGTCCTGCGGCCAGCCCATCACGAAGGCATACACTGCGTCCTCCTTGGCGGTGAAACGGATATCGGCTGCGGTGAAAGCCTTTCCCTTGCCCTCGTTGAAGCCGGCGCCCGACATCGGCGCGGCCGCTTCTTCCATCACGGGCCCTTCACCGAATACCGCCCACGGGCGCGTGTCGTAAATCGCTTCACCGTTACGCGCCATCCAGCGCCCGATCTCTTCGACGATCGCGGTTTCCTGCGCATCGATGGTGCCGTTGCCGCGCACCGGGACGCTGAGCAGCAGGTTGCCGTTCTTGCTGACCACGTCGATCAAGGTATGCACCACGGTCTGCGCGCTCTTGTAGCCGCGGTTGTCGTAAATGCGGCGGTCGTAGTGCCAGCTGCCGATGCAGGTGCAGGTCTGCCATGGCAATTCCTCGATCCGGTTGCTCTGGCCGCGCTCGATGTCCCACACCATGCTGCGGCGCTGCTGCGCGTTGAGGATCTTGCCGTTGACGACAGCCTCCAGCCTGCCCTTGGTGGCGATGCTGCGGTTGTACATGTGGGCCGCCAGGCGCAATCCGACGTCGCTGAACGGATACAGCGGCAGCACCGTGTCGTCGTAGTACACCAGGTCAGGGTCGTAGGAATCGATCAGGTCGCGCGTGCGGTCGAAGAACTTGTCGCAATAGGCCTTGTCGGGAATCGACGCGCCGCCGCCCCAGTGCCACTGTTCGTGGTGCACGCCGCCGTCGCCCTCGGCCTTGCTGAGGGGATGGCGCTGCGCGTACAGGCCCTGCGGGTCGAGCCCTTCCCACCATTTCCCCAGGCCGTCGGTGCGCTGCAGGTTGCCGTCGTACTGAACACCGGCGTAAGGGCCGCTCTTGTCGGCGCGCTGCGCCAGCTCGTACCAGGTCCAGGCATGGGCCGCGTGTACGCTGACGCCGAAGCGCAGGCCGTTGGCGCGCGCTGCCTTGCTCCAGCCGGCGATCAAGTCCTGGCGAGGGCCGATCCTGGTCGAGTTCCATTCAGGCTGGTAGCGGCTGTTGTACAGGTCGAAATTGTCGTGATGGTTGGCCAGCGCAACGAAATACTTCGCCCCGGCTTTCTTGTACAGCGCCACCAGCGCGTCCGGGTCCCACTTGTCGGCCTTCCATTGCGCGATGATGTCCTTGAAGCCAAACTGGGACGGATGCCCGTATTTGCGCAAGTGATAGCGGTAGGCGTCGCCGCCCTCCTCGTACATCAGGCGTCCGTACCAGTCGCCGAATTCCGGCTCGCACTGCGGCCCCCAGTGGGCCCATATGCCGAACTTGGCGTTGCGGTACCATTCAGGCACCTGGTACTTGTCCAGCGAGTTCCATTCGGGCTTGAAGGGGCCGGACGCGATCGGGTTCGCCGCACCGGGCGCGATGGCGTCTGCGGCCGCGCGCGCGGCGCCCGACAAGGCTGCGGCGGGAACGGCTGCTCCCATGTGTTTCAACATCTCTCGGCGATTCATCATTGTTCCTTCGGGCAGGGCCGCGCTCAGCGTGCCAGTACGCGGCGCAGGTAATCTTCGTGGGTGGGCATTGCCGCAACGGCCGCCGCAATGCCGCCGCGGCGATGCTGCAAGGCGCGCAGCGCGTCCTGGTGCGGCATCTCGCGCAGCGAGGGGTCGGCGCGCTCCGGCCAATGTCCCATGCCGGCATGGATCGCCAGCCAGCTGGTGGCGTCGAAGCCCTCTTCGTCGTATTGATGCAAGGCGCCGGCCTGGCGCCAGGCGTGGATCTTGAACGCCAGCGTTTCCGGCAGTTCCATCGTCGCCATGTCGCGCCACAGCTGGCTGTCGCGGCGCGCCGTCAGGCAGTAATGCAGGATGATGAAATCGCGCACCCGTTCGAACTGGCGCACCATGCCGGTGTTGTAGGCTGCCACGCCGGCTTCGCCAGGCGGCGTTGGCGACAGCAGTACCTGGATCAATCGTCCGAGGCCGCTCTGGACCAGGAAGATGCTGGTCGACTCCAGCGGCTCCAGGAAGCCGGAGGACAAGCCGAGCGCCACCACGTTGTGCACCCAGAAGCGTTCGCGGTGGCCGGTGGTGAAGCGCAGCAGGCGCGGCTCGGCCAGCGCCTCGCCATCGAGCTGCTGCAGCAGCTGCGCGCGTGCGCGCTCCTCATCGATGTAGCGGCTGGCAAAGACATGGCCATGGCCGGTGCGGTTGGCGAGCGGGATGCGCCACGCCCAGCCGGCTTCCAACGCGGTGGCGCGGGTGTAAGGCGCCAGCGCTGCGCTACTGCGCTCGCTTGGGCAAGCCCAGGCCCGGTCGACCGGCAGCCAGCGGCTGAAGTCGACGAAGCGCTCCTGCAGCGTGCGGCCGAGCAGCAGCGAAGCGAAACCGGAACAGTCGATGAACAGGTCGCCCGCCACCATGCGGCCATCGGCCAACTGCAGTTGCGCGACGCCGCCATCGGCCCGGCGCTGCACGTGGACGATGCGTCCCTCGGTGCGCCGCACGCCGCTTTGAAGCGCCACCTTGCGCAGGAAATCGGCATACAGCGCGGCGTCGAAGTGGTAGGCGTAATCGAATTGCGGCCGCTCGGCATCCGGCGCCTGGAAGCGCCCTTCCCGCGCCATCACGCTGGGCAGGCATTGCTCGCCGAGCGCACCCAGGCCGGCGTCATCGACGCGGCGGTATTGCCCCCACAAGGCGCGCGGGCCTGCCAGGCCGCCGATATCGCCAAACGTGTGGAAGTACTGTTCGCCTGTTGCGCGCCAGTCGCGGAACGCGATGCCCAGTTTGAAGGTGCCATTGGTGGCACGCAGGAACTCCGCTTCATCGATGCCAAGGATGCGGTGGAAGGAGCGGATGGAAGGGAACGTCGCCTCCCCGACACCGACAATGCCGATTTCTTCCGATTCCACCAGCTCCACTGTGCTGGCCGGCAGCGCCTTTGCCAGTGCCGTCGCCGCCATCCAGCCTGCCGAACCGCCGCCGACAACAACGATCCGGCCAAAAGTCTTTTCCATCACTGTCTCCCGCATTTTTGTCGGATTGTGCAAGTGGGGCCAGGCAGCCGCAATTGTGAAAACTACCAACACGCTCAATAAAATCTCGCATGTCAGTTGTCCGACAACCCGACTCCGTGGACAATGGCGCATCATGAAAACACTTCACGCATGGATGCTGTGCGCCCTGATCGCACCAATGGCCGCCAGCGCGCAAGAGCGCGCCGCGATTTCCCTCGACACCGGCTGGTCGTTCCACAAGACCGGCGACCATGGATGGCAGGCCGTCACCCTGCCCCACAGTTACGATGACTACCGCGGGCCCGCCTGGTATCGCCGCACGCTGCAGTTGTCGCGCGTCCGCAACGGACAGCGGCACTACCTTGAATTCGACGGCGCCTTCCTGATCACGGATGTATGGGTCAACGGACGACAGGCCGGCCGCCACGCCGGCGGGTTCGCGCGTTTCCGCTTCGATGTCACGGACATGCTGCAGGCCGGCGACAACGAACTCGTGGTCCGTACCGACAATGGACCCGGCACCGAGGCCGCGCCGCTGGGTGGCGACTATACGATGTACGGCGGCTTGTACCGCAAGGTGCGCCTGGTGACGACCAGCGACGTGCATTTCGACATGCTCGATTACGGCGGCCCCGGCGTGTACTTCAAACCCCGCGCAGTGACGGCCGACAGCGCCACGCTGGCGTGGACCGTGCGCGCGCGCAATGACCGCGGCCGGGCCGTGCGCGCCGTCGTCACCACGCGCTTGCGCGACGCGGCGCAGCGCGTCGTCGCCACCGCCAGCAAGACCGTAACCCTGCCGCCAGCGAGCACGGTGGACGTCGCCCTGGACGCGGCGCTGCCTTCGCCCCACTTGTGGCAAGGTGTGCGCGACCCCTACCTGTACACCAGCGAAGCTGAACTGGCGGAGCAAGGCGGCGCAGCGGCGGGCTTGCGCGACCGGCTCAGCTTCCAGACCGGCTTACGCGATATCCGCCTGGACCCCGAGCGCGGCTTGCTGTTGAATGGCTCCAGCTACCGAGTGCATGGCGTAAACGTGCACCAGACTTCCCTGCCCGGCAAGGGTTTCGCCACGTCCGACGCCGATCTCGATGCCGACTACCGCATCCTGGCCGACCTTGGCGTGACCGGTTTGCGCTACGCGCACTACCAGCATCCGCAGCGTGCGTACGAACTGGCCGACCGCGCGGGATGGCTGGTCTGGACCGAACTGCCGCTGACGGCGGCGGTTAACGAATCCGACGCCTTCCTGGCCAACAGCACCCAGCAGTTGCGCGAGCTGGTGCGCCAGAACAGCAACCATCCATCGGTCATGGTGTGGGGGCTGGGAAACGAGATCTACCGGGTCGATGCCGACAGCGCGCGCGTGCTGTCGGCATTGCAGCGCGTCGCCCATGAGGAGGACCCCAGCCGCCCGACCGCCTATGCCAACTGCTGCTCGCCAATCGATGGCCCGCAGGCTTCGCACACGGACGCGGTGGGATCCAACGTCTATTACGGCTGGTACGACGGGCAATTCGCGGATCTCGGCCCCTTCCTGGACGGCAACCGCGCCAAGCGCCCCGGCACGCCGCTGTCGGTCAGCGAGTATGGCGCGGGCGGCAGCGCCTTGCACCAGGAAGACCCGCCGCGCCGCCCCGAGCCGGGCGGACGCTGGCACCCCGAGCAGTATCAGGCGCTCTACCATGAAGCGGCGTGGCCGCAGCTGCAAGCGCGGCCGTGGCTGTGGGCCAACTTCATCTGGGTCGGGTTCGATTTCCCGTCGTCCGGCCGCAATGAGGGCGATACGCCGGGCTTCAACGACAAAGGCCTGGTCAGCTTCGACCGCAAGGTGA